>JAQUEL010000060.1 GCA_028685295.1 bacterium
TGCTAATCCTGTAGGGAATATACCCATATATAATGCATACAACCAAAAGGATAAAGATTTATCTAATACAACAGGGATTCTCAGCATCGCAATCAGTAACAAAAGCAATATGCTCCCTGTTATAATTGCCACCGAGCCGCTGAGCCAGCCTCCATATTTTATACTGGATCTCCTTCCCAGCACTGTATATATTGCCCAGCATATGCCTGAAGCCAATGCCAAAATATCCCCACCATGGCTGGAGCTCTGCATAAATATATCTCCCTTGCCCTGGCTGATAGTCGCAACAGCTATTCCTACAAAACCTAACAACATACCATTATTATTAAGCAGTCTGAGTCCCTATAATCATATTATTATTTGTTCTTTTGGCGTATATATTTCTGCCATTCGAGCCTGGTCTGAAGATTAGCTTTTCTATAGCTTGGTTTATAATGCGCTTTCTTTACAACTAAATCAGTTTTTATGGTTTGTATCTTCTTCTATATAATAACTGATCACATTATTAGCGGCAATGCGATTATTTGATCTGGCGGTATGATAATTTGCGGTATTCTGAAGGAGTAAGGCCGGTAACTATTTTAAAGCTCCGGTTGAACAGAGCAAAATCAGGCTGTCCCACATCCTGGGCGATAGCACTGACTTTGCGTTTCGGTTCATCTTGTAGCAATCTTTTGGCTTCAGCTATCCGGCGTTCGGTTAAATATTGTTTGAAGTTCAAGCCGCTGCATCTTTTAAACTGCCTGGATAAGTGACTCGAAGAAACAGCAAAACGCTCGGCTATCTGTCCCAGCGTCAATTCCTGCCTGAAGTTAATTTCAATATAACGAATAATCTCATTAATTAGAGGGCTTGTCTGCTTTTGTGGTTCATAGCGTAAAGCAGCCCGTCTAATCAGAAGAATAAATCGTATCAGTTCACTGCAGATCACCTCTACCCAGTAAGGTTGTCCGCTCTCCTTTTCTTTAATTATATTCCTGATAATAACCTCCATCACCGTTGCTTCTTGTTCCGTCAATTCCAGCAGGCAAGGGAAATCCTCTGGTAGATCGGCTAAATGATTTCTTTCCTTTAAAAAATTAATATCAAAACAAAAAGAGTACTTTTCAACATACAAAGAGAGCTCGTTATCTATACGGTGTATATAATTAGGCTTTATAACCAACAGAGAGTTCTTTTGAAACGGATAGTTGTTATTATGGATAAAATACGCTCCCTGTCCTCTTTTGATATACTGTATTTCCATCTCAGAATGGTATGCCAGCGAACTTGATAGCGGAGGTGTTCCTTTAACATATAATATCTTTACAGGGCACTCTACCGACGATTTAAAGATCGGAGTATTTATCGGAGTATTTATATTATCCAATAACATTTATAACATCCAATATCCTTCGAATTCAAAAATGGCACCAATCAGATTGGTGCTCAAAAGCCTCCGTTCATTTAAAATATTCTCCACGGTACACTGAATAACCTCTTATCGCTATTACGCAAAGCAAAGGCTTCTTTTAACTTGTGCTATGTCTGCAAGGCAAAATAAAGCAAGCGTGGGATTGATTTCCAAGTAATATACTCTCTTCGGGCCTTGCTTATATATCTAAAAAATTTACTTACTCACATATCCAGCACAATTATATCGTAAATGGATAGACGAGGCACTTTTATATGAAAAGCTCCTTCCTTGGTGCAGCTTTCCAAATCATTATTTTCTATCAGGGAATAAACTTTGCGCGGTTTTTCGCTGAGATTTAAGATTAACCTTACTTCGCTCAATGGCAGAAATTGGTTGACGGGCCGGCTATCTACCGTATTATTGACCAAATGGATTATTATCCTGTTCCTTTTCCTCTGTTTGTATATTTCCAGGCTCAATGTCTTTGGAGCCTCTGCCTCTATTATCGAGGGGCCATTTAGTTCTCTTACCATGCGGCTGATTCGGTCTTCAGCGCTTATCATGCCTGTTTCCCAAAAGAAATGCCCTATGGCTTCAGGAAAGTATGCTGCCTTTCCCAAACCGTATTTATGGATTATCACGGCAGGATAGGAGGAGATCCCTTTGAGTGGGGAATATACTTTATCTATCGGTTCCAGATAGCGGGCAGGTGTTTCGGTATCGTTTGCGGCTTGCACTCTTAATACATATGCGCCTCTTTCGATCAGGCTTCCCTGTCCATACCCCAGATGTCCGTTGTTTATATGCAGATAATTCTCTCCCATAGTTACCGGGAAGAGCCCATCGACTTTATCTATTCCTATTACTTCCTGTAGGGCGGTGATTGGATCACCCTGGTCATCATAGAGACCGGCTTCAAAGGAAGCCAGCAAATTTCCGCCCTGTTGCACGAATTCTTTTATGGCTGCCGCAGCTGCTTCTTTTAAGCAGGCGGCATCAACCAGAATAAGAGTTTTATACCGGGAAAGCCTTTCAGTTATAAGATCCTGGTCCAGGAGGATATCGAAGGGGATGTGCGCCCTTGTCAGTGCATGAAAGTAACCTAAATAGGCTGAGTGCAGCAGCTCTTCGCATTGTTTCTTTCGTGCCGGCCAATCTACCTTCCTCTCTGTTTCCATATTTACGATCAAATTTTCTTCCTTACCGGATTCTGTTATCTCATATAATGCCTCTATTCGGGACAAATAATTGCGATTAGTTTGGGTTGAGAACAGTAACCCTACTTCCGCCTGGCTTTCCGCATCGATCAAGTATTCTTCATGCTTTTCCAATAGACTGCACATATCTCTAATCGGCTCGTTGCTTTGAGGCTGGCTTGCCAGCGATGAATTTATCAGGGCCCACCAGGGATTGGTCCCAGCAGCTGCTGTTTGCGCCAGGGCCAGCTTGACTTCTCCTGGCGGCAGATTGAGATAATGCCATTTGCCGTTCATATAGTGAGTAAAGACTACAGCCGGCTTGTTCCCGGCTCTTAGATATTTACCGGTCATCAGAGCACCATATATGTTCTGGTATTTTCCATAGTGGAAGAAGGCTTCGGCACCATTGAAATTCTGGAAAGGGCCTGTTTTCTGGATATCTCTGGCTATTCTCCATCCTCCCGGCCCCCAGCTGCCGGCATTCAGAAAGATAACTCCATCAGGAGATATCTCCTGTACCCTTTTTTGGGCATCGGAAAGAAAGCCGGCCAGAGAATCTTCTCGAAACTCCAGGAAGCTTTTCCAGATTGGATTCATCCAATCCTCTTCTGGTATGGCCTGGCCATACTGCATCTGAAACTTCTGTTGGCAGGAAGAGCAGCAACAACAGTCTGGGAAAATGACCGGACCATCAAGGAATATACCATCGATACCCGTCTTCATAGCTTCCTGCATCAGGCCAAAGGCCCACTCCCGCCAGGGGCTATTAACACAGAAAGTGGTGCCGTTCCCGTAAAGTGGATTTACCCTGCCGTAACTTTGCCCATTGCCGGTTATCTGCTCCCATCCAGGATGTGCTTCGGCAAACTCATATGGATACCAATGCATATTCAGGTAGGCTATAACCTTGATGCTGTACTTATGTGCATAGGGAGTATAACTACGCAGATAATCGAAGTTTTCAAAACCTGTACAAAGCTCATATCCTGTGGCCTTGAAGGTAGTACAATACCCCCCGCCGGTAAATCCCGGTGTACCCACGATCCATTCGCAGTTGATCTGCCAGTCCTCCCGCCTGCTTCTGGCCAAAGCATCGAGATCTTCTTCCTTGATGGCGGCAAAATTCGGCGCATAGTCTACACGTAGCATACGTACCGGCTTTTCCCACCATTTTTTATTTGCATCCAAGGTCTCTTCCTCCCTGCTCTTCGCTTGGGTTTACTGAGAGCAATTTGCATCTAATATTCCCGCAAAATCCGAGGCAATCATAAATACGCTTATTTTGTCAGAACTTCCTCCACTTTATTGAAGGCCTTTAAGGTATCGGTAATCTCCTCCTCTCCCCATCCTTCATGGACGGAAAGATTGAACTGCTTATCCGTAACGGCTACGGCATTGGGGCAGGTGAAGGCTCTGTCGGCATCGCCGGTATAGTGAGGCGATGTCCAGGGATGGCCGTTGCTGCCGAATACCTGTCTCTTGGTGAACCATTCCATGGTGTGAGGCAAATGACGGTAACTGACGGCTATCGGTATTCCTTCTTCCTGCAGAGCTTTGCAGTAGCTCTCTTTATTGCAGCTAGCGGAATCGCTGTTAAACTCCAACCGCATAAACCAGTAGCTTGATTCTGCTCCGGATAGTATATCGGGTGCTGTTACCAGCTTCAGCTGCTCTATGCCTTCTCCTATCCTGGCAGCCACATATTGACGACGTTTGATTATATTGGGCAGCTTCCTTAACTGTACTCTGCCTATGGCTGCCGACAGGTCGTTAAGATTAAGGTTGAGGGCGCCTACGCAGTTGGTGCTCCCTGCAGGCAGACCAAAGGGCTTGCCCCTGTCCGAGCACCATCTGCTTCTCTGATAGAGCTTCTCACTCCGGGTATAGACCATACCGCCCTGTCCTCCGGTACAGTGGTGCTTGCCGAACATGGTGGAGAAGGCGGCTATATCTCCGAATGTGCCCACCTTCCGTCCATTGAGCGTGGCTCCATGGGCCTGGGCACAGTCTTCTATCACGGGTATGCCGTGCTTGCGAGCTACGGCCATAATGCCTTCCATATCAGCGGGCTCGCCTCCGATATGAGCCACTATGATGGCGCCGGTTAAAGGGGATATCAGCTCCGCTACCTGCTCCGGCCCTGTGTTGTAGCTGCCGGGGGCGGTATCGGCTATCACGGGTATGCAGTTACACATCACTATGGGCATCATGCCGCCGGGATCGGTGATGGGGCTGACTATAACCTCAGTAAAGGGTTCAGGATTAACGGCGCGCAGGGCTGTATAGACGGCTGTAGTGCCGGAGTTGACGGCATCGGCATAGCCGCCTCCCATATAGCTGGCGAACTCACGACAGTAGGCCTCTTCCTCGGGCCCGTTATAGCCGAAGGCGTTGCCTGTGGCTATAGCTTCATCAAAGAGGGCGTTGACGGCCGCTCTCTCATCTTCTCCCAGCAGGCCACGGCCGGGCCATGGCCTGGTCCTGACCTTTGCACCGCCATATATGGCCAGCTTAAATAATTCCTTATCGGTGTTCATTTCCATAGCTTCAGAATCCTCCTGTTTTTCATACCTTGCTCTTTGCAAGCATCTTCTCTTCCATTCTTTAAATATACATCTCTTATGCTAAATGCTATCAAAAGGCCGCTATATAAACAATTCGATTTCTTGCGCTCTCTATATGAATTTTTGCGCTCTTCAGCAAAATTTAACAATTAAATCCGATACTTACTCTCTAACAACAATACCCCCCCGACGTGCGGGGCCGAACACCGGGTCTTTATCACCGCTAAGAACATCCCGGCCCTTAACCTGAAACTCCGGACCACCGAACCAGATATAGCATTTAATGCTGCCGCTTTTATTTTCGACTTCCATAAAATCATATCCTTTAGGACAGACAAACTTATCAGCTACACTTTTTTTACCAGCAAGCTCCAGTAGCCCGCGGGAGAGATCCCTGAGAAGAGTACGGTAATCCTGTAAAGACTGCTCATTTTTCTCCCGTCGGTTCCGATACAATGGGAAGTAATAGACATATCCTTTGCCATGAGAGATAAGATATCCGAACTGGTCGCCCTGTATGTTCTCTGCTTTGGTCACTTTTACAGTTCTCTGTAGCAGTTCCAAGGCGTAAGAGGCTTCCAGATTCAGTTTCTTACCAAGCACCGGCTCAGGCTTATATCTAAGCTCGATATCCTGAAGCTTTTTTGTGCTAAAAAGATATTTGTTGAGGAAAAGTTTGCCGTCTTGCGGTATTGCACCGCCCGAAAGCAATAACAAGCCACCGTTCTTAACATACTCCTCAGTTTTTCGCATGTCCAGGCCAGGCCCGGGCATACCATATTTATTCTGCCAATAATTATAATCGCTGAAACTGTTAAGATGTCCTATAACCAGGTCATAATCAAGCAAACGGATCATCTGTTCATAACCGGGCGGGACTATGTCAATAGATTTGTAACCGCTGAAAGCATTTATTATGGTATGCGGACCTCCTTCAGTTTCACCCAAAAGCAGTATACGGCTATGGCTACGATCAAAACGCGGCAGATGGCTGAGCTTTTTGAAGATAGCGGTGTTCAATTTCCATATCTCCGGCACTTTGTAATCCATGGCCTGGCCACCGGCGGGCCATGGATAAAGATCGGAATAGGCACCGTCGCCTTCACCCCTTATAGTTTTGTTACCCTCCCAAAAACCTAGACCCTTGCTCCCGGAAAGATAGGCCATCGTCATTCTTGCATGCCGATAATTTTTGCTGTCAAAGCCCCCCCACATCACGCCTATGATTTCCTTATTGGGATAGAGCGTGAGCGCCGGCCCGAAAGACCCATAATAGCAGGAGAGCAATGATGAATATGGATTGAATACAGCCCCATCTATACAGGTGGCCATCAAAGAAGCCTCCGAACTTTTCAGAGGGTTCTGTTCCTGCCTGATAACATGCCAGGTAAAGCACTTTATTCCTGGATACTTATTTTTGATATGCTCAAAGAAAGCCATTTCAGCCATAGCGCTTACCTGGCGGCACCAGCGATCAAAGATATAACGTTCTTCAAAATCCCAGCTGGATGATGATTTCATATCCAGCCCGGTCATGCGTTGGAAAGTTGCATTTTGTCTTGCAATATTGGGCGCTGCAGGACTCCACTTGCAATCCTTTGATGCTTTCCAGATAGCGTATAGAGTGCAATCTTGCGCTCCACTCAGAATACCATATTTGTTAAGGTGCCAATCCCCGGCATGGCAGATATCTATACCAAACCATCCCATCTCTTCCAGCAGATGCACGGCATATATATTCTCAGAGCATACCGCCTCGATGGTCTTATCTATACCAGCAAAGAGATCGGCTCTTACTTCTTTCTCAAAGGGGATTGCGACAAGGCTATGGTAAGACCAGTTATATCTGCCGCCAGGGCCCCAAAAAAGCTGCAACACAATCTTCTTGCCGTGCGCAGCCAGCTCGGCTATACGCTCTGTGGCCAGGCCCTTCTCCTGACCGATCCTCAGCGTGGTCATAACGTAACCTGTTTCAGGGCTATTCAATATGCTTTGATAGGTCTCCTTTGATACTCTATCCAAATGGCTGACTACCGCTATTCCACTTACAGCAGCTTGCGCCTGGCCGATTAGCAGCAATAGAAATATCGCCAGGAATACTAACGCAAAAGCTTTGCAGTTCATTTAACTATCCGCCTTCTCTATTTGCATGAAGGTTATTCCTGAATTCTTCCAAAATTCGTAGAAAGGTTTTACTTCCTGTGCACTGGTTATAGCAAAGAATGTTAACCTTGCCCAAGAAGCGTCGCGGACAGCTGTCAGCCGATTATCCGGACTGCCCCAGTATTTACCCAGATTATCCTGAGGGTTTCGCTGAAGGATATGTGCTGAAAAAAGTGTGGGATCAAAAAAAGTAGCCATCCCTATCTTATTGTCTCTATTTAACCAGGCAAACCATCCTTCCTGTGGTGCATCCATAGTGTAATACACCTGATTACCGGTTTTTTTGAGATCTATCTCGCTAATGTTGATCTCTTTTAACATACCATCAATCGGTACAATTAGGGAATGCTCCATATTGAATGCTCCTCCTGCTACATAACGAGGATTATATTTAGGCCGGACTTTGTAATTAAAAATATTGCTAAAATCAATTCGTCTGCTTCCCTGATAGATAGAGAAGTAGCGCGTTTCTCGATGTTCATTGCCAGAAGTTGCATTCTGATCATCTTGGCTGACGAGCGTTACTTCGATTACCTTGCGTACAGGTCCATCCACTACTACCTGCGGCAAAGAGAACGGAATATTCTTACTTCCGCCTGTGCCAGGGATAATTTGATCAAATCTATGCGTGGGATAGAGCATCTGATATACTGCATCCTCGCCCAACAATCTCAACTGGGTCATGCTTCCGCAGCAATAGTTACTTATACTAACTTTATTCGGATCAAGTGCTGCATCGCTTCTGGGGCCTTTGATTGTAAAACTGAGCCTTGAATTGCCTGCCTGTAATGTGCCTAGGTTATTCTTTGAGCCTAAGGGCTGTATCCTTATATCGCTTTTATAATTCGGCGCTGTCTTGGGCTTATGAGAGAAATATATATAATAATTTGCCTGCTGCCCGGCAGGAATATCAACCATAAAAACTATTTCATCATCTTGTTCCAGAAAATCTTCGGCTCTCTTTATAAAGAACCCCGCGCTATCTCTTTTATCTACCTGAAGGGGAAGTTCATTGCCTTTCTCTACAAGTCTTAAAGAAGAGATTGATATGCCTGCAGCCTTATTTTCCTCATCGGGCCAGTTGAAGCTTTCATCTGAATCCTTTATGCCGATTTTTTGCAGAAAATCCTTTCCGCTGATGATTACTGGCTGGGCAGTTAAATTCACCTGGGAAATGTTTTGCAAACTAATGCCTATCCGGTATTCCCAATCATTGTGCCACCAGTTCTCCGCACCCCAAAGAGTCGCCGACGTCAACATTACGAGCGCCAGTGCTATACACAAAACCGAGATCATTTTACTCATCATTTGTCCCTCCTATCACAATCATCGGATTTTTCCTTATTATTGCCGGGTTCTTACTTTTCGGCAGCATTTCGAGTATCCTTGTTCTGAAGCAGAATATCGGCTTTTCGATTAGAAGCGAGCTCGGTAATAGTTATACACCACTTACCAGGAAGATCATTAATCGCCCAATCCAGACACCCTTCATACATGCCGTTTTCGATTAATTGAAAGGATGAATATTCATGGCTGACCCTTCCTTCCGGATCTATTATATCTATCCGTACAGGTAACGCCCAATTTAGAAACTTGTTGTTATTATCCATCGCCTTTACCCGGAACTTACCGGGGGTCGGGCCAGACTCAACCTTTATGTCGGCAATTTTGGTAGGAGTAACGGCAATGACTGTACCCTCCCCCCCAGGCAAAGATTGCGAGAAGGAAAGACGTTTCCCATTCATGGTTACCGGCAACTCCTTATGTGTTCTTAAATCGTAGGCAAACCTGCCGCCTTGCACATAAACATCCGCTACTATCTCCTTTGCCTCTACGCTACCTGAAGGCATATTAAAATCCGGGCCGGTAATTTTATGAATTTTCGCCATAACCTCTGCCGTGGGATCGCTATTCTGCATCCAATTGAGGCTGCAATTTACCGGAAAAACGAGCTTGCTTCCGGGAGCATCCAGAGCAAAGACTATCATCTGCCGGCTTGTTGTATCAGCCGAACGATTGACATGCTTGAAAAGTTGCCTGAAATACATCGCTTTCTCATTAATAATATGATCGTAGGAGCGCCGATCGCGTATGCCGGTCTCTAAAAACAATCGGTAAAGCTCATTGAAATTGTCTTTCATTATATAAGCTCCAGGCAGCTTCAAGGCTGACTCCGGCGTAATGAAAAAACGGGCTCCGGACTTGCGCATGGCTGAATACACATCATCTCGTGCATAATCAATGGCGGCACAAACTACCGCCTGATAGGAGCTCAGCATCCTGGGGTTATTGACCAGGTCCAGAGTACTAACGATATCAAAGGGAATGTTTGCCCGCTGTAAAGCCGCTTCTATCAGCTCGAAAGTATGATGCTGTCTCCAGCACTCTAGCGGATGATTGAGATATACGGATTGCATCCATTCGCTTTCCACGCTATAAAGCAGAGCCACAGGGCTTTTAGGTCGCTTTGCATTAAGGAGCAATGGCGCAATAGCAGTAACATCCTGGCAGCCCTTAGTCCAGCGCTCCCAGGTATCCTTGCGCCGCGACATATCGGATTCACCCTGATCGCCTATACCCTTGGCGCCCAAGCCAATAGCGCTCCAGAATTGTTGCATCACGTAAGCAGGATTATAAACCTGTTTTTCCGGCGGATCACTCCTTTGAGAAAAGAAATTAGCGGAGTGTATCATTGCCCGAATGGGCTTGTTTCCCTTGATCGAATGAGCGAGTATAACGCTTGATGCAGCACTCTCTATGGGATGTCCGGTAGCAATCCAATGGAAATTAACGACATCCAGGTTCTTAAACATGCTTTGCTTCTCTCCACCTTGAAAGCTGCTGGCATGACCTAAAAATGGCTGATTGAACACAGGTAATACGGGCGCCATATTTTTTATCAGCGGCACTATCTTTGCATAATAATCTCCCATTGATCCGCCGGTGAATTCCATCCATAAAAGCCATGGGTCCCGATGAGAAATTACGCTGCCTGCCGGATATTTAGCATGCACTTCAGAAGCAAGGCTATAGCGCGGAGGGTCAATGGAGTATTTCTTTTTGAATAGGGATACATTATACGGATTGTAATCGCCGTTGCCCCACCACTTCGATCCTTCGGGAGCTTTATCCATACGACCTGCACCATAAACGTTATAAAAGGTGGCGCTCGGTTCATCATCTAAATTAATACCCCTTATAACCGGCCATTGTCTGTAGAAAGTCATGAGCATGCGTAAACGGTTCTGCGCTTCATCAATAAAACGCGGGTGGCGTACACTGGTCATTCTTTTTATGGATTTATGGGACACATAGGTATGGGGAAAATTACCGCTGGCTGCCAGCGCACTGCTATCATCATCACGCAAACCATAGAGAAATGTGTTAAGCATTGCCACCAGGCCAACTCTGTTTTGCCGGCAATAATCCATGAAATCGCATAGCTCACTAAAGCCGGTAATACCCGGAGACATGCGAAGAGTTAGGTCTATGCCCTGAAAATAATAGAATTGATTGTATCCACCCTGCCGGTAGCGCTGTATCAAGGACTTAGACTCGTCCAAGGAATATGGATTACGTTTAGTTATACCAAAAGTGAAAATTGGAAAATCATCCGCTATAGACGGGTTGATGCCGAATTTCAGCGGAGAAGATACCGAGCGCTCTTTCTCTCTTTGGATTATCGCCGTCAGAGAATATTGACCGCTCCGCAAATTGGCAGTGGATAAATAGACAGAATGCACCCGGCGGTTATTCTCTGCCTGCCAAACAATCACCGATTGTCCTTCTGTTTCAGCAGCTAAGGAAACTGTTCCATCTACTATGCCAGTATTCTTGGTATCTGTCAGTATTTGCAGTTGTATGCCTTCGCCTCGTGTGAATTGCGTGCGAGGTGTTTCAGCTAAAAATGATCCGGCCCTTCGATAAAACTCTACTTTTACACCCGCATCAACAGGAGTAATCAGTAAAAGAGAGATCATTCCCTCAATTGCTAATAAGCCGAGCAGGCATATAGTTTTAAAAAGAGTTATGAACCGCTTCATTGGTTAATATCCTCCTCCGCTCCTGGTTTACGCATATAAGTTACACCACGGGACATAATATAATTTTCAGCAAAGCCTAACTACCTTTAGGCTCTCTTCTATCCGTCGGAATCACGCCTTGGGGCACGCCAGCGTGTATACTAAGGCTTTCGAAAAAAGCTGGCTCTATAGCTGAAACTTTTATAAACTCCAGGTGATTATCAAGACAAACCACATTGCCGCCGTCATTATGTGGGAGAGACATTATGTTGTAATAATTGGCGGTACTCCAACTGCTGCCAAATCCACGCTCCGCATTTCCAGCCGCAGTGATTTTTGAATCAACCAAAAGGATCGTTTGGCTGGAATTGCGAACAGTATCGATATTGTAATTTGCAAGCCTTTGATTGTAAGAGTAATTCGATTTCGATGCATGGCTCACTGCGTACAAGAATCCCTTGGCATAAAGGGCCGGGCAAAAGTATACCCTTGAGACCTCATTAATGGGCAATGCTGGATTCTGCTGCTGCTTTACGTCGATATAGGGTGCCAACAGGAACGGCCAGGATTTTTTATCCTCGGCACGGTAATTCAAAACTCCCGCGCCATCCCAATCCTGAGCATACATGTGAAACGCGGCGCCCAGTTGCTTTAAATTATTAGCACATGTTGCCTGTGCAGCTTTACTTCGAGCTTTAGCAAACACTGGAAAAAGTATTGATGATAGAAGTGCTATTATGGTAATTACTACTATAAGTTCAATAAGTGTAAATCCCTTCTTATTGTCGCATTCCAACTTGCGGCCTCCTTTTCTAAATATTTATCATTAAACGACGAATATGGGGCTTCATTGATTTATACCTGTCGAGCTACGTATAATCAGCTTGGGTTCGATATAAACTTCCTGCCGTTTTCCTTCATTAATTACGCGAACGGTTTCATCAGCAATCATAGTCTCTTCTATGGAGACTGAAGAAAGTGAAGGAATGAGTGCCTGGCTCCAGGGGGTATTATAATAGCCGATAACGCCTAAATCATGCGG
>JAQUEL010000122.1 GCA_028685295.1 bacterium
AACAGAGCGATTATAGCAATAACGACTAAAAGTTCAATAAGGGTAAACCCCTTTTTCTTAGACAATTTTTTACCCCCTGCCTTTTGTTATTCAGCCCCTGAGCTGCTTATCACAGTTATATAATATTATCGCAGTTATAAGATAGCAATATGGTTACTTGCTCATATGATACAGTTTTTTGTCCTCTTGTAATTTTACGCCGTTCGCATATTAAATCCGCTCTGCAGCTATTTTTAGAATACGCAATATTATTCATTATGCTTATTCATAACCTTGCGATAGGCAGAAGGCGTAAGCCCGGCAATCTGTTTGAAATTATGATTGAATACCGGAAAATCGTTGAAGCCGACCATCTGCGGCATTGCGGATATCTTGAGCATGGGGTCATTCTCCAATAAACGTTTTGCCTCAATGATACGCCTCTGAAGAACGTAATGCTTCAGGTTCAAGCCCGTACTCCTTTTAAAAAGACGTGATAGATAGCTGGGTGACAGAGAGAATATCTCGGATAAGGAATTAAGCGTGAGGTCCTGTGCAAAGTTTATTTCTATATAACTTACTATTTCCTTCACCAATTGATTCTCAGGTTCCAGCGCATCCTCGTTATCTTGAATACGATTTCTTCTTATAAACAGGATGAGCTTTTTCAAATCCGCCTTTATCACCTCCAGCCAGTAAGATCGGCGGTACCTTCTCTCTGCTTCTATACTTCTGAGAATTATCTCTACATCCGTAGCATCCCGTTCCGACAAACCGATGTGCCGCGGAAAATCCGTAGGGAAGCAAGCTAGCTTGCTTCCGTCGTCCAATACATTTTCCGGGAAAAGAACAGTGTATTTCTCTAGCCGCAGGCCGGGATGAGGTATCAACCTGTGCAACTCATTGGGACGAATTACAACCAGAGAATTCTTCTTAAAGGCATAATTCTGATCCTGAATAAAATATGCCCCCTGGCCCTGTTTTATGAACTGCAGCTCTACCTCTCGGTGATAAGTTAATGCATGATTGTTGAATATAGCTCTGGCCCAAGAAACGATTATTGGAGGGTCATCGGGATGCATAAGAACAGGCTCATGAACAGGTTTAATATAATCATCGGTCATAACAGGCATCCTATAGATATAAGAATATCATCCTTCGCTTGCTTAATTTAAACATTCTATACAGCTGCATTGATTCCCTCTATTCTGCAGGACGATAAAGACTCTCGATTGTTTGTGTTTGCTAAGCGACTATGCGCTTTATCGTAAATTGTATTATAATGTAATCAGATGTTTATATACCGTAAGTATAATAAACGGATACATATTAGGAGATAGCTCGTTTGGCATTATTTGGGCCGTAAATATTTAGTATTATATCTGATTATCTCAGGAGGTCGGATGTTATGTCGAAAATCAAGATATTAATCTGTTTAAGCCTCTCTCTAGTATTATCTATTCCTGCTTTCGCCGCCTCCGGCGGCAGTAATCTACTTGATATATCCAACGGCGGCAAGCTGATCAGTTTCACCAGCCAGTATAATGATAATACCTGGGCGGCAGCCAACCTGATAGACGAAAAGAAGACTGATTGCGGCTGGAGCAGCTCTGATGCTGTCTTTCCGCAGGAACTCGTCTTTGCTTTCAAGGATGAAGCGGTAATAGAGATTAATAAGGTGTCCATGCTGGCTTTCGTTAGAGATATAGATGTACGCTGGATAAAGGACTTTGAAATACTGGTATCTACCTCCGGTCCCCGGGAGGGTTTTGCTTCCGTAGGTAACTTTCGTTTGGAACTACGATCGAACCGGCAGGATTTTTATTTCAAGCCTGTTAAGACAAAGTATTTAATGATAAGGGTGTTATCCAATTGGGGCAGCAACCGTTATGCCGAAATCTTCAAGTTGGGGGCTTATGAAGCTATGCAATCGGATAAAGAGCTGGATTTACTGATCAACAGGCTGGAGCAAGTGCTGAACGATCTCAAGGCTTACAAAGATACGCACTAACCCCAGCCGCCGAAGAGATCTTCCCAGAGGCCGGCTACAGCCTGCGCCTCCTCAGGAGGTATTTCCGGCTTGAAAGGTCTCTTTGCCGTACAGGCATCTCTTATCAGAGCAACGGTACAATCAAGCAGGCTTGCTGCTATCCGGACCGATACCCGGCTCATATTGTCATCGGGCCGATGGTGAAAGAACCTGCCGCCCAGGCAATTGCTACGCCCCAGGTACAGCCCGCAGACGCCCGCAGCCACAAAGGGAAAATGATCGGCATATGGTTCAATTTTACGGCTTATCTTTACATACTGCCCTCTCGCTTCGTAGAAACCGCAGGCGTAATCGGCCAGTTTCTGCGGCCCGTTGCATATCAGTTCGGTCCACCCCAGAAGAGAGCCGTAGCTGTCCAGATTGATCATCAGCAGTCCTCTCTCTTCCATCTCCTGCCGGTGCCGTCTCACATAAGCAGCGCTGCCGACCGATAGCTGTTCCTCCGTCCCAAAGCTGATCAGCCTGATATCTCTCTTCAACTTAAATGAAGGCAGAACCCGCGCCAGTTCAAGCAGGCCGGCCACTCCTATCGCATTATCGTCGGCGCCGACGGAATCGGCCTGGGTATCATGATGAGCGCCGATAATCACCAACCCGGCCTCGGGGTCTGTTCCGGGAAGATCGGCGATCACGTTCTGAGAGATGCCGGGCTGCATACCTCCCCGAACGGACAAACGGGCCGCTGTTGCTTCCTCTGCTTTCCATCTCCAGGCATCCATAAAGGCTGCGTTGACGGTGGGCACAGCCCCAATGCTACGCGTATAGGCCGGAAACATACCGTCGGCCAGGGGTATGGTACCGGGATACCTGATGTCCACCATCAGCAGAAAGGCGGGCTCGGCCTCCATCAGAGCGCGGTAATAATCCCTGGATTCAATATGCGTTCCCAGATG
>JAQUEL010000061.1 GCA_028685295.1 bacterium
CGGTCGGTCTTAAAGAGATGATTGATAAATACGGTCTCTTCGGCACCTGGCTGCCTCGGTACGATGTTCTGTACGATTCACGATATATCGATCTTTGTACCGGTCTGGATAAGCGGCATGAACTGGGACTGTGGCTGGAGATCACCTCATCTCACGCTGCCGCTGGCGATGTGCCTTACCGGATAGGTCCAGGAGAAGAGTGGTTCTGGGCTAAACATGCGTTGACTATGGGATACAGCCAGGCAGAAAGGCGCCGTCTTATAGATGTGGCCATGGCACGCTTTTATGAGCTTTTTCACCATTATCCCAAAGTAGTCTCCATGTGGATGATCGATAGCTTCTCAGCAGAATATATGAGCGAAAGCTATGGTGTAAAGGCCATTGGCTTATGCCGCAATCAGTACGGTATAGACGGCTATACTCTGTGGGGAGGCTGGCAGAATCTGCCATACTGGCCTTGCCGGGAGAATCTGTGGCAGCCGGCGCCGACGCGCCAGGTGCGCGGAGATGCTCTGGTTTATCCTTTGAATACGGATGATCTGTTGCTGAGCTATGGTAATGAGAAGGGGATCTGGTCAACCGAAATTGCCATACTTCAGTTGCAGGACTTGCCGGAGAGCATGGTGGACGAGCATATCAATAAACTGACAGAGCATGTCTTAGCTGCCGGATCACCTGTAAGCATGGTTTCCCTGATAGCTGAGAATAGCTGGAATTGGGAACGCTTTGCCGGAGCCTACCATAAACAGGCCTTCCACATAGCCAATTTACAAAAAGAAAGCAGGGCACAGAATGTTACCGTAAGTGAGTTTGCTGCCTGGTATGCCGGCAACTACCCTGAAGTTTCTCCGTCCCAAGTATGGTATCAGCCGGGAAGCTGGAAGGCCTCTTCTGTAGATGATACCGGTATATTAGCCTGTACTCGGCGTTATCGGGTGCGTTTGCGAGCTGAATGCGGCAGCGGGTTAAAATTGACCGATCTGAGAGCTTATATGAATAGCCGGCGCGATCCGTATTGGGAAGAGAGAAGCCGGGAGAGGTTTGCCCGCTGGATTACGCCGTTTTTGCTTGATGGCAGCCGCTACAGGCTTAACGGCAATGGGGATGTGCCGTTGACGGATATAGATGATAACCGGCCTATGCACTTTAGGCCGGTGCTTTTATCTTCTGAAGAACGCTGTGTCCAAGGCAAGCTAAGTAGGATGGATGAAAGAAGCTTTGTATGGACGGAAAGGGAGCTGGTATCTGAATGGCGCTTCGAGGATGATTGTATCTTTGTCAGGATAAGGCCGTACGATACTATCGGCCGGGCAGGATTGCAGTTGGTCTGTAATCCGCAAATACTGGATTTGGCGGTAACTTTCAACCGGGAAAGGATGCTTCTTTCTCATCTTTTGCCGGGCAATTACAGTGTTTCAACGTTGCTGCTTGTGAATCCTTCAATGGAAGGAGCAGGGATGGAATTGGCAGCACCCGACAGGGGAGAGAAGAAAGCTCTTGATATCCGTTGGGAGACAGGGCAATCAGTTTGCTGGCTTACTGTCGGTAATAATTTCGGGCCTGAGCTATGTCTCAGGCTTAAGCTCGCAGCATGCAGGCCTAATGCCATGCTTGAAGTGGTATAGCATCTGCAGAAAGATATTGCCACCCGATTGTCCGTCTACATTCAGCAAAGTGTTCAACCTGCTAGCTATCAATCTGCCGATTGACCAGCCTCCTCTATAATGGTAAGCTAGGCTTTAAGTTTTCTGATGAGGCGGGTGTAAAATGGAAATAGGAGTAATCAACAGACTTTGCAACGAGGGACGCTGTTTTGATCATGTCAGCCAATTCGGTCTGCATGTCTGCCAATTGGCAAGCTGGGATATGTCCCTGGCCCGGCCTGATATAGCCGATAACGCCAGGAAAGCCGCCGCTGAAGCCGGCGTGCGTATCTGTGCCATCTGGGGCGGCGTGCCGGGACCGGCAGCCTGGAACTTTACAGAAGGACCTGTAACGCTGGGCCTGGTGCCGGAGGAATACCGTCGGGAAAGAGTGGAGGCCCTCAAGAAATGGGCCGATTTCGCCGAGCGGGTGGGTGCCCCGGCCGTTATCACTCATTGCGGTTTTATTCCGGAGAATATAACCGATGCCGCTTATTCTGGAGTGGTGGATGCCATCAAGGAAGTGGCCGAGTACTGCGGTGAGAAGGGCTTGGAGTTCTGGTTCGAGACCGGGCAGGAAACGCCGGTAGTATTGCTACGTACCATTGAGAGAGCCGGCACCGGTAATTTGGGCATCAACCTTGACCCTGCCAACTTACTGATGTACGGCAAGGGCAACCCTATAGATGCTTTGTTCGTCTTCGGCCGGTATATCAGGAATATCCATGCCAAGGACGGTCTTTGCCCCACCGACGGCGAGAACCTGGGTAAAGAGGTGCCGGTAGGCGAGGGCATGGTGCGTTATCCCGAATTCATGGTCCGGCTTAAGGAAGTAGGCTTTGACGGAGAACTGATTATCGAGCGTGAAATCAGTGGAGATGAACAGATCAGGGATATCCGCAAAACCGTTACCCTCCTCGAAAGTTGGATGTAAGCAGTAAATAATAGGATCAGTGGGAGCTATGACAAAAAAGGTTTTGCCGGCCGAAGAAGCGGTAAAGCTGGTTAAGAGCGGCGATACCGTAGCCGTCGGCGGCTTTGTCGGCAGCGGCCATCCTGAAGAGTTAACCCTGCATCTGGAAAAATATTTTCTGGAAATGGGGAATCCACAGGATCTGACGCTGGTATTCGGCGCTGGGCAGGGTGACTTTGCCGATCGTGGTTTGAATCATCTAGGGTACGAAAGCCTGGTTAAGCGGGCCATCGGCGGGCACTGGGGGCTGGTGCCTACCCTGGGCGAGCTTTCCAATCAGAATAAGATAGAGGCCTATAACTTTCCCCAGGGCTGCATCAGCCAGCTTTACCGGGATATAGCCGCCGGCCGGCCGGGGACTATTACTCATGTGGGGCTGCATACCTTTGTGGACCCTCGCGTATCCGGCGGCAAGCTCAATAGCAGCACCACCGAGGATCTGGTAGAGCTGGTATATCTTGATGGCCGTGAATGGCTCTTCTATAAGGCTTTTCCCATAAACGTGGCTTTAATACGCGGTACTACCGCTGATAATCACGGCAATATCACCATGGAGAAGGAGATTGCCAGTCTTGAAACTTTGGCTATGGCACAGGCGGCCAAAAATTCCGGTGGTCTGGTGATAGCCCAGGTTGAGCGGCTGGTAGATGGATTCCATTCCGATCCATGGTTGGTCAGATTGCCGGGGATATTCGTAGATGCTGTGGTAGTAGCTGAGCCGGAGAACCATTGTCAGGTGTTTGGAACGGATTACAATCCTGCCTATTGCGGCGAAGGACATGCTGATGAGATAAGCTTGCTGACTCCCATGGAACTGGATGAGCGTAAAGTAGTCTGCCGCCGTGCAGCTATGGAGATAGGGCATCAGGCTTTGGTCAACCTGGGTATCGGTATGCCTGTAGGTATAGCTCAGGTGGCTCAGGAGGAAGGGATCCGTGACAGGATGATGCTGACCGTAGAATCTGGTGCCATCGGCGGGATACCCTCTTCCGGTCTCAGCTTTGGAGCGACGGTGAACCCTGAAGCAATGATCGATCAGCCCTATATGTTCGATTTTTATGACGGCGGTGGATTGGATATAGCTTTTCTGGGTCTGGCCGAGGCCGATTGTCACGGCAATATCAATGTCAGCAAATTCGCTTCTCGCATAACCGGCGCCGGTGGCTTTATAAATATATCCCAGAACACTAAAAGGGTTGTTTTCTGCGGCTCTTTTACTACCGGAGGTCTAAAGATCGAAGTGGCCGATGGGTATATCCGTATTCTTAAAGAGGGTGTACATAGAAAATTTGTTCGGGAGGTTCAGCACCTTACCTTTAATGGATCCTTTGCCGGCAAGCAGGGCCATAAAGTGCTCCTCGTAACCGAGAGAGCTGTTTTTGAGATGGGAACGGATGGTTTTTTACTGGTGGAGATAGCACCGGGAATGGACTTGCGGCATGATATACTTGATCAGATGGATTTTATCCCCCATATCAGTCCTGATTTAAAGCTTATGGATGATCGTCTTTTTCGTAGGGAGGCTATGGGGCTCTCTCTGAAAATGCCCCAAGAAATCTGTTTGAAAGTTTGATCCAAGCTGGATTGCCTCTTTACAATCTCCGGCTACATGGTATAATAACTTTTGCATCGCGGGGTGGAGCAGTCTGGTAGCTCGTCGGGCTCATAACCCGAAGGACAGAGGTTCAAATCCTCTCCCCGCAACCAAGTTTACACGGCAGCGCTTTTAGTGCTGCCTTTTTTAATGATTAATTTAATGACATTTGGTCGGCATAGGAGTATAATCACTTTTGACAATGTCAAGGAGGGGCGGATCATGGAGGGCGGTTATAGTACAAAGGTAATGGAACATTTCTCTAACCCTCATAATGTGGGTGAGATAGAGAACCCCAGCGGGATCGGCAGCGTCGGCAATCCTGTTTGCGGCGATATAATGAAGCTTTTTATCAAGGTAGAGAACGATGTTATCATTGATGCCAGGTTCAAGACTTTCGGCTGTGGAGCGGCCATAGCTACCAGCAGCATGATGACGGATATGGTCAAAGGTAAGACCATAGAGGAAGCTTTGAAAATCAGCAATGCCGCTGTGGCAGAGGCTCTGGGCGGATTGCCCAAAGTCAAGATGCACTGTTCAGTGCTGGCTGAGGAGGCCCTGAAGTCCGCTATAGAGGATTATATCTCTAAAAAAGATAAAATCGAATAAGTATCTTAACAAGTAAGCATCCTAGCACTTTATACAGCGGCAGGTCTTTTGGGCCTGCCGCTTGTCGTGAGGTCATCGCAGGAGATAATCCGGCAGGTGGCAGCAGCCATATATCTATCTCACCGTTATAGCGGCAGAGGATTACGGGGGATAGGAACCATATTCGGATTGAATGGGCCGTGTTTCACAGGCAAGCCTTGCCAGAGGGGGGGCTCCGGGGATGCACGCCGCTTCCTGCTGCGCAAGCAAAGCTGTCTATATACATTTGCAAGCAGCCTGAGTGCTTTGAAAGTTTAATAAACCCCGGCTTTCCAGCCTTCGTCAAGCATGGCCAGATAGTTCTCTACCGGAACATAATCGGCTACGCTGTTGCCGGTTCCCAGGGCATAGCCGCCGCCCGGCATACAGATTTCCAGTATCTCCCTGGTCCTGGCCCTAATCTCGTCGGGAGTGCGGCGGCAGAGAAAGTCCATATCCATGCCGCCGAGCACGGCTATACGATCGCCGTAGCGCTGCTTCATTTCGGTAACGGGCATGATCTGATCCTCGTAGGAGTGCTTGGCGTCTATGCCGATGCCGATAATATCCTCCATCACTGCATCCAGCTTGCCGCAGGAATGGAGAATGACCGGTATATTATGGGAGTGGCACACATCCGTGAAGCGCTTATACCATGGAAAGACATAGTTGCGTAGGTTATCCGGCGATATCAGCGTGCCGTTCTTGAAGCCCAGATCGTCGCTGATAAGCATGGCTCCTACCGCCTCGGATTCCACGCAATTCTTATAGCAGTAAAGCTCCATCGCTCCTATCTTATTGAAGACGGCTTCGACAAGGTCGGGATCATCGGCCAGGGCATAGGCGAGCCCTTCGTAGCCCATAATTTTCATAGGGCTCTCCAACTGGTGGCCGATAAGGACTATGCCCTTCATGCCCTCCGGCATATAAGCGGCAGCCTTATCCAGAGCCGAAAAGTCAATGCCCTCAAGACGAGGCCAGGGGTAGTTCTCGAAATCCTTCCAGGAACGAATAGTGCTCTGCCCGGCTATATTGAAGGTCCTGTGCCCATCAGAGCGCCTGCCTTCAATTTTGAGTTCATTACCGCTAATCCACAAGGTGGCATAATCGTAGCCCAGGCGATACTGAAAATCTATTCGGTCCTTGATAATATCACCGCCGGCAGGTCTGTCCAGAACACGGTAAACGGTCGCAGCATCGGCAAACAGCTCAAAGAACGGAACTCTATCCGGAGTTCCCTGCCGCAGAAGCACCGGCTTCAATCGGTTGTCAAAGTCAGGATTGGGCTTGATATTCAGTTTCATTCTCCTCAATTCTCCTTATCTTAATGCTTTAAATATAGCATTCGCCGGCTGCAACAGGGAAGCATTATTTTATGTTGTTTTGGCACTATTTTAAGCATTTGGTCCGATTGTCGGAGGATAGTTTTTACAATCTTGAAAATCGGATCACGAAGGCTATAATAGCTATAAGGAGATAGCGCCGTGGAAGATCAATGGAACGATTATTATGAAACCGGTGAGCCGCGCTATGAGAAGATATCGCTGCTCAAGGATATTCCCTATCGTATATTACATAACCGCTTTGCCGGCAGCCCGCGGGTTACTCCTCACTGGCATGAAGAGATAGAGCTGCTCTATGTCGTCAAGGGCAGGGCCAGCCAAATGATAAACGGCTACATGTTCGATATCGGGCCGGGAGATGTCGTAGTCATAGGTTCCCTGGATGTTCACGCTACCACCACGGCGAGTCTGCCGGTCAGCATCATGGTCCTGCAATTCGATCTCACAGCCTGGGGAAGCATCTCTTCGGGGGAGCCTTCCATTCCCGATATATCGGGCGATACTTTAAGCAACCCGGTAACCGGCCCTTCCGGGCAAAAGATCGGCGAATATATGAAAGCCGTCATGAGGGAGCACGCTTCTCCGAAATCCGCCAGGTTTGCTCTCAAAGGCTATATCTATCTTATTTTGCATGAGATGTCGCAACTTTACGGAACGGTAAGCAGAGGGGCCCGTTACAAAAATCTGCACCAAAGGTTGTTCGGCTTGAACCGTGTGCTGGCCAATATCAATTCCGATCCCTGCTCGGCGCCCTCCCTGCCGGAGGCAGCGGCCATGACCGGCATGTCCGCTTCGTATTTCTCGATCTTCTTTAAGAACAAGCTGGGCAA
The DNA here is from genome assembly GCA_028685295.1 of bacterium. Classification (GTDB taxonomy): domain Bacteria; phylum UBP13; class UBA5359; order UBA5359; family UBA5359; genus UBA5359. The sequence goes on from JAQUEL010000061.1 coordinate 7,011, forward strand.
GAACTATGTTGAATACATACATGATCTGCGCCTGCGCCGGGTAACCCGGCTTCTGATGGAGACAGATCTGGCGATAGGTGATATTGCGATACAGGCAGGTTTTAGCAGTCTTAACTTCTTTAACAAGGTCTTCCGCCGTCATTACGGCATAACGCCGCTTCAGTATAGAAAAAATTGCAGGCAAAGCAGCCATCGGTTATAGCGTCCTGGGCTACCGGGTGTAATAGCCGATAGGATCATCGCCCTTTTTTGCAGTTCATCGAGATAGCCAAGAGATAGCCAAGGAACGGTTTTCGAGTGGAATTTGCCGCTGTTTTTATCGGGGAGCTTTAAGCATTTTGGTGTCTGGCGGGGGCCGGATATTCTGCGACTTTCTGATTTGTAATGCTCGGGATTATCTGCAATCCGTAACATTTTGTTGATGCAACCCCTCTGAAAGAGCACGTTGCAATACGCTGCTCTCGATGATATAATCAAGCAGTTGGACAAGCCTTATAAGGGCTTTTCTTCCTGCTTCGCAGAGACCAGCCCGGGCTCGGGGCGGTGCAGAGCGGGGCCGATAGACCGGAGGAGGAGGTGACGCAATGAGAGCCTATGAAGTTACTTATATTATCGATCCTCAGCTTGAGGATGAGCAGATCGATGCTGCTGTGGAGCAGCTCAATCAGATCATAACCGCTAACGGTGGCGAGATCGGCGAGATCGATAAGTGGGGCAAGCGTCGCCTGGCGTATGAAGTTGCCGAAAAAAACGAGGGGTACTACGTGGTAGTGACCTTCGATGGCGGGAACAACACGCTGGACGAACTTGACCGTTTCTTGAAACTCAATGAGAACTATATCAGGCATATTATTATTAGACGCGACTCCGAGGGTTGATCTTGGTAGCGTCGAGGATGGTGTCGCATGCTTAACAGAATTATTCTGATAGGACGTTTAACCAGGGATCCTGAACTGCGCTATACGCCGAGCGGAGCCGCGGTGGCCAGTTTTACCCTGGCGGTTGATCGTAGATTTGCCAATGCTCAGGGTGAAAGAGAGGCAGATTTTATTCGTATAATCGCCTGGCGTAAGCTGGCGGAGATCTGCTCCAATCAACTGAACAAAGGACGCCTGGTGGCTATAGACGGCCGCTTACAGGTGCGCAGCTATGATGGCCAGGATGGCCAACGCCGAACTATAAGCGAAGTGGTAGCTGAGGATGTCCGCTTCCTGGATTGGCCCGCTGGAAAAGAGGGCGGTCAGGCAGGAGGGCGGCAATCCCAATCTACTGAAGGATCGGCCAAACCTCAGGAAGATGCGGATAACCTCGATGATATCATGGATGTTAGTCTGGATGATATGCCGTTCTAAAAGGGAACATCACTGAATTATATCTGCAATCGGTAAGGATTGTTCAGTGATAGGCTTTAACGAAATGGAGGAAACAAAGTGGCCAAGCGTGAAAGCAAGTTCAGAAGACCGCGCCGCAAGGTGTGCGTTTTCTGTGCCGATAAGAATGAAACCATAGGTTACAAGGATGCTATGAAGCTTAGACGGTTTATTTCGGACAGGGGCAAGATACTGCCTCGTCGTGCCACCGGTAACTGTGCCAAGCATCAGCGCGAGGTAACCGTTGCCATCAAGAGGGCCAGAGAGATAGCTCTGCTGCCCTTTTCCGCTGGCTGAATGTGTTGCAGGGGGCTTTGCCCCCTGTATCTTTTTCACTATAATTCCTCTGGAGAGTAATTGTGTCTTTTCTCCTGTTATCAGTAGCGCTCTGTTTTTTAAATATTTCCGTGGCTATGTTCGCATCAATCGGATTACCGTTGCTTGTTTTGCTGCCGACACCGCTGGCTTTGGCAGTTCAGCGCAAAGGTGTACTTGCAACAATACTTGCCGCTATACCGGGATTGTTAGCCGTTGGCAGGCTATATCCCGATGTCTGGCCGGTTATGTTAAGCGTTATTCTATTGGGGATTTATCTGGGCTGGGAAGTATCCATGGATATTGAACCCTCGGACATTTTATGGCAGGGGACAATATTTGCAGCAGGGCTCTTTCTTCTCTGGACAGCCTGGTCAATGCATCAGGGCAACAGCATAGTGTTTCTTTGGATAAAGCAGCTGGATACATATATGAAACCGGAAAATCTGCCCTATCTGCAGGCGTTTGATGCCGAACAGCGTTTACAGATGTTCTCTGAGCTGAAACGGACTATTATGGAGATATATCCCTCCCTGCTGCTGATCTATCTTACACTTCTTGTTATAGCCAATCTCTGGTTGACAAGGAAACTGCTGCCCTTCTTTGGTGAACGCTTGAAACCTTATCTGCCGTTTGAATTCTGGAGAATCGCGCATCCTGTTGTCTGGGGAATTATTGTTGGCATACTTTTTGTCTTTGCAGGTATAGAGTGGAACAGAGCAGCTTTGCATATGTTGGGTGTGAATCTGTTCATATCATTCTCTTTGCCGTATCTTATATGCGGGCTGGGGATAATAAGCCTTCAGCTTCGGCGTATGCAGGCCGGTGATCTGCTGCGCCGGCTGTTATTATTGCTCTGTATCCTGCAGCCGTTTTTGATACAGGCAGCTCTATGGCTGGGTGTCTTTGATACCTGGTGTGATTTTAGAAAGCTGGAAGCGCTGAAAGAAAATTAAAAAGCGGAGGTATAATTTATGTTGTTGAATGATGTCAAAGAGATGAAGTTGCTGGATCCCGGCGATATGCTGGGCATTGAAGATAACTTGCCTGATCAGTGTGAGCGTGCCTGGGATATAGCCGGCAGCTTTTTACTACCGGAAATGCCCATGCCTGAAAAGGTAGTGGTAACCGGCTTGGGTGGGTCTGCCATAAGCGGTGATATTATGCGTGCGCTGGTGGCTGATCAATGTTCCGCTCCTGTGGTTGTCAACCGCGACTATACCCTGCCTGCTTTTGTAAATGAAAAAACTTTGGTCTTTGTCGACAGCTATTCCGGCAATACGGAAGAAACACTTAGCGCTTACGGCATAGCCAGGGCCAGGGGCGCCATGACCGTTTGTATTACCACCGGAGGCAAGCTGAAAGAGATGGCTCAAGCCGATAACAATCCCGTGATAACCATTCCTGCCGGACAGCCTCCTCGGACTGCTACAGGTTATATACTTATGCCTATGCTCAATGTTATGCAGAGGATGGGACTTATAGCTCCTATGGATGGCGATGTGGCAGAGACCGTATCTCTGATGCGCAGTCAGCGCGAAAATTTGCGCATGGAGGTGGAGGCCGATAATAACCCGGCTAAGCAATTGGCGTTGATGCTGGAGAACAAGATGCCTCTGGTATACGGCAATAGTGAACCTATGGGCGTGATGGCCTTCCGCTGGAAGTGCCAATTCAATGAAAACAGCAAGATATATGCTGGGTGGAATGCTTTTCCCGAGTTGAATCACAATGAAATTATGGCCTGGAGCTTCCTTGGCGACCTTACGGAGCGTTTTTTTCTGGTAATGCTTAGTGATGAGGGGGCGCATCCCAGGCTAAAGACCAGGGTATCGATTACGGAGAAGATTATGCGCGATCGCGTAGGCGGTATTCATGAGATAAAAAGCCAGGGAGAATCACTGCTGGCCAGGATGATGTCGGTTAATTACATAGGCGATTACACTACCCTTTATCTGGCATTGCTTTACAATGCTGATCCTATGGAGATTAATGCCATTAATCACCTGAAGGCAGAGCTGGCCAAAGTGTAATTAGGGCCTGGTGTTTGGGTCAAGGTGCTGAAGCTTAGCGCCTCAATGCCTCATTATGCAAATTAGCCTGGGGGAATGCAAATGAGCTATATAATAGGTATCGATTTGGGCGGCACTAATATGGTGGCCGCCCTGGCACATGAGAACGGGACTATAATTGCTCGTGACAGAGCGGAGACCATGGTCGATTCCGGCTTCACCGATGTTGTACGCCGTATGGCCGAATTGGTGCAACGGCTGGTGGACGGCGCCGGTATAAGCCTCCGGCAAGTAGAGGGTATCGGCATGGGTGTGCCCGGCTATCTCGATATGACAGGCGGTATCGTTCACTTTTCTCCTAATTTTGTCGGCTGGACGGAAGTGCCGCTGGTGGATGAATTTCGCAAGCATATGCCCTTGCCTGTTTATATAGTTAATGATGTAAACTCACATGCTTTAGGAGAATATCGATTCGGCGCCGGGCGTGGGGCTGAGTATATAGCAGTGCTGGCACTGGGTACGGGCGTAGGCGGAGGGCTTATCCTGGATGGCCGGCTCTATTCGGGCTCTACCGAAGGCGGTGGCGAATTAGGTCATATTATTGTGGACCCGGACGGGCCACGCTGCGAATGCGGCTGCTATGGCTGCCTGGAAGCCTTTGCCAAGGCACAGGCCATAACCGATAGAGCAGCCTTGAAGTTGCAGCAGGGGAAGCGCTCTATTATTCCTGAAATGGTTGACGGGGATATTCGCTCCATAACCCCTGCGGTGGTAGCTCAGGCAGCTGAAGCCGGTGATGAAACAGCTATCGAGGTCTGGAACGAAGTAGGCATGTATGTCGGTATTGCAGCTGCCGGATTGATCCAGGCTCTCAGTCCGCAAGTAATAATTATCGGTGGCGGTATAGCCAGGGCCGGCCGCTTTCTCATAGATCCCATAAGAAGAACGGTAGAGGCCAGGGCACTGCTGATACCCGCATCCACCTGCCGCTTGGAATTATCTCCTTTAGGGGATGATGCTGGTCTTCTGGGGGCTATATCGCTGGTGATAGAAAAACGCTGATTTTCGTTTAGCCCTGTTGGTGACCGGGTAGAAAGAATCGTGCGTAAAAAAGGCAGACTATCGATACACGGTTACTTTATGGCAGGGCGAATGCTGGGCATTCCGCTAAAGGTGAGCTATGGCTGGTTTTTTATATTTGCAGTGCTCTCCACAAGCCTGGCGTTGATCTATTTTCCAGGCCAGGTGAACGGCCTAGCTTCGATTTACAAGTGGTTGGCAGGAATACTGGTTTCCCTTCTGGTCTTTGCCTCTGTTATTCTGCATGAAGCCGGGCACTCTCTGGTTGCCCGGCGCTACGGTGTGACTATAGAAAGGATAGAGCTCTTTCTTTTAGGCGGCCTCTCCATGATGCAGCAGGAACCGGAGGATGCAACAGCT
>JAQUEL010000123.1 GCA_028685295.1 bacterium
CGAAACAAACGGGATTTTTCAGACTTTAACAGCATTATCTATGGGCACCATATGGAAAAGAGTGCCATGTTTGGAGATCTGGGACAGTATGCAGACTTTACGTACTTTAGCGAACATCAATACGGAAACCTGTTTTATGAAGGGAAAGACCATGGCCTGGAGCTGTTTGCTTATCTGGAAGTAAATGCCTATGACCTGGAGTCCAATCACCAGGGGACAATGCACCACGTTGCGCCAGTGACAGACGGGCTGTTTGACAACCTCTTTCCAGGAATCCTGGCAATCCCGGCTCCAATCGGCGTTTACCAGCCAGACATCCTCCGGTATCAGCTTTGTCAGTTTGGCAAAAAACTGCCTGTATGCAGCATTCTCCGGCAGGTTTAACTGCCCGTAGTACGGTTCAACTGCAAAGACCAGCCTGGTCTTTGGCGAGCGGAGTTTAACGGCTTTGTAAATAATATTCAGCTGATTGGCCGTAGCGGCAGCCCTGTCATCGCCGAAGCGGTTACGAGTAATCTGGTCCCTGTCGTTCCAGTATTCCGTGGGCGATCCATCCCGGAAATGAAATAGAAACCACGGAAAACCGGCCTCGGCAATAAAGTCCGCCGACTTCTTAGCTTTAGCTGCTATGAGGTCATCCCGGCCCCAGCTCCAATAGGCACCGCCGGCTATGTTGCAGTCCTTAAACGCCGGATTATCCTTATCGTGAGGGACATAGCCTACGCTGGTATAGAGCATGATTCCCATGGTCTGTATTCCCCTGGCGGCAGCGCCGTCATTAAAAGCACGCAGCCATGAAATATCCTTTTCAGCAGGTACGGTCTTGTTGCCGTTGGTAAAACCCCAGAGATTGACGGATACCATGTCTATCTTATGACGCAGGCACCAGTCCAGATACAACAGCGCATCTTTGATGGGCCTCCGGCTGTCTGGAGGGGTTACTGTAATACCCCGGTTATATAAATCCGGCCAATCTTCTACGACGGTCCTCAAAGCATGCGGCTTGCCGTTATTCGCTCTGATCAGTTGACTGAAGCTAATGCAGGCATAAAGTGCCCCCTGAGCATCCTTACCGGCAAGTAGATAGACCGTTCTGCCGCTCCTATCTACCGGGGTTATGATATATCCAGATGCCGGTATTTTATCCAGCCGCCGTCCAGAGGCCGGATTCTGCTGCAAGTATCCGGCCAGAAGCCCGTTCTCTTCAGCGGTGCCAATGAGGATCAGGTTCGCCTGCTTCAACCCGGGTTCGCCTGCTTCGCCTTCATTGATGATTCTTATGCTCCCGCCTGTCAGTGCCGATACCTGATGGATAATCTTATCGGCACCATACCTTGATAGGTCGGAGGCCCTTTTACCCAGAACTATTACAGCCTCTCCGGAAGCCAGAGATACCTTGCCCGCCTCCTGTTTCAGACTCTTTGGGGTAGGCAGAATATTAATCACGTCATTGCATTCGGACAGGCCCGGTATAATTGAACTGCAGATAAGCAGCAAACCCAGCAGTATGTATGTTCTTTTCATTTACTCTCCTCCAGGGTTGGATCAGTTCATCTTTTTTCCATCTTTCAATTTCTTGACATTTCACCGGATTGCTATTATTCGGCTCCCATACAGACTATTATTCCAGAGCTGCCACCGGTGCATTTTCTATGGGCCGGTAAAGTCACTACCTGTAGATACCTTGCCCGACTGATGATCACCATCGGCATCCCGGCAGAAATAATCCAGTCTGCCCGAGTAAAGGGAATTTGTCAAGAGACGTCCACTTGCTCCCTCCCCGCTGTTCCACCATTTAACATGGCCGTCGGCATATAGAATATTTATCCCGCTTTTATGCCAAACATTTATGGGCGCGCTAACGAAATCGTCAGTGACTATCACCCAGTTCCAGGCCGTTTTTTCTACGAGCGAATAAAGCTTGCAGTATCCATATTCATTATTATCCCGATAACTGTATGAAGATACAAGCGGATCTGTATACGGCCCTCCTATGGTAAATCCCACGCCGTATGATAAAGGACCGGAAGGACAATAAAGTATACGCCCGTTTTTAATATATCCGCCGGAGTAAAGCACCCCCAATCCTACCCAGCCGCCGTGTTTGCTATCAGCCTTTACATACGGGGTGTGGCAATCAACAATTCTGCCGTCTCCTCTCGTTATCCGAGGTAAATAGCCGTCGTAATCATCAGCGTACATATGAAGAGCCATCCCGATCTGCTTTAAATTGCTCTGACAGGTTGCCTGCCGGGCCTTCTCTCTGGCCTTGCCGAAGACAGGGAAGAGGATACTTGCCAAAATCGCGATAATTGCTATAACGACTAGAAGTTCAATAAGCGTAAAGCCTGCATTATTTCCAGATGATTCTTTAAATAACATCCTTTCCAACACTCCCTTGTTTTATAGTTGTCCTGGTATTGAAAATTAACCCGGTTTTATGTATTTGCTGCTCCCACTTCAAAACAGACCCATCATCCAAAGAGAGTATCTCTGTTACCAGCAATACCGGCGCACCGGCATATGTTCTCAAAAGAGTGGCCGTTTTGTCATCAATCAGAATAGGAAGAATTTGCAGTTCTCTATAAGCAACCTTTAAATTACTTCTCTTTTTCAGATACTCTGTCAGGGATCTTTCCGCTAATCTCTGATCCATCATTTCCGGTATGAACTTATAGGGTATGTAACGCAACTCACTGCACATAGGCACCCCGTTAGCCAATTTCAATCTATTGATACGGAATAATTTCTCCCCTTCGTCAACCTTTAAGCGCTCAGCCATCTCCGCATCAGCAGTCATCAATTCTTCTTCAAGAAGTCTTATGCGCCCAACAAAACCTCATAAAAGGCCCTATCCCCGCCATCTCCAGACCCATATCACGTATAAATGCCACATCATGAG
>JAQUEL010000062.1 GCA_028685295.1 bacterium
TTGTTCTCAGCAAAAATATCAGCTATCTCCGTCATGTTACCCTCCCAAGCAAGCTTTTTTGACTACACCGGGCCACTTACTCCAGAAATTATACCATCAATCGTCCTGACGTTCTAACTCTCATGAACATATCTTTGTGCATTATCATGATAAAGCGCCCATAGAAATACCAGCAGTGCTGCCGGAACCCAGGCTTTCAACCAAATCATGGCGGCTATAGCCGGCAACATAGAATAGCTCAGAACAATGCTGTGATGATTAAAGCGCCTCTGCACTAGTTCCGCCGCCAGAACTATCATCGTCGCCACAAGGCCGGCCAGCAGTATTCCCTCTCCCAGCAGAAGAAGAAAAGCCCCGATACCGGGCATCTTCTCTGCCGCTCCCCATCGCAGCAGCAATTCCGCCGCCCTGGAGGCTATATCTGCATAATCGGGTTTCCACAAGAGAATTGACCGCTCTATTCCGGTCATTATGCCTCCCAACCAAATTAGCGAAGCTCCGATAAACGAGAATGCTACCGGTACCAGTTCACGCTCTTTCATCCGGGTTAGAAAGAGATAAAGCCCCGACGGTAAGAGCAAAACAGCCATGAAGGCATCAAAACTGGGCAACCAGGATTGAAACTGCGGTAAAGAGAAGGGAAGCAGCCAGAAGAACAGAGTTATTAGCGAATACCAGAGCTTAAACCATACGTAAAGCAGAATATCATACATCGATAGAAGGCCTATACCTATAAGCCCCATGAAAACCGGCAGCATAAAGAATATAAAAAGCAAAAGAGTTGCCAGCAGAATATCTATATCCAATCCTGATTTGGACCTGTATTTCAATTTCATTTTGTTTATCCTTTTGACCAGAGAAAGCCGCCAGGCCATTTTCGAGCAGCTGAAAGGCGCACACAGGGTAATACGGTTATCCGCGCTCTTCTAGAGCGGGCATCGGCAATTTTAGTGCCGGAAACGCGTATAAACAATCCAAATACCGATGTCGGCGCTGGTGTCGCCGACATCTACATTAACTCTTATGTCCGGTCTTCTGTTCGATACTTTAAAATCCTATCAATTCTCATATTCCTGTTGAGAAGTGCCATCTTGTCCGTGACGCTCTATAACGCTCTTTTCCACAACTTCAGGATGCTTGGCAGCATATTCGTTCCAGGCTTTGGACTTTTTCAATATGGTATTAAGCTGCTCCATGGTCACTCCGTTGGCGCCGGCAATATCTCGCTTGGCAGCGGATACCGTCGCATCAGGATCGGCCGTCGGCAAGCCCTGTTGCGCTTCAGTCAGTTCCTGTAACTTTTTGTTGTAGTGCTCTACAATTTTCTGCTCTACACTGGAAGGCTTTGCAGGTGGATGAAAGAAACCCCAGTTAACTAAGCCTACCAGCAGGATGCTTATAAATGCAATCCCCATTATACGAAACGTTGCCATGGTTACCTCCTACATCATTGGAAACGAGATCTTTATCTCCGTTACTTTTTCCAGAGCGCTCGCAGCCCAATCGGGCAAGGGTCTGTTTACATTCGGGTGAAAGCAAAAGAGCGGCATCGGCTGCCAGCCCTCTCGATCTGAAAGCTTTACCATTACCAGAAAACGACTGAGCATACGTTCTTTCCAGTTCTCTGCATAGAGATCTTTCGATGAATAGCCGGGATATATATAAGATGAGAAGAGAGGCGCCCTGCCCTCAAGAGGATTATCATCCAAAGGCGCCACTATCATCCACTGAGTCTTTGACCAGGCTCCGCGCATTTCCGCACTATTCGAATGTTCCAACGGAACTATCTGAAATCCGCCCAGATCTCCCATAGCTGAAGTGGATACACAGATAACACCGCAGTGGTTGGCCCTGATCCGCCCACCGCCGGTAAAAGCGCTGCCCTGAAAGCGTCCGACACCGTGCACCGGCCTGACTACCGTGGCAACGGCCCGGCTGCTGCCGTCGGCAAAGATCATCGTAACGCTACCGCCCTCACGGTTTTCAAAAAGCATCTCTCTCGGCCATAGCTCGGGCAGCTCGGTAACAATCATCAACCTATCACCCCTGGCAGGCACATAACCGGCTGCCGGCAGTAGCCGGCCTTCATCGCCGGTTGCTCCGGACAGATAAAATACCTTGCTGCCGACAACCGGTGCAAAGCCATCTCCAAAAAGACTTCCGCCGGATGGAATATCGGTATATATTGAGGATTGCGGATGGAGATAGGAGCTGTACCCCGTAGGCGGAGCAAACATATCCCTGGGCAGCAAACTAAAGATCCTGCCTCTTCCCTGAGAGCTTAATCCAACCTTGATATGAATAGCGTTGACCGCTGTGGCGGCCACATGCCCATCGACAGCCCAGGCACTGGCAGTATAGCCGTTATCGTTGATCTGCTCAACCGGCTGCAAAACAGTACCCAATCTGATCCAGGAAGCACCACCGTCTCGGCTGCCCTCTATGGCACCGCCCGCTTCATTTATCAACCTGACGCGATGCAACTCCATCAACTCAGCCCCTTTTGCAGCGTTGCCGGCATCGGCAGCCGCTACATGAACAAAAAACAAAGCTATGGCCAGAATTACGCCCAGCACCTGCACACAACGCCATTGGTGCTTTCCCATCATGCCTTCGTACCTTTGTGCTTTTGCAAGCTTCACCAGCCAGACTGCCAGACAAAAACATCTCATGGTTTACACCTAAAAAGAGAAAACTCCACTTTCTCCCCAAGTATACAATAAATGAAAAGGCTTGTAAAAACAGCCGTTATGAAGTAAAAGCACCCTTTCAGTTACCGGTTACCCTCTCTCGGCTTCTCTCTTTATGTGATAGGTACAGAAATACCAAAAGGCAACCGACCAGCAACACCGCACCTGTAATCCAGGCAGCAGGGCCCAGCTTCCGTGCTCCTGAAACCATACTGGACAACCCGAATCCAAAGAAGATGACGGCAGCACCAATTGCCACGGCTCGCTCCGGCAATCTCGCTCCCATCACCTGCCCTACCAGTATAGCCAAACCATCTGACAGGACCATGCCCAGAGTGGAACCGAGCCAAACAGGTATAAAGGGATGAATTGTAGCTAAAGTGACGGTGCTGAGCATAGTCTTATCACCCAGTTCTGCCAGAAAAAAGGTGAGCGTTACCAACCGGAAAGGCGATAGGGATCTCTTATGCCTGCCCTTCTCCTCTTCATCCAGAATATCACCTTTCAAGGTCCAGAACCCAAAAAAAATAAAGGCTGCCCCGGCTAGAAAGCTTATCCAATCAGCGGGCAAAAGCTTGCCCATGGCGCCCCCTATCAGGGCTGAAAAAACATGCACCAGCAAGGTGGCGACAAAGATACCGGCCAGCACTGTCCGGGCATTGAAACGAGCCGCCAATGTCATGGCTACCAGTTGCGTCTTATCACCCAGTTCCGCCAGAAAGATCATACCTGACGACAACCAAAATGCTTCCATAACTACCTCCAGCATAGTTGAGAACAAGACCATATTATCTGTCGGTTACGGACCTGCCTACCAGAGCGTCGATGGCTGCCAGTTCAGCCGGGGATAGCTCTTCAACATCACCAAGAAACTTCGTCAAAATGGTCAAATGTGCAGCCGCCTCCAGGATCTCTATACGATCGAATGCCTCCAGCAGATTGCGACCAACAGTCAGAACACCGTGATTGGCCATGAGAATACAATCCCCCTGCAGCACAGCATCAGCCACAATTTCGGCCAATTCCGTTGTTCCCATAAGGGCATACGGAGCATAGACCGGCTGGCCCAATACGGCCCGAGATTCGGCTACAAGATGACAGTTCAGTTGCTGCGGGCAAAGCGTGAAAGCCGTTGCCGTTACCGGGTGGGCATGCACTACCGCCTTGATATCCGAACGCCTGCGATAGATAGCCAGATGCATACCGGCCTCTATACTGGGCTTGAGATGAGGAGTAAGATTCTCGCCGGATAATGCCATTACGCCTATCTGTTCGGCACTGATGCGCCCTTTATCCAGAGCTGAAGGGGTTATCAATATTTTATCATCGCCGATACGCAGAGAGATATTGCCGCCTGATGTGGTAGTGAGGCGCTGCTCGTATAAACGCTTTATAAAATAAGCAACCTCATTTTTTTCATCCCTCAAATTCATTATCCATACACTTCCTTCTGATCAGGCAGGAAGAGGCGCTAAGGCATCCAAATCACACTATCTCCAGACTTATATCCAGCGCTTTAACGGAATGTGTCAGAGCACCTACGGAGACAAAATCGGCACCCAGCGCTGCCAGTTCAGGTATACGCTCCAGCGTAACACCGCCGGATATCTCAACCTGGACCCTGCCGTCAATGATTTCTATAGCCCGACGCATATCGCCGGTGGAAAGATTATCCAGCATAATGATATCTGCTTCGGCTGCCAGGGCTTCCTCTACCTGAGCCAAACTCTGTGTCTCGACCTCGATCTTTAATAGATGTTGCGCTCCGGCCCTGGCTGCGGTCACAGCTGCTTCAATGCCTCCCGCCGCCCGTATGTGATTATCCTTGATCAGCACCCCATCGAATAGACCGAAGCGATGATTGCAGCCGCCACCCGTTCTGACAGCTTCCTTCTCCAGGGAGCGCAACAGCGGTGTGGTCTTACGAGTATCCAGAATACCTATTCTACCACCGGAGGCCCTGACATAGGCTCTGGTAAGAGTAGCTATACCGGAGAGATGCTGCAAAAAATTAAGCGCCGTTCTTTCGGCGGTAAGTATGGCAGCGGCCGGCCCCTGTAATCTGGCTATGACGGAGCCGTATACAAGATCAGAACCCTCTACCAGCAAAGGAATATAATCCAGAGAGGGATCCACCTGCTGAAAGACTTCGCCGGCTACATCGATACCAGCTAAAACTCCTTCAGCCTTGGCTATTATCCCGGCCTCGGCTTCCGTTCCGGCAGGCACCGTAAGACGGGTTGTAATATCTCCAAAGGCTATATCCTCTTCCAATGTCAGAGCCACTAGATCCTCAATTCGCATCTATCTCTGCCTCCTCATCCGGCGACAGCACGATGTGCTTCTGCCATTCTTTGCTCTTATATGGATAATCAAGGCGAAAATGAGCTCCGCGGCTCTCGGTCCGCTTTAGAGATGCCTTAACGATAAGACGTGCCAGAAGAGCCATATTCACCAATTCCAGCGCCCCTCGCTCAGGCTCTGTCGAAGAGGCCAACGGTATATCGTTCAATCTATGTTCCGCATTTGTCAGCCCCTGGCGGCAGCGTATAATACCGGCCGCCTCCCACATCAGGCGCTTCAGATCCATAACAGAGAAGCACCGTCTACCGCCACTCGTTTCAACCTTGTTTGATAGATGAGGCAGAAGAGGCACCCCGACGCTCTCTTCCAATACAGCCATAGCGCAACGATGACCGAAAACCAATCCCTCCAACAACGAATTGCTGGCCAATCTATTGGCACCGTGCACCATGGTGCAGGCTGCCTCGCCGCAAGCATACAGGCCGGGCAGGCTGCTCCTGCCGCAGGTATCGGTCAATATGCCGCCCATATAATAATGCGCCGCAGGAGCAACGGGTATGAAATCCTTAGTCAGATCAAGCCCAAATTGCTTGCATGTCAGGCATATAGTGGGGAAACGGTCTGTCACCCTGGTGCCGATAGGCCGAAGATCAAGATAAACATAATCCGCCCCAGTCTTATCCATCTCGTTGACGATGGCCCGTGCCACTACATCGCGTGGAGCCAGTTCCGCCATTTGATGGTACATGGGCATAAATCTCTCACCTCGCACATTACGAAGGATGCCGCCTTCACCTCGCACGGCTTCGGAAATCAGGAACATCGGCGCGCGCGGCAGATAGAGTGCGGTAGGATGGAACTGAAAGAATTCCAGATCGGCCAACCGAGCCCCGGCACGAAAAGCCATTGCCGCTCCATCCCCCGTGGATACATCAGGATTGGTAGTGCGGCAATAGATTTGGCCTGCTCCACCGCTAGCCATAATTATGGCTCCAGCCGTGTAAACGCTCATTTCTCCGGAAGAGGTATCCAGAGCTATCAGACCATGACACCGTCCGTTATCCGTCAACAGGTCCACGGCCATGATCCTCGGTAAAATGGTTATATTGTCAAAGCGTTTGATATTGCAGAGTAAAGTACGCTCAATCTCTGCGCCGGTGGCATCCCCTTTGGCATGCAGTATCCGGTTACGGCTGTGTGCCGCCTCTCGTGTCAGCGAATACCCGCTCGTGCGATCAAAGACGGCTCCCATATCTATAAGCTGATAGAGATAGCCCGGACCTTCATCTACTAAGATGCGGACCGCCTCTTCACTGCACAGACCTGCACCGGCCTTTATGGTATCACGATAATGAAGATCGTGGCTGTCATCCGGACCGATAGCTGCAGCTATGCCTCCCTGGGCATACTGCGTATTGCTCTCCGACAATTCTTCTTTACTAAGAAGAGCCACCCGCCCATGGTCAGCTAGAAGAGTGGCCGTTATCAAACCGGCTACCCCGCTGCCCACCACCAAATAATCATATTCATGGCATGGCATATAAGAGGTATCGAAGCTGACGATATAGCGAGGATACATTAGCCCTCAGCCGACCTCCAGCATTCTATCCAGAGCTATACGGGCACTGATGCGTATCTGTTCCGGCACCTCTACCTTATACTGCATATCTTCGAGCGACCATAACAGCTTTTCCAGAGTAATCTTCTTCATATTGGGGCAGACAGCTGCCTCAGAGGCTGCATGGAATACCTTATCCGGATTCTCTCGGCGCAGGCGATGCAGCAGCCCTATTTCAGTACCGACAATGAATTCCCGGTTATGGCTTTCATGCGCAAAGCGAAGCATACCGCCTGTACTGAGAACTTCATCCGCTAAAGACACAATATCATAGCTGCATTCGGGATGGACCATGATAATGGCCGCCGGATGTTCCGCTTTCAATTCACGAAGCTTCTCCGGCAGGAAACGGTGATGGGTAGGACAGAATCCATTCCAGATAATCATCTTCTTATCCGTCCGGCGAGCGACATAATCACCCAAAGATTTATCCGGCACAAAGATGATTTCATCGGAGGGAACGGAATCCACCACCGCTACGGCATTGGCGGATGTACAACATATATAGCTTTCCGCCTTGATAGCAGCACTTGAATTAACATAAGCAACAACCAGAGCTTTCGGGTGCTGGGCCTTTAACTCTCTCAATTGCTCTACGCTTATCATATCGGCCATAGGGCAGCCGGCTTCTCTGTCCGGTATGAGCACCGTCTTGGCCGGAGAGAGTATCTTGGCCGTTTCGGCCATAAAATATACTCCACAAAAAACAATTGCCGGATGTTCAACTGCCGCTGCCCGGCGGCTTAGATCAAGCGAATCGCCGACAAAATCGGCTATATCCTGAATCTCGCTCAATTGATAATTATGAGCCAGGATCACGGCGTTGCGTTTATGACGCAACTCGTTTATCCTGGCGATAATATCGGCTTCAGACATGCCTGTGACTCCTATTCTGCATCTTTGGTTATCCTGTTATCGCCATCCACATAAATCACTATCGGCTTATGAGAAGGAATATCCTTATCCTCAAGGTGAATATAAGAGAGAATTATAAGCTTATCTCCGAGCTGCCCCAGCCGCGCAGCGGCACCGTTAAGACAGATACAACCGGAGCCAGCCTCACCCTCTATCAGATATGTTTCCAAACGAGCGCCGTTGTTTACATTCAGGATATGCACTTTTTCAAACGGCAACATGCCGGCTGCTTTCATAAGCTCCATATCCACCGTCAGGCTGCCCTCGTAATTGAGATCGGCATCGGTAACCGTAGCTCTATGTATCTTGGACCGCAGGAACTCCCGCAACATAAAACATCACCTGCAAGATTATATCATAGAAGAAAGTCCGTTCCAACTGATAAAAACCGGTCGACTTTGATATTCAAAGAGTTATTTCTTGTACTTAAACAATTATCCTGATGCTTGCCCATTTATGCAATGCGATGGAATTGGTCATACAGCTCTTCGGCAATCTCCAGCAGTTTACCACGAGTGTTGAGGGCCGGGTTCTCCAATACCATATCGTGGCAACGCTCCAGTATGGCGCCTACTTCCCGACCGGGACCGATTCCCAAGTGCGCCATGATGTCATGACCATCTACAGCAAGATCGGAGAGCTTGAAGATAGAGGCTGATTCTCTTAATTTGCTTATCCAGCGTTTCATCTCTAGATACCGCCTCATCGCCGCACGCGGCGGCATGCCGGTCAGAAGGTCCGCCCGGTGCAATTCCAGAAGATCATCCATGTGTCTCTCCCCCACTTTACGAAAAAGCCGTCTTAAAGCCGCATCATTGCCGATATCCAGATGAGCTATCTCCATGTGATGCTTTATTAGATGCACTACCAAAGCCGTAACAGCATTGGGATACCTCAAATGAGAGAGCATCCGGCCGGCAAGCCTGGCGCTGAACTCATCATGCCCATAGAAATGTACACTCCCTTTGAAGGCTGTCTGGGTATAAGGCTTGCCTACATCATGCAGTAAAGCGGCCAACCGCAGTTCCAGCCTGGGAGATATGCGGCAGGCCGTCAGAAGGTTATGCCTGAAAACATCCGTCCTTCCCATATGATACGGTTGAACAACGTTTACTCCCACCACTAATTCCGGCATGATATATTTTAGCAGACCGGTATTATAAAGATCGTTGAAACCGCGAAACGGTGCTCTTGAAGCAAGCAGTATCCTGTTTACTTCCTCCCTGATACGCTCAACGCTGATATTGGACAGTAATTGATGGTGCTCGAAGATGGAATTACAGGTAATCTCTTCTATGCTAAAAGGATGTTCACGCCTTCCTAAAACAGCAGCAAAGCGCACTGCCCGCAGCATACGCAGAGCATCCTCCCGAAATCGGGCACCAGGATCGCCGACGGTGCGGATAATACCCCGTCCAAGATCGCCTATTCCGTTGAAATAATCCCTGATACGGCCTTCAAAGGGAGAGTATGCCAGAGCATTGATAGTGAAATCCCTCCTGGAGAGGTCTTCCTTCAGCGAACCGGAATAGACAACGCTGTCCGGACGCCGCATATCAGAATAACGCCCCTCCAGGCGGTAGGTAGTTACTTCAACGGGTTGCCCCTGTGATATAACGGTAATGGTGCCAAACGCCTTTCCGGTAGGTACGGCGCGTCGGAACAACCTCTCCACCTCATCCGGAAGAGCGTCGGTGGCCACATCAAAATCCTTAGCAGGCTGGTTAAGTAAAATGTCACGGAGAGCCCCGCCTACTACATATGATTGATAGCCGCCGTCATGGAGAGCATGACAGACATCAAGAACGTAATCAGGCAGTTGCAACCTCTTATTTTCATCTATCATCATCATCCCCTGTACTATTCGCCAACTATTCCCTGCTTCCTTGCAAATTTATACCCGTATTGACTAATAGTGAGTCGGGAAGGCATAATACCACATATGCTTAAGATAAATGACCTGTGCAAAACATACGGGCGACAAACGCTGCTCGAAAATATTAGCTTCAACATCAACCCCGGTGAGAAGATAGGTTTGGTCGGGCGTAATGGGCACGGTAAAACGACCCTCTTTCGTCTCATCCTGGGCTGGGAAGAGCCGGATTCCGGTGAGATTACGATTCCCAGCCGCTATACAGTGGGATATTTGAAACAGCATATCAATTTTACCACCAAAACGGTGCTGGAAGAAGGCTGCCTGGGATTATCTCCAGAGAGAGCCGACGAGAGTTGGAAGGTGGAAAAGGTGTTAGCCGGCCTGGGTTTCTCCCCTGCTGATATGAAACGTCATCCAGATGAATTCTCAGGCGGATTTCAGGTACGACTCAATCTGGCCAAGGCATTGGTATCGGAACCGGACCTGCTCTTGCTGGACGAGCCTACCAACTATTTGGATATTACCTCCATCAGCTGGCTTACCCGCTTTTTACGACAGTGGAAAGGTGAGCTGATGCTTATAACCCATGACCGTGGATTTATGGATGGCATAATCACCCATACTGTAGGCATTCATCGCCGTAAGATCAGAAAAGTAGCCGGTTCTACAGAGAAGCTTTATCAACAACTGCTGAAAGAAGAAGAGATTTATGAGAAGACACGGTTGAACAATGAAAAGAAACGCCGGGAGACAGAGGCCTTCATCAATAGATTCAGAGCCAAAGCTCGATTAAGCAGCATGGTGCAATCTCGTGTTAAAGCACTGGCCAGGCAAGTGGAAATGAGCAAGCTGGAAACATTGGAAGACCTTGATTTTCGCTTCAGAAGCGCTTCCTTTCCGTCCAAGACTATGATGGAAATCCGAAATATATCCTTTGCTTATGAAGAAGATTCACCTCGTCTTATAAATAATTTCAGCCTTATCGTGGGCAAAGCCGACAGAATAGCCGTTATCGGTAAAAACGGCAAAGGCAAATCCACTCTGCTCAGATTACTGGCCGGTGAGCTGACACCGCTGCAAGGCACGATAAGACAGCATTCTCTTCTGAAAATAGGTTATTTTGGACAGACTAACGTAAACCGTTTGGATCCCGATAAAACCGTGCTAGAGGAGATAACCGCTTCTCACCCGGATTGCACACCTCAGCAAGCTCGCAACATAAGCGGTAATCTTATGTTTGAAAGCGATATGGCTCTAAAAAAAATATCCGTGCTCTCCGGTGGTGAGAGAAGCAGAGTTTCACTGGGCAAGCTTCTGGTAGCTCCCGCCCATATGCTGCTGCTGGACGAGCCTACCAACCACCTGGACATGGAATCTTCCGAAGCCCTGATGGAAGCTATAAAAGCCTTTGCCGGCACGGTGATATTCGTCACACATAATGAAACTTATCTGCATAATCTGGCTAACCGACTTATTGTTTTTGATCGTGGCTGTATACGCCTCTTTGAAGGCTGTTATCAGGATTTTCTGGACGAAGTAGGTTGGGAGGATGACCGGCTTTACTCTGAATTAAATGAGCAACGCCCGGTTTCTGAGGCCGATTCCTATAATCTAAGAAAAGCATTAAAGAAGGAAAAGGCTGAAATAATACAACGGCGTTCGGAGACGTTAAGACCGATGGAGATGGATATAGCCTGTCTGGAAAAGAGCATAACCGGTCTTGAGGAAGAGATGAGCAGGAACAACAGTGCCCTTGTTCATGCCTCCATGGTCGGGGATGCGCCGACCATCGCAGCATTGTCAAAACGAAACAGCCATATAGAGCCGGAGCTGAAAGCTCTCTACGATAGATTATGCTCCCTGCAAGAGAGCTACGAAAGCAAGCTGGGAAATTTCGAGAGAGAGCTGGCTATGCTTGCTGATTAAGCCCGTTACTATAGAAACAGCCCTCTGATAGAGCTTTAAGCGCAATAGCAGACATGAAAAGAATGCCGTTACGCAGAGCTTTATCGTTAAAATCGAAATAGGGATTATGCAAACCAGGGTATTCTTCGCCCATGCCCAGCCTGAACATAGCCCCGGGATAATCCTTAATGTAATATGAAAAATCTTCTCCGCCCAGGGAAGGTGCTTCTATTTCCGCCCACTCGCCGGCTCCCAAAAGTTCCCTTGTTACTTCAGCGCCCATCGCTACCATCTTAGGATTATTGATGGTAGGTATGTACGGCGTATTGTAGCTGAATTCATAAGATGCCCCCATGGAATCGCACACACCCTTGATTATCCGCTCCATATGCATAGGGATCCAGCGGCCCGTCTCTTCATTCAGATAACGAGTAGTGCCTTCCAATTCCACATTATCAGGTATAATATTGCCGTTAGTACCGCCGCTGAAACGGCATACACTCACTACTACCGCATCTAAAGGATTTATGTTGCGAGAAGCTACTGCTTGCAACGCTTCCACTATCCGTGCTCCCGTAAGCACCGGGTCTATAGAGGTCTCCGGCATGGATCCGTGTGCGCCCTTCCCATGAATAACTATCTTGAAAAAATCGGCTGCAGCCATGATAACGCCCGATCGTGAAGCAATACTTCCCACCGGAATATCGCTCAAGGCATGCAAAGTGAAGACGGCTTGGGGCTCCGGATCAC
>JAQUEL010000063.1 GCA_028685295.1 bacterium
TGGTAGGCTTCTGGTAGGGCGGTACCAGTACCGCCCTACCGCTTAAAGACACAGCATAGGAGGCTCCATGTCAACCGAGGAAGATAAAAATTTCCACAGATTACTAATGGGACATTTTCATAAGTTATTGACATTTAGTTATAGAAGGTTTATTCAAGCCCAATACCGCCTGTCCAGCGTCCGATACTGTACCGCCTCGGCGATATGTGTGGCTTCCAGGTTATCCTTACCATCCAGATCAGCTATTGTCCTGGCTACTTTAAGTATGCGATCGTATGCTCTGGCAGATAATCCGAGAGATTTCATGGCGCGGCTGAGCAGTTCCGTACCGTCCTTTCCAGTTCGGCAATATTTTCTGACGCTGCGGCTATCCATCTTGGCATTACAGTGGAATTTCCGGCCGGCATACCGCTCTTGCTGAAGCATCCTGGCCCGTTGCACCCGCTCTCGTATGGAAAGACTGGATTCACCATCAGGGCGCCCCATAAGTTGCTCCTGGCTGATTCTGGGCATCTCTATGTGCATATCTATACGATCCAGCAAGGGACCGGAGATGCGGCTGAGATATTGATTTATCTGCGTTGGGGTGCAAACGCAACTTCTTGTATGATCACCGTAATAGCCGCATTTGCAAGGGTTCATGGCAGCCACCAGCATGAACTGGGCAGGATAGCTTATTGTTCCGGCAACCCTGCCTATGGTGACCGTACCCTCCTCCAGTGGCTGACGAAGCACTTCCAGAACATCACGCTTAAATTCAGGCAGTTCATCCAGAAAAAGTACGCCGTTATGCGCCAGGCTGACCTCTCCGGGGAGTGGATATGAGCCTCCCCCTATGAGCGCTACGTTGGATATAGTATGATGCGGACTGCGAAAGCTTCGTCTGTTAATTAATGAGGAATTACCTACCAGCAGCCCCCTGACACTGTATATTCTGGTTACTTCCAGTGCCTCTGATTGATTCATTTGAGGCAAGATACCGGGGATACGCCTGGCAAGCATCGTCTTGCCTGAACCGGGCGGGCCGATCATCAGAACGTTATGGCCGCCGGCTGCCGCTATCTCCATAGCTCTCTTGGCGGCATCCTGCCCTTTTACATCCGAAAAATCCTCACCAACGAGTGAATCTTCATCACTAGCTGTATCAACAACAGGCCTTTCCGGCAGATAATGACCATTTACAAGGGCTGCTACTTCATGAAGATTGCGGCAAGGAAATACTTCAACATCATCAACCAGGGCTGCTTCACAGTAATTATCCCGCGGCACTACCAGCTTTGGATATTTATCACTGCGCATATCCAAAGCTGTAGGCATAACACCGTTCACAGGTCGCAAACAGCCATCGAGGGAAAGTTCTCCCATATATACGGCCTCGGCCATCTTTCCGGTCAAATGTATTGCTCCTGTAGCCACCAGTATGCCTACGGCTATCGGTAAATCGAAGGCCGGGCCTTCTTTGCGGATATCGGCCGGGGCCAGGTTGACCGTTATTCTGCCTATAGGAAATTCGAAGCCGGTATTGCGAATAGCCGCTCTTACCCGCTCTTTAGCCTCCTGCACAGCAGCATCAGGCAAGCCGACTATAGTGAAAGACGGTAAGCCGGAAGAGACATCAACCTCCACTTCAACAAAATGCGCATTGACCCCTATAACCGTACTGCTTTTTACCTTTGCCAGTGACAAGTAGCTCTCCTTATATACTTATACTTTATTTACCCGGGCGTTATCAAGAATACGATTGCATATATTTTACTAAGGTATCACAGTATATGCAAACATACTCCCATCCCCAAAGCAAGAAGCAAGGGGTCAAGCCTGTTTTTTAGTAATTTTCACCTTTCTTATTATCCTGCATATGGTAAAGCAATAAAGAAGATAGCCGGCTATCTTCTTTATTGCATACCCATGCTTCCTATAAACCTCATATATGCTCTTTCAAGCCGCATCCGGATAGCAAAAACAATCAACCGGCAAGCAAATTGCACAGTGAGCAAACCATATATATCAGTATTTAGCACCGATACCGTTAAACCTCTATATGCTGGTTAGCGGTATATTCGGGTATAAAGGGTGTTATGAGGAGGTATCAGCCATGTCTACTATTGATGATTTAAAAGAAGCATTTGCCGATGAATCCCAGACCAGTGTGAGGTACCTGACTTTCGCGCGCAAAGCCAGAGAAGAGGGGCACGAAGACGTAGCAAGGTTGTTTGAAGATGCAGCTATGGATGAATTATGTTACGCACAACGCAATCTGGAACTGATGCAGGGAATCAGCAGCACAGAGAACAATTTGCAATCTGCCATTAATGGGGAAGCTGCAGAATACATCAATAAGTACCCCGAATACATAGAGAAAGCTCTTGAAGAAAACAATATGGATGCCGTCAAGGCGTTCAAAGAGGCAGCTGACAAGCAACAGCTTCATTCAGAGAAATTCATGGAAACGCTGAGCAGCATTGCAGACCAAAAGAGTAAAGCTGATGACTGACAGCTAACGGACTATCTTACGCCGTCCTCTTGGCCTATCGGGGTTAAGACCTTTCTGCAATGCCAAATTATAGGCAAAGAGCTGTCCTACCACCATAAATACCAAAGGAGAGAATACCTCCCTTACCGGCTCAGGCAAGACCAGAGCGGTATCGGCAATTTCCAGCACTTCCTTACGATCCGATATAACTATAGTTTCCGCTCCCAGCTCTCGCTGCAATTCTCTGGTCAGTCGCAGCATATTATTATAGGTTGGTCCGCCGGGAACAAAGATCATAACCGGATACCCCTCCCCTACCAGAGAGATAGCGGCGTGTGCAAATTCGGCCGATGAATGAGACAGGGCCGAAACCTGACAAATCTCCTCTAATTTGAGAGCTGTTTCCAAGGCTGTGGCGTAATTGAAACCGTTGCCCAGCACTACGCATCTGGTCATATAGCGATAAGGCTTGACCAGCTCGCACATACTATCCGATAGAGTCAGAGCGGAATTCATCAGTTCAGGCACAAGCCTCAATGCACTGATCGTTTCTCTATCCTCAGATATAACAGCCGCCAGAAGATAAAGGATAGCCATCTGAGCCGTATAAGTTTTAGTGGACGATATAGCCTTTTCCACCCCAGCCCGCGTATTTATGCAGTAATCTGCCGTAAGCCCTAATGGGGATTCAGGTTCTTCCGTTATGGCAACCGTCATTGCTCCCAGCTCCCTGGCCATTATCAGGACCTCTCGTGTCTCATACGTTTCACCTGAACGCGAAATGCCTATGACAACGGCATTTGAGAGATTAAGCCTAGCTTGATATGCCATAAATATGGTTGGCGAAATAACCGTTGAAGGAATTGAGGCTATGGTCTCAAATATATATTTGGAAGCCATAGCAACGTTATTAGAAGAGCCGCGTCCTACTGCCATAACGAGACAACTACCACGCTCACGCGCTATCTGACCGATAGAAATGATATTGGAGAGTTCATCCTCGAGAATGCGATTTAAAACCTGTGGCTGTTCAGCAATATCATCCAGCATTAACATATATGCGCACCTCCGATAGAAACTATGTAAATAAAAATCCTATTCAATCAATTATGTTATTCCGCTAATCTATCATTAAATCCTTTATTTGTTAATCCGAATACCATAAACCATAATATCCTCCATAATATTTTGTTTATGGCTCTCTTTTTTCAGGTATAGAGTATGCAAAGGAGGTATAAGAAATTGCGTATACCCGGATTGTTTATCATTTTTATCATTTACAGTTTATTAGTCAGCGCTCCCATCATGGCTGAAGAAAGGCTACCGACAGCAATCGGAGAGCATCCTGAAAGCGATATCAAAGCTCTCGCTTTCAGAGGCAAAGCTATCGTCATCAACTTGCAAGCTCAAAGGATCTATGCTAAAAGCAACGACCGTATAATCTATAACTTTCACATAAGCTCCGGTCGCCCGGGCAAATCCACACCACGAGGGAGCTACCGTGTTTTAGGTAAGAAAAAAATGCATATATCCAGCATCTATCCACGTCCACGAGGCGGCGCCGGCATGCCCTGGTCCCTGCATTACAACGGCAACTATTTCATTCACGGTTACCATCATGTTCCTCTTCGTCCAGCCTCTAACGGCTGCATACGGCTGGCTGTACCAAGCGCGAAGAAACTCTTCTTTTGGGCGCCGGTAGGAACACCTGTAATCATACGCTGAAGCTTTGACAGATGCCATAAAACCCTGAGAGCCTTCCTTTTCCGGAAGGCTCTCATCAGTTCCTTGCCTATCAGGTAATTGGTAGAAAATTACTTGCCCATATAGAAGGTAACCATGTCTTTCATGCTTACCTGCTTTACCTTGCTTGCATATCCGGCCTGACCAAAGGCTACCATGCGGTCGATACAGACTTGCTTCATGGCATCTCTGGCTGGTGAGAGATAATCGCGTGGGTCAAAGGCAGTCGGCTTGCAAGAAAAAACCTTGCGGATAGCACCGGTTATGGCTAAGCGGTTATCGGTGTCCACGTTGATTTTGCGTACGCCATGCTTGATACCGCGCTGTATTTCCTCAACCGGCACGCCGTAGGTCTCTTTCATATATCCACCATACATTCTGATGATATCCAATAGTTCCTGCGGCACGCTGGAAGAACCGTGCATAACAAGATGGGTATTGGGAAGACGCTTGTGTATCTCCTCAATAACACTCATAACCAGAACATCGCCTGTGGGCTTACGAGTAAACTTATAGGCGCCATGGCTGGTTCCAATGGCCACTGCCAGCGCATCGACACCTGTGTCTGCCACAAAACGCTCTGCCTGGCTGGGATCGGTAAGGTGCTTTAAGGCTTCTTCACCGGTAAGACCTGCGCCATGACCATCTTCAATACCGCCGAGAGTACCTATTTCGCCTTCAACAGTGACTCCCCTGGCATGGGCATAATCCACAACTTCCTTGGTTACCTTGACATTATACTCATAGCTGGAAGGCGATTTTCCGTCTTCCGAGAGAGAGCCGTCCATCATAACGGAGTTGAAACCCTGCTCAATGGCACTGATGCAAGTTGCCGGTGAATTACCGTGGTCCTGATGCATGGATATAGGTATGTTGGGATGAAGCTCGGCCGCAGCCAGCATGAGATGCCGAAGATAAGCATCATTGGTGTACTTCCGGGCGCCTCTGGAAGCCTGAACGATTACCGGTGATTCCGTTTCTTCAGCCGCTGCCATGATGGCTTGTATTTGCTCCATGTTGTTAACATTGAACGCTGCCACACCATAGCCGTTCTCCGCAGCATGATCCAATAGAATCCGCATAGGAACTAATGACATATTCTTTGCCCCCTTAGTGAATTATTGTCTGTAGATGCATTAAACACACCCTTGTTGTTTTATCAAAAATGGTTCAATCTGTCAAATCTTAATTGTATATGCCGGTTTTATCAAGTATAATATTGGCCGTACATTTAAACTGTGATCGGAGTATTATTTAATGGATTTATCTGATATTGTTAAAGCTGAAACGGAACGAAGACGAACCTTTGCCATTATTTCACATCCTGATGCCGGTAAAACCACCTTCACGGAAAAATTGCTGTTGTATGGTGGAGCCATACGTCTGGCAGGCTCAGTCAGAGCGAGGCGGAATCAGAATAAAACCACCTCCGATTGGATGAATATAGAGCAAGAGCGCGGCATCTCCATAACTTCAGCAGCACTGCAATTTGAATATAACGGCTATTGTCTCAACCTCCTGGATACACCCGGCCACCATGACTTCAGCGAAGACACATACCGCACCCTGACTGCTGCCGATAGCGCCGTCATGGTGCTGGATGCCGCCAAAGGTGTGGAAGAGCAGACCAAAAAGCTCTTTCGGGTCTGTCGCCGTAGAAACATACCTATAGCTACCTTTATCAACAAAATGGATCGTCTTGGAAGGGATCCGTTAGCACTGCTGGATGAAGTTGAAGAGATACTTGGAATCACAGCCGTACCGCTAAACTGGCCAATAGGCTCAGGCGATGAATTTACAGGTGTCTATGATAGAACTGAGAAGCGCATATATTTATATGAACGTACCACGCATAATCAGCAGAAAGCTCCGGTTATTGCCGGTAACGCTGATGATCCGGCCGTAAGAGAGTTGATAGGGCCTGACAAACACGATATCTTCCTGGAGGAAATGGAGATACTGAGAGAGGTAGTTAAGCCGTTCACCCGGGATGCCTTTCTGTCGGGAGAGATGACGCCGGTATTCTTTGGCAGCGCTTTAACTAATTTTGGAGTAGAGCGTTTTCTAGCACATTTTATCGCGCTCTCTCCCTTGCCGGGTGAAGTCGGAGATAATAAGATAAGAGTGGATGAGGAGAGATTCACCGGCTTTATCTTCAAGGTTCAAGCTAACATGAATCAACGACATCGTGACAGGATAGCCTTTGTGCGCATCTGCTCCGGCCGATTTGAACGCGGCATGACAGTCAAGCATTTGCGTACCGGCAAAATGATACGGCTTTCCAGCCCGCATGTTTTTTTTGCTCAGGAGAGGGCGGTTATCGATGAAGCCTGGCCAGGCGATATAATCGGTCTGATAAACCCCGGAACGTTTAGAATAGGCGATGCTCTCTGCGAAAGAGGAGAGCTTTCGCTACCGCCGTTTCCCCGCTTTGCACCGGAATGCTTTGCTACTGTCAGACCGTATGATCCTGCTATGTACAAGGGCTTCCACAAAGGACTTCAGCAGTTGTTTGAGGAGGGCGTAGTGCAGGTTTATTATCCACTTCGAGGGGCACATGACCCGATGCTGGGTGCTGTAGGGCAGCTGCAGTTCGAAGTTTTTGTAAGCCGCCTGGAAGCCGAATATTCCACTCGAATATCGATAGAGCACCATCCCTACACCATCGCCAGATGGATAGATAAGCAGCATATCGATGAAATATCAGGCAGCGGCTATGCCGGAGTAGTCCTGGATGATCAGGATCGTGCCGTAGCCCTCTTTAAAAAAGGCTATGATCTCCGTTTCACAGAGAAAAAGTACCCTCATATCGTTTTCTCGGAGTTGCCCCCGAGCGATACTTGCACTCAGGATGCTGCTTTAGCATAAGCCGTAATTGAGGCTCAATGTCCTCCTCTAGCTTCACGCGGCTTGGCCTCGTTGACCGTCAGAGATCGGCCGTTTACTTCCTTACCGTTGAGGCTATCGATAGCCATGCGAGCAGCCTCATCCGTATCCATCTCTACAAAGCCGAAGCCTTTGCTTCTTCCCGTGGTTCTATCCACGATGACTTCCGCGCTTTCAACGGTACCGTACGGCTCAAACAACTCTTTTAGAGCATCGTTATCAGTACTATAGCTTAGATTTCCCACGTATATCCTTTTGCTCATCTATACATCTCCTTTTATACGAGCTTGGTTCAGATGCCTATCCATAACGATTATCCACAGAACAAATGCATCTGTAATGCCAACAGCTAATTACCCTGTTTTATTGCAAATTAAACGAGTCCTGCCTGCATGAGATATTCACAACCATTCTGAAATCCCGTTTCAGATGAATTGCACAAGGGTAAAAAACAGAATATAAGGCTACAGCATATTACCTGTTGCTTTGAGCTTTTTTAAATATTATACGAGGGGATAATCATATGACAAAAAGATTATACGTCGGCAACCTTGCTTATGGTGTTGATAATACGGAATTGGAAAATTTGTTTCGACCGTATGGTACAGTAAAAAGCGCCACGATAATAACCGACCGTGATACCGGCCGCAGCAAAGGCTTCGGCTTTGTGGAAATGAGTTCCGATGCCGAGGCTGAGGCAGCTATAAAAGATCTGAATGGCAAGGAAGCCAGCGGCCGTGTTCTTACCGTCAATGAAGCCAGGCCCCGAATGGAACGGGAGGAACGTGGCGCCGGTAAAGGCGGCAGACGCTAGGACCCTTTGCCAAGCAGTCTCCGCTCTCTGCATAGCTGCTTATGTTCCTTAGGGTCTTATTCGTGCATATCATCACAGTTGCCGCAAGCCTCACCATCGATCCTTGAAGAGCCTGCCCATTGCACGACCGATTGTTCTTCCCGCAATTCGGGCATGCTTCAGTGGCTACTACCAGCCGGTATCTTCATGCCTTCTTTTCTGTTGCTCTGATTCTGGCATTGAACCTGTCGCTTACTATACGCATCTTCTTTACTGTTTTTCATAACTCCTCGGAAACAACGGCCTTTTTGTAATTGAATACCGCTTATCGCCCATCGTTTCACCCTCTGAATGCAACGATTACCTTTTCGATTGGTTTTTTATATGATGCAACGCGGGCTTTTTAAGAATGAATGTACGGAGTAACGCTTTCATCCCCACGGCAAGCCTATGGGGTTTTCAGCTAGTTTGTTAATAACCACGTTTGTGTTGCTTCAGAATAAAGTCATAACCACCCAGCGCCAGGATAAGTGCCGCCATACCGATACCCGGTCCCAGTATATTGCTGTCAATGCCCTGTTTCAGCATACGTTCCAGGAAACGTGTGCTCATCAGAGTAATTACAAGCCCGATGAGATACTCCTTCAATTCATCGATATCACGAATATCGAAGGCTACAACCTTGTAACGTTTTCCCATAAACACGGCCCTCAAGCCAAAAGCAAGTATAAGAAGTATCGAGGCCAATATGGAAGTATCTATTATATCGATAAATACCAGAACCAGAGGTTTCTTTTCCACACCAAGTATACTGAGGACATTGCTTATCCTGCCAATGTTTATTTTCGGCAGATATACCAGCATGCCGATAAATTTAATAAACGCCAGAATAAAAACTATCAGCGAAGAGGTGGATAAAGTCAGAACGCCGATATTTATCCCCATAGTGTGTATAATTCTGATATATCCCTCTTCTAAACCTGGTTTATCGTTTTTTCGTCTCATATTGCATATCTACCCAGGTTCAGGCTAGACCATACAAGGAAAGAGTCTTTTTTCGGGAGGTTAGTTTTTAGCTGGACCGGTTGGACGAAATTAGAACTTTCCTGTCCATGCCATCGGAAGAGTTGCGCCTGGTTCTGTATTTGGCAAACAGATTGTCTATAGATGAGTGCCGGGTCTGTCAATAATTTTGTGCTTTTGCCTATTTTCTTGCCCACTTTATAAGTAGATTCCCCGGCAAAGGCGTCAATATCGTTTGGCGTTTTCTTAGTCTCGCCATGCACTTCAACGCTCTGTTTCGAAACTCTTTTCAGGCCGTACTTTTGTAAAAAGGCCTTACGGTCAACGTTAAGAAAGTCATGCGCTGTAATCAGGTTATCGGTTTCAGGCCAGCCGATTTTATCAAGGCTATCCACTCCGGCAATTTTAGCTACAGCAGCGTCAGCATTGCTTACGCCTATGCTTTCCAACCGCTTTTGCGCTGTTATCTCCTGCGGAGGTGTTAGTTGTCCTCCATAATATTACCCCCTACCGCCATCTCTCTGGCTGCTTGATTTAAGGCATCGGATACAGGCCCGGCATAGTGCAGTTGTTGACTAAAAACATCCTCCAGCTTCGCAGCTTCGCTGGCAATCTGGTTGCTCTTGTCAGCATCTATATGCCCTACCCGCTGCAATTCTCTGGCCCGGTCAGTCTTATACTGAAAGCGGAAAGGGTCTGCCTGTATCTCTTGCGGCGGCATTTCCTGTATGCCCAATACGCTATTATTCCCCTCTACGCTCGCCCCTGCGCCCTCTGCTTGCCCCGTGGCAGGATGAACAGGCGTTTGCCCGACCGTTGATACCTTCGCTTCAGTCTGCGGCCTTGTATGCGCTTGAACATCAGGTTTAGGTACAGAAGCAACAGGAGCAGCTTCAACAGCCCCGTCCATGGCGATAACCGGCCCGGAAGGAATGCTGCCTAGCGTTGCTTAGCCCCTTGCGAACGCATAACATCGGCCACATTCTTTAATGCCCTCGGAACGCTGCGCTGCAACGGAGTTGATCTGCCCCCTATTATCGTTAACGCTGCTCGACGTACAGCCTCATGCTGCTCAGGGGTCAACGATAATAGGTTTGCGAAGTGCGACCAAACAATCCCGCCCCTATTCGTTACCTATCCAGCGTCACTGCGTTCCGACGGGTGATAGAAAACGCCGGAATGGGTAGTCGATTTTACCGAAATACGCAAATATGTTAAATGTAAACTCCTGACCCCTAGTTCATAGTTCTCCACTAATTCTTCTAAAACGGTACTTTTCTCCTCACTGTTACCTTTATCGGAGAAGATTTTACAACTTTCCCATTATTAAAGCTTGCTTCCATATATATTTGATATTCCCCAGGCCCATACTTACTTGTATCCCATACAAAGGATCTTGGAGCGTTGTTCTGCTCATTCAGTAATTCATCATTAAGGAATATCTTTACAGTAGCTACATCGGTTGGAGGGAATATGTTGCAGGCAATCGTCACCTTACTCCCTTCTCTAATGGAAGCCTTATCTGCGGGAGACAGGATTGTTATCATCTCCAAGCTACCGCTCTTGGAACCGCCAGGGTTTGGAGGAAGCGGTCTAGCAATAGGAGTATCGTGATCTACGAAGGCCGTTATCATCGTGCCTTCAGGTATAACAGCATCTCGCCCGTTAATAAATACCCCTAAAACCGACAGAAAGAGAGTCGTCACAACTACCGCGCCACCATTACTTGTTCCCGTTGCATCCTGAGAGGCTCTAAGTGGTATTAGAGTTTCACCTGCTCCTTGAACTGATTCAATATTAAACTCGATTTTTCCCGCTTTGCCAAACATACCGCGTGGTGTAGATGTAATGACTTTACCGTATGCTGATGCGCCATAGGGTATTAATACTTGCCCTGATGAGCCTACTACATCCCTTATAACTTTATATCTAACGGAAGAACCTTTTGCTGTTTCTCCCGAAACCATTTTCGCTGTAGTCTGGAGCATTACGGGGGTTCCCTCTTTAACCACCGCAAGAGGAGCGGTTGTCATAGCTGATAATCCTTTAGATGCTACAAGAGAAACAACTACCGGTTTAGCTGACAATTTTTCACCGGATTTAAGATAGGCGAATACCCTTATGGTGTAATCGCCAGGGCTATAATTGCTTGTATCCCATTTGATTGTATAGGGCTTTGTTTGTGTCATGCCTATACCTTTTGCATCACATAAAGCAGATACTGACACGATATCCAAACCATCTTGGGCAATGATCATTATTTCCAGACTCTCGCCCACATTTGCTATACAGTTCTCCTCAGGAGCGATAACCTGTATTGGCGGTGTTGCGGTAGGTGTCGGAGATTCTGCAGCTTTGGCAATCATGGGAGAGATCAACAATAAGATGATAGAAAAAATACTCTGATGAAATTTAGACATGTTCTTACCCCCTGTCATTACGCTGGTAAATCCCAAAATGGCAATAATTTATTATATAGCCTTGCTGTATAATTGGCAAACCGCTTGTTCCCTTGCTAGACAATAAGAATATGCCGTTAAGTAACCGTTATCTAACCGTGATATAACGATTAAACGTGCCACGGTGCCGGAGAAATCATTTGTTATGACAGCCCCCGACCCTTTAGAATTACCGTGCTTCTTGCAATGCTCCTGCACTCGGCTTGAGAAGTTCCGCTTTACGCAATTCAAATTTCTTATCTTTTCCCATTCTTTCTCTCTGTATAATGTTTCGACGCGGCCGGGCTAGGACCGGTTTAGATCAGAATAAATGGCCGTTACCTTTTAGGCCGGAGGTAAGAAAACAAGGCATACGAAATAAGCCCTTGGGGATTAACCCAGGGGCTATTCTCATGTTGAATAAAAAATGGCCCTGACAGAGACAATCTCATACACAAAAACAGCATTAATTCCAAAACAACAAGACGTATTTCAAGAATTATTAGAGAGGGGGCGAAGAGTTTCCGTATCCGCCCAAGGCACTACTCCCGGTGCGGCAGGCACCAGGCACATAACAGCAATTGCCTAGCTCTATAACTCTTATCATGGCTTTTGTAATCTTATTTTTATAGGGTTATTTGTTCGACGATTCTGTTGTAA
>JAQUEL010000124.1 GCA_028685295.1 bacterium
AATATCTCCTCCAGGCGGCTGCATACCGCCTGCACCAGCTCCGGGTCATCGATCAACATAAAACAGAGCGGCTCGAAGCCGATCAGAGATTGTAGGCATTCAAAGAAACCGCTTAATCCGCTGTTGCTGTGACCATCATATTGCTCCCTTTGAAAATTATTTTTCGCTTACAAAGCTCTAAGAATGTTAATATGCTCTACGATATCGCTTCTGACCTCATCATACTTCGAATGCGGCCATAACGGCGAATCCGTCACCGGCTCGCCGGTGGCCGGGTTACACCACACTCCCTGGCAAGCCGCATCAATATCGCTCTTTAAACCGTCAAGGTACGCCTGAGCCGCAGCAGCCTCGGTTGTCCCCGGATGAGCTAAGATCAGCGCCTCCAGAGTGCGGATGTATTTGATATCGTCGATGCCCTCTCTGATGGCTTCCCAGGTTGTTGTGGGAATAGGTCCGGACAGATCGGGGATTATCTCATGCGCGTGGACGCCATCAGGATTGGACAACGGGTTCAGCGGCATACCTCCTCCCCAGAAGACGGCATAATCCCAGACAAGATGTCCCTTTGCACCCTGCCACCAAGTTCTGTAACCTATATTGAATCTGCTTTTGGCGGGAATATACGACCAGGTGGGACCGTTATAAACCCAGAAATCAAAGCCGTAGGTGGCTGCATCCTGCCGTATCTGCGCCAACTGGCTTTCACATGAACCGTTGTAGCAGCGAACTTTAAGAAGCAACGGTGAAGTCCTGAAAAGAGGATTGTAATGAGATTCAACGCCTACCGTACAGAAATTCTCTATACCATAGTCATCCAGATAATCGAAGACATCCAGGTAGTTAGCACGTCTATCCTCAGTCACTGGTTCATCCAGATAGAAATAGAAGCCGGGCAGCCCTTCCGACGTACAAATGCTTTGTAATTGCAGGAGAGGATCCTTGACCTCATTATCCCACTCCGATGAATTGAAGGTTATCCTGTTCCCTGTCAAATCATAAGGAAGATACTGCTCCAGACTCAGCGGTATGGGATGAGTCAGGCCGGCGCTATCGGCGCACCTGAACAGATCTGCCAAGCCGTTGACATTTATAGAGGCGTTGGGCCTTTGTGTTCCCAGGTCAGTCCACGGATTCTGTGTTATCGGCCGGAAATTCACCGTATTCATGCCATGTTCCTTCATATCCTGCAACTCCAATGGCAGAGTATCCCAGCCGGTGATTCCGTTATCCAGACTCTTCCTAGGTAGATGGTAAGCCATACAAAAGGTGTAATCCTCAGCAGGATCAAGAGTGAACGGATGGACCGTCAGCTTAACCCGCATAACCTTACGCTTATTGTCGCTGCCAAGTGCTTTCATGACCACAGTTGAATAGTAATCGCCTGCTTGAGTATCTGCAGGGACCTTTGTTGTAAGCCAAAAGGAGTAATTACTATTCTGATATAGGTTGCGAGGCACGTAATCCTCTAAAGCCTTGGGGAAGCTCATATATCTGGCAGGCTTGAATCCCTCATAATTATGGTAATAATGCTTTACTTCCTTCAGCTGAATAGCAGATTTATCTATTTTCTGCCAAGCGACATCAGCATATATTTTCACATCGCTGATAATCCCCTTGGCAAACATACAGCTTGCACCTCTGGTACCGATATATGTCGTAGCATTGTTGATCAGTGTGCCCGTATGCGTCGTAGTGGCTACGGCTACATCATCTATATAAAGGATAATGTTAGCTCCATCATACGTAAAGGCAACCTTATGCCATTCTCCGAAGAGAGAATAAGCCCAGGCGGCGGTCAATTGCTTAAACCCTTGGCTAGTCCACAGGTTGAGACTCAGCCGGCCGCTGCTGTTAACCAGGAGTTCAAAACTATTGCTTTGGCCGACTATAACATGGTTGCTCTTCTGCCATTCGGATGGTGGATACTCCTTGCCCTCCAGCTTGATATATGCCTCGGCCGTAATCTTATTTGTAAAGCTGAAATTGTTGCTGATGCTGATATAGGTGCCTGTAGTATCCGCTCCGTTGAAATAAAGATAATCCTGGTTGTTCTCCTTCATCCAGCAACCATTACCTATGGAGAGGGTGCCATTATGCACCGGATTACTGTTGGATATATCCCCGGCCGTCGTTCCCGTGCCCTCGTCCAGTGGCCAGTAGCCGAGAAGGGATGTAGCCGACGACTCGAAATCGGTATATTTTATCTTGAAGCTTTCCAGGTTTCTTAATGGCGTTAAGGTGAAGGCCAGCGGCTCATACTCTTTCGGCGCCGCTGCCGTCGCCAGTTCTACCACACCACTGAGATTGTTCTGGAGATGACTGTTCTTGTAAACGATATCCAGATAATTATGTGAGAAGAGATAGAATCCCCTGTCTTCGGTTTCCGTATCGGCAGTAGGCAGCGATGCCGTTTCATCAAAAACATACCGCGTATAGTTAGGAATATAGTTCCAGTTGCCCCCCAGGTAAATATCCTCCTCCAGCTTCTTTATTTCGGCTGCATAGGTGGAGAAATCATCGCCGGCAGAATAAATTATCAGCCCATTGACAAGCCATTTATACGTTCCTGTACCGGCCCCGGTAAAGCCAACCGTCAGAGTGCCGGATGTAACCGTGGCGGTAAAACGTTGCAAGCGATATATGTTAGCGCCCACAGTGGAAGTACCTACAGCTTTACCATTGATGCTTACGGTATAAGCCGGCGGCACGGTTGTATCCCCTGCCAAAAGATAGATGATGTAGTCGCCGTTGGCCAAATCAACTTTAAATTCGTTGCTGCTTGTTCCTCTTACAAAGTC
>JAQUEL010000064.1 GCA_028685295.1 bacterium
AAGATCGAAGCACTCGGCAAAGGAAGCACCGGTGTCGTGCGGGTGCATTTTCACCTGTGGGTCTATGGCTCTCATCTCAGCCAGAGAAGTATCCCAGAAGCGGTCCATATCGGCCGGGCAGGGGTTTTGTCCCTCATATTTCATAAGCTGCTCAAGGGGCATATCTATTATGGGCATGATCAACCTCCGTTAGTCGCCGTCATTGCGGCTTTATTACCACCACATTTTAGCTCTTTATCCATACACGATCAAGCGTATAATATGTTTTGTTTTTATATCTGCGTAGCGGGTATAAATAATTATACAGCTGAATATTAATGAGGTGATAATGATGCCGCTACCGGATGGCGTATGTGCACTGCTGGCACGCATAGGATGTGAGACCAGACGGAAGGAAGCTCGACAAAAAGTCGGCAGTCTGGTCGCC
This sequence comes from bacterium, assembly GCA_028685295.1. Taxonomy (GTDB): domain Bacteria; phylum UBP13; class UBA5359; order UBA5359; family UBA5359; genus UBA5359. The sequence goes on from JAQUEL010000064.1 coordinate 428, forward strand.
AACTATCGTCAGATAGATATTGCCGATCAAAGCCTTAATATGGATAGTAAAAATGCCGAGGTGGTGGAACTGGGCGTGAAAGGAATGAAGGTTGTTGTCGGACCGGAAATAAAAACGGGAGACTGGCTTGAACTCAGTCTCAACCTACCCATGCATGTTGTTCCACTGATGCTGACGGTTGAGGTAATACACTTACGCCGTTTGCCAGGGCAAAGCAAGCGTGGTATTGCCGGCATCAAGATCCTGGAGAGCAGCAGCAGCGCATCAGAGAAGATCGGTGCCTTTTTGACACAATTATCTCGTAACAAAGGCTGACAATGATAAATTGGCATTCCCTGTCGGCTAAGGAAACAGCCGGTATTTTGGGCGCCGATCTTCAGGTCGGCCTCAGCTCGGATGAAGCACGTAGACGGCTTGATCAGTATGGTCCCAACGAGCTTGAACATCGTCGCCCCAAGTCCGTTTTAACCATCTTCCTGCAACAATTCATGAGTCCCCTGATTTATATTCTTTTTGCTGCCGCAATAATTTCACTGGCGCTTGGACATATTATCGATGCAGAGGTAATTCTCTTTGTGGTATTGGCAAATGCTCTGATAGGGACCTTCCAGGAAGGCAAAGCGGTCAAAGCCGTCGAAAGCCTGCGGCAACTTGTATCGCCGGAAGCTACGGTTATCAGGGGAGGAGAGCGTCGAAGGATCAATGCATCAAATCTGGTGCCCGGTGATCTTTTGGAAATTACGGCCGGCGACAAAATACCCGCAGATGCCAGGCTGATAGATATCGTCAGATTGAAAGTAAACGAATCAGCTCTGACCGGAGAAGCGGATGCTGCTGATAAATTCAACCTTACTTTGCCGCAGGATATAACTCTGGCAGATAGAGATAATATGGCTTATGCCGGTACGGTAGCCCTGGAAGGGCATGGCAAGGGATTGGTTACAGAAACCGGCATGCGAACGGAAGTAGGGCATATAGCAGCTCGTATAACGGGTGAAGAACAGGTGAAGACTCCTTTACAACGGCGTATAGCAGCCTTCGGCAATCTGCTTGTTCTGGCTGTTCCCAGCATAGGTCTGTTAATAATAATTGTGGGTGTTCTTCGTGGCTTCCGGCTTCTCGAAATCTTTCTTGTTGCTGTCAGTCTGACCGTTTCCGCTATTCCGGAGGGGTTACCCGCAGTGATAACGGTTATCCTGGCCTTGGGCATGAGGCGAATGGCAGAGCGTAAGGCGGTGGTACGCAAGCTTATGGCCGTTGAAGCGCTGGGCACGGCTACGGTAATTTGCAGCGATAAGACAGGAACGCTCACCAAAAACGAAATGACTGTAACCGAGCTATATACAGGCATAGTTCTGGATGTTACCGGCGCCGGCTACTCTACTGTCGGAGAGTTCCTTTGTAACGGATATGCAGCTGATCTTGGAGAGAACATCTTCTTGCTTTTAAAGGCGGCAGTATTGGCAAATGATGCTGAGTTGAAGGCGGGCAGCGTTATCGGTGATCCTACTGAAGGCGCACTTCTGGTAGTATCCATCAAAGCCGGTATATTGCCTGAAGAGGTGCGTTCCTATAATTCCAGGATTGATGAGATACCTTTTAGTGCTGAACGGCGTTACATGGCTACCTTAAATGATGATCTCATGGGTGGCAGATATATTTACGCCAAAGGATCCCCGGAGAGTGTGCTCTCTTTATGCAACCGTTTTATCGATCTAAACGGCAAAATCAAGCTATTGGATAAAGCAGTTGAAAGTAATTTTCTGAAACAGGCTGCCGATATGGCAGGCAGGGCATTACGGGTCCTAGGTTTTGCTTTTTCAGCGGTAGATACAGATCAGGAAGCCATTGGAGATGAAATAGGCGGCATGGCCTTTATAGGACTGGCCGGGATGATAGACCCGCCTCGACCGGAAGCAATAGGGGCTGTTTCTATTGTCAGGGAGGCAGGTATCAGGGTAATCATGATAACCGGCGACCATAAGCTTACTGCTACGGCCATTGCCAGGCAGCTGGGGATATATGATGAAGGCGATCTGGTGCTGGGAGGCCATGAGCTGGAGGAACTGACTGATGAAGAGCTGGAGGAAAAAGTCGGCATCATATCTGTTTATGCCAGGGTCAGTCCGCTACAAAAGCTAAGAATAGTAAAAGCATGGCAGAAAAACGGAGCCGTTGTGGCCATGACCGGAGACGGCGTTAATGATGCTCCAGCCATAAACAGAGCGGATATAGGCATAGCTATGGGTATCACAGGCACAGATGTAGCTAAGGAAGCCGCCAAAATGGTATTACTGGACGATAATTTTGCTACCATAGAGGCCGCTGTAGAAGAAGGGCGCACTATATACACCAATCTTAAAAAGGTTATTCTTTATCTCTTCTCAACCAATCTGGGAGAGGTTGTAACCATATTGGTCTCTGTATTGGCCGGATTGCCTTTGCCGCTGCTACCGGTCCAGATATTATGGATTAATCTGGCAACAGACGGCGTAGCCGTCATTCCGCTTGGTCTGGAGCCGATGGAGAGAGGCGTGATGAAAGAGCCTCCACGTGATCCTGAAGAGAGCCTTCTTACGGCTGATATGCTGATTTTTATTATCTTCGTATCTCTGATAATGGCCACAGGTACTCTTCTGCTCTTCCATTTATATGCTTCAGGACAAGATTTTGCCAGGGCCAGAACCATAGCCTTTACAGCCATGGTAACATTCCAACTTTTCAATGCCTTTAGCTGTAAATCGGTAAGAGAATCGGTCCTCAATCGTAATCTGTTGAACAACCGCTTCCTTATAGGTGCTGTTCTATTTGGTTTTATCTTACAAATGGGTGCTCTTTATCTACCGTTCGGCAATCATATTTTCAGGACGGTACCGCTGGATGTACCGACTTTTCTGCTAACCATAGGCATTACCGCTTTGATAATTCCAGCGCTGGAAATTATCAAGCTATTATTTTTAAGAGAGCAAAGAGCTGCATGATCCCGGCCGGTCCTATAGAACCGGCCGGAACAGCTCCTTATTCATTCAGGCTGCCTATGTTATGGCCCCCGGTTCCGGCGCCTGCTCTTCATCACTGTTTGAGATAGTGCCTTCCATGGAGATATCTATTCCTGCCGTGCTTAGAATCTCGCTTATATCGTTATCCCTATCCGCCATCTTGGCAGCCTGAATAGGATCAAGCATCTCCAGCAGTTTCATGAATTCCGCGACATGCTCTTTTTCCTCGTCCCGAATATGTGCCAGCACAGCTTTAGCACGCTCGTCGTCAGTGGCATCGATGTGAGCCTGATAGAGCGCTGCTGCATCGAGTTCAGCAGCAATATCCTGAGATATTGCTCTGGCCAGTTCATTTTTTTTCATCTCTCTTGTTACCAGGGTGCCAAAAGGATTGCTCAAGTCCATAAAGATTAATCTCCCTTCATTTAATCATTATTTTGCCGCAGACGGCTTGATAACGTTGCAGGGGGTGCCTGCAAAAAAGCAATTGATATTATCGACAGTAGTATCGAGTATTCTTTTCAGCGCCTCTCTGCTGTAAAAGCCTATATGCGGAGTCATAACCACGTTACCCCGGTGAAGCAGAGCTATGTTGGTTACCAAGACCTGCAGATCCTCGCGAGTCATCTGCCGGTCTATGACTTGCCACTCTTCTCGGATAGCCCTTTCTCCCTCATACACATCCAGGCCGGCCCCAGCGATTATTCCATTCTCCATAGCCTCGGCCAGGGCCTCCGTCTCCACCAGGCTGCCCCGGGCCGTATTTATCAATATGGCGCCGGGTTTGATCTGTTTGACAGTATCCCTGTTTATCATATGATAGGTGCTCTTGACCAAAGGAACATGCAGCGTGATTATGTCAGACTGCCCAAGCAATTCCGTTAGCGGTATATAACGAAAGCCGAGCACTTCAGCAATAAGTTCATCAGGCCGGATATCATAGGCCAGAACGTTCATGCCGAATCCTTTGGCAATGCGGATAACACGCAGACCTATGTGACCTACGCCTACCACTCCGATAGTTTTCCCCTGCAGATCAAAACCCTGCAAACCCTTGGAGGAGAAATCCAGCTTTCTGACGCGCTCCTCTGCAGTAACGATCTTGCGTGATAAAGCCAGGACCAGTGCAAAAGTATGTTCGGCCACAGTATTCTCACCATAGACAGGAACATTGCAGACGGTGATTTCTCTGCTTTCGGCCGCTTCCAGATCTATGTGATCGACACCCGTTGATAAAGTGGCTATCAGTTTCAATTTCGGCATAGAGTCCATAACGGCGGCGGTTACTTCGGAATAGATAAACACCCCTATAACACTACTATCGATATACTTCTCTGCCGGCACATCAGCAATGGTATCGAGAAAGAACAACAGGTCATAATCCTTCCCCAGGCATGATTTCAGATATTCGACCTCTCTGTCCTCCATTTCAAAGAAGGTGACTTTTTGCTTCATTTGCTCTTTTTGCATCTTTATCTATCCTCTGTAATCGGAAGTCCTCCTTGCGGTCTCCCAATGGATCTCAATGCTAAATAAACGACCTGCATTCCTGGCTCCTGGCCCTCATCTCCTAAACCTGCAACCGCACTCAAATCCCGAATAAGCAACCCCATTTTTTAGAAGAAACCGCTTAACTTGCAAACGAACTTTCATCTCCAAGAAGGCAGTTCAAACTTTATAAGCTAATTACCCGCAAAAAGTATATCGTAAACGAATTTGCCCGTTTAATTTGTAATTCACCGGGGAAAAACATCTTTGATGCGGCAAGCCGATCCAAATACAGGAGGTGATTGTGATGGCAGAAGAGAGAGAGGGCAAAGTAACCTGGTGCAGCGCCGTTGATTGCGGCTATAATGAGGATATGAAATGCATTGCAGATGGCGTGGCGATCAATATGCATGTGGATCATGCGGATTGCGAGACTTATACTGAGAATACTCATATATGATCGTGAGGAACCTCCGGTAAGCTTGTATCGTCTAATCAGTAATGTGAGATGGTTCTGTGATAGAGATACAGGAGGAGAAAGAAGCGAATTGCAGAAGGTATGAAGCTTGAAATTTCGTATTCCGCATTAGAGAGGGGGTTGGTATATGATGATAAGGCGATACATGGCGGCATTTCTGGTTGTCGGTATTGCAGCCGTATTGATGATAGGAGGTATGGCCTCAGCCGATAAAGAGAGTATGAGAACGGTAAGCAAGGGAAACTATTGTGCGATAGAGAAGAGAGAACAACAGGTTATAAACAATGAGGCTGATTGGAGTACGCTATGGGAAAGAATGAATGCCGGCATACTTCCTATACCGGAGCGCCCGGCGATAAACTTTGAGAAGGAGACGTTAATCGCTGTTTTTACAGGTGTACGTAACTCAGGAGGATATAGTATCGAAGTTACCGGAGTGGAAAACAAAGAGGCACTGACGACAATCGGCATCAAGGAAAAAACGCCTGCGGCGGATATGATGGTTTCTATGTCGTTGACCAGTCCATATCATATAGTTGCTTTGCCCAAGCTTAATGGAAAAATAGAGTTCAAGAAAAGCTGATTTGATGCCGGCAGTAAAGAGAAGTTGGCGGATATTTTGTAGTAGCCATGGTATATCAATCCTCTAAGGAGGTTAGCCATGGCTACTTCATTTAGGAAAAAAAATGTCAAAAGACCGAATTTATTACTTAAAATTTCCAGCATCTTATCTTTATATATAATCCCGCTGCTTTTAGTTATACCGGGTATCTCGGGAGCGGAAATACTTGAGGAGCGGGTCGAGATCAGGCGTAACCCGGAAAAGAGATATATAGAGGGCGAGGTTCTTATCAAACTCAAAGGCGGTGGAGATCAGGAGATAAGTGCGCTTAGCCGTCGTTACCAGGTATCTCCATCCTCCTGTTCCAGACAGGTAGGGCTGCATCGCGTCAAACTGGCGGATGGTCTGAGTGTGCCCAAAGCAGTCAAGTTATTATCCAAAGACCCGTCAGTAGAGTATGCCGAGCCTAATTACGTGGCTCGAATATTCTCCGTTCCCAACGATACTTACTACAATTCCCAATGGTCATTGCAAAGCATAAAAGCCGTTAAGGGTTGGGATATCAGCGTCGGCAACGCTGATATTAAGGTAGGTGTGGTTGATACCGGCGTGCAATATGATCACCCGGACCTGAAGGGACAGGTAATAAACGGTTATAATTTTGTCAATGAGAACAATCGGCCAATGGACGATCATGGCCACGGCACTCATGTGGCCGGTATCATTGCTGCGGCTACCAATAACAACCTCGGTATTGCAGGGTTAAACTGGAAGTGCAGCATAATTCCCATCAAAGCACTTGATAGTGGCGGAGCCGGCAGCTATGAGAATATTATCAGAGGCATAACTTATGCTGTGGATAACGGCGCCAGAGTTATAAATATGAGCCTTGGAGGCTATGCCTATTCCCAGGCACTCAAAGATGCCGTGGATTATGCCCTGAAAAGAAACTGTCTTGTAGTGGCGGCAGCCGGCAACGAATCCACCAGCCAGGTAAGCTATCCTGCCGGCTTCCCAGGCGTGATTGCCGTAGCCTCCACAGATCAAGCAGATAACCACTCCTATTTCTCCAATTATGGGCCTTATATCTCAGTGGCTGCGCCGGGTCAATCCATACTGAGTACCTTTATCAGCGGGCAATACAGGTATCTTTCAGGAACATCCATGGCCACTCCGCATGTCGCCGGATTAGCAGCCTTGCTGCTGTCCAAAAATCCTTATCTGTCGCCGGCAGAGATTAAAGCCGTTATCGAGCAGACGGCTGATGATCTCGGCACTCCCGGTCGTGATGATTTCTATGGTAACGGGCGCATCAACATTACCAAGGCGCTGGAGACTCTCTCCATACCCGGAGATTTATCACTGAGGTCTGTTGCGCCGGATCAGGCTGTTCAGGATTCCTCTATCAATATTGAAGTGACCGGCAGCGGTTTCACCAGTGCTGTTGCACTCTATTTGATTTATGAAGACAAGAGGCTGGCTGCCGGTGATATAACCGTATCTAGTCCCTTGAAGATGACGGCCAGGCTGAATTTAAAGGGTATTCCCACAGGCACCTGGGCACTGGAGGCGGTAGATGGTGCTAGCGGGAAGAGAGCAACACTGGCTGGGGCTTTGACTATCAGGAAAGATATGTCGATGGCGCCATCCGCCTGGCCCACAGAGAGCGGAGACAGATACAGGCGTAACAGCACGGCCGCTTCCGCTATTAACGGCAATCAGGTGGTTCCGGTATACAATACTAACCTTCTTATGACCGAACCCGTTGTAGATATCGACGGTACCATATATATAACGCAGAACGACGGTACTATTGCTGCTTTAGATTGCGACGGCAGGCTGAAATGGCGGAGCAGCCTGGGAGCTCGGCCGTCAGGAACTCCCAGCATATCTGCCGGGGGGCTTATTTATGTTGGTACGGAGGATGGACGACTTCACGCCTTCAGCCGCAGCGGTGATAAGATCTGGGTGGCGAAGATTGTTTCATACTCCGAAGATCTCTTCCCGCCGCAGCCGGTCGGAACAGCGCCCGGCATAGGTACCGACGGCACAATCTATCTCGGTTCCGATGACTGGCATATTTACTGCGTCTCTTCGGATGGAAAGCCTCAATGGAGCTATCTTACCGGAGGTAAAGTCCGCTCATCTCCAGCCGTGGCCACTGATGGCACAATATATATAGGCTCTTCTGATTGGGGGCTATATGCCCTGCACCCGGACGGAACTTCTGTCTGGAAGACCAGCGTTTTGGGTTTTGAAATAGATGCGGCATATTTCACTTATGGACCTATATATGCTTCTCCCGTGCTTGGAGCAGATAGCGTGATCTATCTGGCCTCATCCGACGGCTATATATATGCTGTCGCGCCCAGTGGAGAGACTATCTGGGAAGATGCGCTGGATGGGCCTATTATGGCGACGCCGGCACTGGATAGTAAAGGCAGACTCTACGTGGTCACCGCCAAAGGCAGCGTGGCCGCTTTTAACCAGGGAGGAGAGAAGGCCTGGCAGGTCAGGTTGGGAGATGGAGATCTGGCATCCCCGGTTGTTACCACTGATAGTGTACTCTATGTGGCAGATAGAAGGGGGATCATTTATGCACTTGCAGCGGCCACCGGAAAGCTGTTGTGGAGACAATCTCTATCCTCTTCGCTGATAGGAAAGGGCCCCGCTGTAAATAACGACGGAGCCCTTTTGGTCTCTACACTGAAAGGCCTGATAAAGATTCCCAAATAACCAACCTGCAAACGCACCCGGATACCCAAACGATCCGCTTAACTTGCAAAGGTGCTTAAATCCCGAGCAACTAACCTGCACTCCTACTTCTGTTGCATTTCCTTCATGGCAGCAGCCAGCTTGTTCTGCTGTTCCGGAGTAAGGACTGCAGTTATCTTCTTTGCGCTCTCCCGGCGCACAGCGTTGATCTTATCGCGAAGAGCCTTACGGTCGTTACTCTTCTCCTTACGCAAAGCATTGATTTTTTCTTCGCCTTCTTGGGCGATCTTCTCTATCTGTTTTATCTGCTTGTCAGACAATCCCAGCGTCTTTTTAAGTCGGCCGGTTATTACGGCTGTATTTACCCCGCCCGGTCTCATCTGCCCCCGCATTTTCCGCATATTAGCGGACATCTTCTCTTTCTGCTCCGAAGTGAGAAGGGCATTGATCTTTTCCCGCATGCTTCTGGATAAGCCCATTACCTTCTCTCTAGCTTCCTCTTTTGATAGACCGCTCTCCTGAACATCTTTAATTTCATCCGCAAATTCTTTGCGGATCTGCTCCATTTTGGCCTTCTGGTCCTCGGTCAGGTTCAGTCCGTCGTAGGCTCTTTCCATCCACTGCATAGATCGCATATTCCAGCTATGCTGATTGTCGGGTCCAGCGGCAGGCTTATTATTATCCGCCGCGAAGGCTATTCCAGTCACACTCGACAGCAGCAACATTACTGTTGTCAGCAGAATGAATCTTTTCATTGTATCAGGCCCCCTTAATAGGTCTGTTTTCGTTCCCTTTCCGCTCTCGGCCCGGCATCCTTTTTGATTTGTTCCAGTTTTCGGCGCTGTTCGGCAGTCAGCACCTGCATTATGCGCTGCTTGCTTTCATTGTTGATTTTTTCGATCTGTTTTATCTGTTTATCGGAAAGCTTCAGTTCCTTACGGAAGCGGATGATTGTTGCATCTGTGCCTCCGTTATGGCGGCTCCTACGCTCTCCAGCCTGCTTTATGGCGGCGGCTCTTATCTCCCGCTGCTTAGGTGTCAAAACACTGTTTATCTTACTCTGCATATCTTTATTAAGATTAGCTAACCTCTCCTGCTTCTGTTTATCGCTCAGGTTGCTCTTGCGTATGCGCTCAGCTTTAATTGCAAAATCTTTACGGATCTCTTTAATCTTGCTCTTTTGCTTCTCTGTTAAATTCAGTTTGTCAAAGGCGCTCTGTCTTCGCTGCATAGGCTGCTGCACACTCCGGCCAGGCCGTCTGGGAACGGCCGGCCCCTTGTTATTGCCCGTAGCCAGGGCCATGCCGGATATGCCCAGCAGCAAGAGGGCGATTATCAGTAAAATAGATTTTTTCATCTTCATTCCTCCCAGCTATCTTTTTTTATTTTACGGCTGATCCGCCGGTTTCTCTGTTTTTATGCTCGGCCCCTTTTCGGCGTCTTCTCTGTTCCTTCTTTGCTCCATTTTCTGCTTAAACTTTTGCTGTTGTTCAGGAGTATAGACCTTATTATTTTTAAAGTGTCCTTTCATATGCGTCATGATCCCGCTTCTTATTCCATGTTGTCTCAGCATCGGCATGGCGGCTGCCTTTCCATATCGTCCCCGGTGCTTTGCCGAAAAGAAAGAGGGTTTTCGGCATGTATACCGGTTATTCCCTTTACGGATGCTATTCCATCCGCATTGTGAATTAGTGACGCAATTGTGCTTATTCTGCCGCTGATATCGATATCTGCAGCGCTGCCCGATATGCCGGAACGGCTTTTTAGTATTGCCGGCAGCTTCGGCAAAAACGGCTCCAGTTACGCCTATAAGCAGAAGACCGGCCATCAACAATACCACTAAACGTTTCAAAACTCTCAGCTCCTAAGATATTAATTATAGTGCCCTAACGTTGATATCATGGCACTGTACCGTATACGGAAATATAATATGGAAGGTTTCAATGCGTATGCAAGCGAGTATATATAGAGCTTTTGGAGAATTGGCTCATTATCGACCAATAACCACGCTTGAAGAGGGCCTTTCGGAACGTTGGCGAAATTCACGGGGGGTACTGCCGAAGCGTTTGCGAAACTGGCGAGAGAAGAAATTGCTGTCCGTAAAGCCTGTTTGAAAGGCAATCTCGGTAATAGTTAAATCCGTATGGCGTAACAGCGCAGAGGCCTTCTCCAGACGCCGGCAGATCACATACTCCATCGGCGATAATCTCAGAGCGGCACGAAAGGCTCGGTGCAGGGTGCTGACCGATACTCCGGCAATCCGAGCAAGTTGTTCCAATGTCAGGGCCTCTGATGTTTGTTGTTCGATATAGCTCATGACTCTTCCCAGCTTGAGCCATTGCCACAGTTCCGGGATGGCTATGCAGGCATAGCGCCGTGACAGGAAGACAATAGCCTGAAAGAAGAGACTGGTGGCCATCCCCCGGTATCCGGGCTGATGCCCGTCGAGCTCTTCGGTTATCTGTTCCAAAATGCAGCTGATCTCATCCAGATCGGATTGAGGCAGGGTGAGGTAGTGGTGTGCAGAGCCGGACACTCCCCTGATACCCGGCTCCAGAGAGAAGAGAGCATGGTAAGCCGGAAGCTTATAAAGATCGCTTGCCGGCAAGTTCAGCTTTGAAATATCGAATAATACATTATAGATTTCCAACTGCTTGCAATCCTCATAGGTATGCTCGGAGCCGCTCAATATCACAAAAACGTCTCCAGCAGCAATTGGGTAATTATTGCCGTTTATATGGTGTCGGCCGTATCCGGCCGACACCACCACCAGTTCATAGAAGTCATGGGTATGCATTTCAAGCCGATCATCGGCTTTTGTACGAAAGACGGCCAAAGGCATTCCCGTTTTGGAGAAATATTCTTGTCCGCGAAGATGGTAGACCATGACAAGATAATGCTATTATTTGACCTGATTGTCAAGGATATCGATAAAAGAGGCTGCTAAT
>JAQUEL010000065.1 GCA_028685295.1 bacterium
GCTGTGGTATAATACGGAGAAGCCCCATCGGGGCTTGCCGGACAAGCAGCCTCCACTGCGCTATCTGCTTGCTTCTGCCGGCTTGGAATTACAACAGTCCAATATGTTATGGACCTCTACAGAGAATTGACAAGCTCATGCTATTGGTGATAAAATCATCAAAGCGGCGTTGTCAGGCGCCGTTTCTGCCGCTCAGGGAGGGTTTTAAGGCTTTTGCCACCCTTATTCCTGGCGAGCCTGTAGTAAGGGAGTTAACTATTTTATGTACGCAGTTATTGAGACCGGCGGTAAGCAGTTCAAAGTTGCTGAAGGCGATATTCTCAGAGTGGAGAAGCTGGATGGCGACAAGGGAAGCTCGGTAGAATTCGATAAAATTCTACTGCTTGAGCAGGATGGACAGGTCAGGATCGGCCGTCCTTATGTAGAAGGGGTTAAGGTTACGGCTAAGGTGTTGGTCCAGGATAAGGCCCGTAAAATCATCGTTTTCAAGTATATGCCTAAGAAGCATTACAAGAAGAAAAGCGGACACAGGCAGCCGTTTACTGAAATAAAGATTGAAAGCATCATAGCTTGAGGAGAGTGACGGCAAATGGCACATAAAAAAGGTGTAGGCAGTTCCAGGAACGGTCGGGATAGTAATTCTCACCGGCTGGGCGTAAAGAGTTCCGATGGAAAGATAATAAAGGCCGGTGCAATCATTGTTCGTCAAAGAGGAACAAAAATAAAGCCCGGTCTTAATGTCGGCCTGGGCAGGGATGACACTCTCTTTGCTACGGCAGATGGCAAGGTGAGCTTCACCACCAACGGCAGGAACGGTAAAATAGTGAGCGTTATTACTGAAGCTGCCGGAGTTTAAGATAATGAACCGGCCCAGGCATCTTAAGGGTGCCTGGGCCTTTTCATTATCAGGAGGAGGAGACGATGTTCGTTGATAAAGCTACTATCGTCGTTAGAGGCGGTAATGGGGGGAACGGCGTCGTCAGCTTTCGCAGGGAGAAATATATTCCTAAAGGTGGTCCGGATGGTGGTGACGGCGGCAATGGCGGCAGTATCAAGGTTGTGGCCGATAGAAACCTGCGCACCCTAATGGATCTCCGTTATCGGCGAGAATATACCGCTGAAAGAGGATATCACGGGCAGGGGGCCAATAAGCACGGACGTAACGGTAAGGATATGTCCATAATAGTACCTGTAGGCACTATTGTTCGAGATAGGGATAGCGGGGCGCAGATAGCCGATTTAACCATACATGGTCAGGAAGCTGTATTGGCTAGGGGAGGTCTCGGCGGAAGGGGCAATGCACGTTTTACTACATCTACAAGACAGGTGCCTCGTTTTGCCGAAAAGGGCGAGCCTGGACAGGAGCGCCGTCTGGACCTGGAATTAAAGCTATTAGCTGATGTCGGTCTTATCGGTTACCCCAATGCCGGCAAATCCACTCTTATATCGCATATATCCGCGGCTAAGCCTAAAATAGCGGCATATCCCTTTACGACGCTAATACCTAATTTAGGTGTGGTAAGAGTTCCTGATGGGCGTAGTTTTGTAGTGGCCGATATTCCCGGCCTGATAATTGGCGCTCATCGTGGCGAGGGGCTGGGGTTCGAATTTCTACGGCATGTGGAAAGAACTCGTTTGCTCCTTCATCTTTTGGATTTCAGTGCTTTTCATGAGAGACGTGATCCGGAGGAGGATCTGGCTGCCATTAATAATGAATTGCGCCTTTACAATCCTCATCTATCCAGGCTGCCCCAGATACTGGTAGCCAATAAGCTGGATATTATGGAGGCCAGGCAGCTCTTCGAGGAGCGGAAAAGGGGTCTGGAAGCTAAAGGATGGGAGGTTTGGCCGATATCAGCCGCAACTGGCGAAGGAATAGAGGCGCTGATTTACAGAGTAGCCGATCTGCTTGATGATCTGGATGCGGCTGTCGAGCCTGAGCTTGCAGTGGAGGATGAAGTCAGAGTCATTACGCCGTTGGCACAAAGCAGCTTTGATATAGAGCGCCTGAAAGATGGAACATTTGTTGTGAGTGGAGAGAAGATAGAACGTCTGGCCGTTATGACCGATATGGAGAACGATGAGGCGGTGGATCGTTTCCAGCGCATTCTGATAAAGATGGGGATAATAGCTGCTTTAGAAAAGCTGGGTGTTCAGGAGGGCGACGATATCCGCATCGGCAATGTGGAGTTTACTTACGAGATTTGAGTTGGGCAGAGATGTTGAATATGAAAAATAAGGATAATAAAGATAAGAGATCCGAGATCAGGCAGAGGTGGATAAATGCCAAGCGGCTTGTTATCAAGGTCGGCTCTAATACTCTGACCGGTGGAGGCGGCAAGCTCGATCAGGATTATATTCATGCTCTGGCAGGGTTTATTTGCGATTTGCGCCGCCGGGGTAGCGATGTCCTGCTGGTAACTTCCGGAGCTGTTAGGGTGGGGCAGGAACTGATGGGAATGGAAGATAAACCGAGCACCATTCCAGACAAGCAAGCGGCTGCCGCCGTAGGACAGAGCGAACTGATGAATATTTATGCGCAGGCGTTCGGCCGATACGGACAGATAGTAGCCCAGATACTGCTGACGCGCGGCGACATGGCTGACCGACGTCGTTATCTTAATGCCAGAAATGCGCTTACTTCGTTATTTGCGGCAGGTGTTTTGCCTATTGCCAATGAGAACGATACCGTAGCTATAGAAGAGATACGCTTTGGCGATAACGATACATTGGCAGCTTTGTTGGCCGGACTGTGCCAGGCAGATCTGTTGCTGAACCTTTCCGATGTGGATGGTATGTATACAGCTGATCCCCGGCATGATTTCGGGGCCCGACGCATTGAAGTCGTGGAGCGGCTTACGCCGGAGATAGAAAGAGCGGCAGCCGGAGCGGGAAGCATAGCGGGTACCGGTGGTATGGCGACAAAACTGGCGGCCGCCCGTATTTGTATGAATTCCGGTATAGTTATGGTTATAGCTGCAGGCCGTGAGTTGGGCAGGCTGATTTCTTTTTCAAAAGAAGAGAGCTTTCCAGGCACGGTATTTTTGCCGCGGCGAAGCACTTTGACCGGACGCAAAGGCTGGCTGGCTTTCAGCCGTCATCCCAAGGGAAGGCTGGAAATAAATGATGGTGCCGTCAAGGCACTTACCACCAATGGAGGAAGTCTCTTGCCCGTCGGCATGGTGGGTGTAAATGGTGAATTTGCTGCCGGTGATCTGGTGGGTATAATTGATATTCAGGGACGGGAAGTTGCTCGTGGCCTGAGTAATTACTCTTCCAGCGAGGCCCGTATTATAGCCGGTCGTCATGGCGATGAGATTGAAAAGTTGCTGGGGCATGCTTCATATGATGAAATAGTGCATCGCGACAACATGGTGATCACAGGAGGATGATGTATGTATAGCGAAGTCAGAATTAAGGCCAGCGCTGCCAAAGAGGCCGCCGTGCTGCTGGGAACGGTTTCTACTGCCGTTAAAAATGCAGCATTGCAGGCTATCGCTGATGCCTTGCGTCGGGAAACGGCACAGATACTTGAGGCAAATAGGCTGGATATGGAGGCGGCTGGGGCAAGAGGTCTCTCAGGAGCTTTTATCGAACGTTTGATGCTTGATGAATCGCGAGTGGGATCCATGTCTCGCGGCCTGGAGGAGCTTATCGGTCTGGCTGATCCCGTGGGAGAGGTTGTCGATGGCAGGCGCCTTTCCAATGGTCTGGAGATAGTGAAGACCAGGGTCCCGCTGGGAGTGGTGGGCATTATCTATGAATCCCGGCCCAATGTCACTATAGATGCAACCGGGCTCTGTCTGAAGGCTGGAAACGCCGTCATGCTTCGGGGTGGTTCGGAGGCTATAAACTCCAACAAGGCCCTGGTCGGCATAGCGACGGCGGCGGCAGTGGAGGCTGGTATGCCGAAGAATGCTCTTCAACTTATTGAAACTACTAACAGGGCTGCAGCAGAAGAGATGATGGGGCTTACCGGCTATATTGATGTTCTGATCCCCAGAGGCGGGGCCGGCTTGATAAGAACGGTGATCGAGAAAGCCAAAGTGCCTATCATAGAAACCGGTGTCGGCAATTGCCATACCTATATTGATGCGGCTGCCGATCTGAATATGGCTGCCAGGATAGCTTTCAATGCCAAGGTGCAGCGCCCTGGTGTCTGCAATGCAATGGAGACACTGCTCATTCATCGCAGCATAGCCGATAGATTCCTGCCGGATATATGCCATAGCTTTCGTCGGGCAGGTATTGAGATACGTGGCGATGAAACGGTATGCGCTCTGTGCAAGGAGGCTGTTCCGGCTACCGAGGAGGATTGGTACACGGAGTATCTGGCGCTCACCTTATCTATAAAGGTTGTCGATGATCTGAATGAAGCCATTGCCCATATCAGAAAATATGGCAGCGGTCATTCCGAGGCAATTGTAACCGGTAATCTGGCTGCCGCCAAGCGATTTACTCGAGAAATCGATGCTGCTGCCGTTTATGTCAACGCTTCTACCCGGTTTACGGATGGGAGCGAATTCGGGCTTGGCGCAGAGATAGGCATCAGTACGCAGAAACTCCATGCTCGCGGTCCTATGGGCCTACAAGAGCTGACCAGCAGCAAGTTTATCATTATGGGAGAAGGGCAAATACGCGGCGGTTGCTCTGAAGAAGGAGTTCACCCTTCGGTAAAGAAATAAATAGTATATCGATTAATATGTATCATGGGGGAAGCTTATGTCTGAAGAAGCTGGAGGATCACTCACCGGTTTTATTCTGGAGCTTTGCATACTGCTTGTGGCAATAACCTCAGTTGTTGTTTTGCGTGTCTACTTCTTTCAATCAGCCGAGATTATATCCCAATCCATGGAACCGACATTCAATATCGGAGATAGATTTATCTATTTACGAACGCAAGGGGTATATCAGCCTCAGAGAGGCAATGTTGTCAGCATTCAATATGACGATACTCTTATGATCGGTGAAGAACTGGTAAAGCGTGTTGTAGGTCTGCCTGGCGAAGAGATCGGCATTTACAATGGGCATGTATATATCAACGGCAAGAGATTGGAAGAACCTTATATGAAAGAGCCTATGATCGGTGATGCGGTAGCTTACCGCATCCCGGAAGGAACGATTTTTGTTATGGGAGATAACCGCAACAATAGCGAGGACAGCCGCGTCTGGGGGCCGATACCTGTTGCTTCGGTGCTGGGTAGAGCCAAACTTCTTTTTTGGCCTTTATCCAAGTTCAAGGTGCTGTGACAGCCGTCTGTAAGCCATGATTTTGGAGGCCTGACATGAGACGTTTGATATTAATAATAGCTCTGGCATTGATAGCCATCTCCGCCTTTATCAGTTATCAGCTGGCAGTTGAAAGGGCTGGTGAGCCCATGAAGCCACCTGTCAGGGCAAGGCCTGCCGGAGAGGTGGAGATTTATTTTACCAAGTGGGATAATCAGGCAGGCAAGGGAAGCCTGGCGCCGGTCAAACGAACTCTGAACCCTGGCGAAGAGGCGCTGCCTGCTGCCATGAAGGATCTCCTGGAAGGGCCGACTTCTGCAGAGAGTAAGGCAGGCTTGGTAAGCAATATACCGGAAGGGACCAGGCTGCTGGATTTCAGCCAGGAAGAGGGTGTAGCCTATCTGAATTTCAATCAGACTGTGGAAAGCGGCGGCGGATCAGCTTCGATCGGTTCCAGATTGGCTCAGATAGTTTACACGGCTACAGCTATAAAAGGTGTGGATGCCGTTAGAATCATGATTGACGGCAAGGAGCCGCAAACTTTTGGTGGCGAGGGTTTTATCATCGATCATCCTCTGACCAGAACAGATGTGCCCAAGGAGTTTTGATCTTTGCAAAAACGGGTTATGTAGACCTGACCCCACGGCTTGGAACATAGCAGGCGAAAGAGGTATCTCAGCAGATCGGAACTGCAGAGCATCTTTCTTCGGCGACCGGTTGCACTTATTTCCTCAATAGCTTAATATGTATTAGGGTCTGGTAATATGATGGCACGAATTGATGACAAGGGGCCGGTATATGCTATCATCTCTTCCTGTGAAAGTTGGAGAGATTCTTTGCTGTATCTGTTGGATGCCGGTATAAAGCTCTTTCAGTTGAGAAGCAAGAATTCCTCCGATAGGGAGATATTAGCCGTAGCCTGTGCCATGGTACGGTTGTGTCATGATAACGATGCCTTGCTATTGGTCAATGATCGTTTTGATATCGCCTATCTAGCTGGAGCCGATGGTGTTCACCTTGGTAATGAGGATTTACCTCCTAAAGATGTAAGACGGTGCTGGCCCGGTGCTGTTATAGGTGTGACTGTTCGCAAGCCTGAGGCAGCTGCGGCGGCGGCCGCTGCCGGCGCAGATTATTTGGGAGTAGGGCCGGTTTACGCATCACCGAACAAGCCTCATTTACCGGTAATAGGTTTAGATGGATTGTCCATGGTAACCGAAGCTGTGGATCTGCCTGTAGTGGCCATAGGAGGTATTACTCCGAACAGGGTATCGCAGGTCCTGGCCTGCGGGGCGACAGCGGCTGCTATGATATCGGGACTAAAGGAGATTTTAAAATGTTAAGATCGATAATCGGTTTGTTGGTGGGGATGTTTCTCTTGTGCTGGAGATTCTCTTTCTTTCCGGATCCGGCACCCCAATACATTGCTCTGTTCTGGGGCGCCTTCTTCGCTTCGTATATCGGTCGTAACTGGTTTCTGGGACCGTTGCTGCCTTTAATAATGCTGATTATCTCTCCCAGCCAGCAGATATCCTCTTGTAAGCAACTGTTGGCCGGCGCGGTGGATAACAGAATATCAATTATAATCATGGGCATAGTTTTTCCGTTAGTCATATCCCTGATCGGTGGATTGATCGGCTATGCAATGGCCAGGTGGCGAAAGAGAGCGGCCAGCTGTGCAGATGAATGAAACAAAAGGGATTGAACCCTTCTTTGAAGAATAAGAGAAATAAGAAAACGAGGATGTAATTATGGCTGAAGTCATTATTGATAGAGAGAGATGCAAGGGATGTCTACTTTGTGCCTCTTTCTGTCCTAAACAGCTTTTTACCCTGTCTGATAAGTTTAACTCATCGGGCTATTATCCGGTGGAAATAAAAGAGATGGAAAAGTGCAGCGGCTGTGCTGTCTGTGCCACTGTGTGCCCGGATGTAGCTATAACGGCTGTCGATCGATAAGGAGAAAATCCGATTATGAAAAAAAAGCAGGTTTTGATGAAAGGCAATGAAGCCATGGCGGAGGGCGCTATTATGGCTGGGTGTCGATATTTTTTTGGTTATCCTATAACTCCTCAAAATGAAGTGCCTGCCCATATGGCTGTCTCCATGCCTCGTGCAGGCGGCGTTTTTATTCAAGCCGAGAGTGAACTGGCTGCTATAAATATGGTTTATGGCGCTGCTGGTGCAGGGGCCAGGGTTATGACATCCTCTTCAAGCCCGGGTATATCCCTCAAGCAGGAGGGAATATCTTATCTGGTAGGGGCTGAACTACCTTGCGTCATTGCCAATATTATGCGCGGGGGCCCGGGATTGGGAGGTATTCAGCCCAGCCAGTCGGATTATTATCAGGCTGTCAAAGGCGGAGGGCATGGAGATTACCGTCTTATCGTTCTGGCACCCAATTCCGTTCAGGAGATGGCCGATCTAACCATGCTGGCCTTTGATCTGGCGGATATATATCGTAATCCCGTAATGATTCTTGGGGATGGTAATCTGGGCCAGATGATGGAGCCGGTAAGCTTTTGTAAATTCAGGAAGCGTAAGCTTCCACCAAAGGACTGGGCTACCACCGGTACTGCCGGCAGGTCCAGGAATATCGTCAAATCTCTCTATTTGATACCTGAGCAGTTGGAAGCGCATAACCGTAAGCTATATCGGAAGTTCCAGACCATGAAGCGTTGTGAAGTTCGCTTTGAGGAGGATATACCGGAGGGGTGTGAGCTTCTGCTGACGGCCTTCGGTACTACTGCCAGAATCTGTCGTGATGTAGTGGATAAGTTGCGTCAACGAGGGCATAAGGCCGGTTTGTTTCGTCCTATAACGCTTTTCCCTTTTCCGGAAGAGCGGATCAAGGAGGTATCTTCCTGGGTAAAGGCGGTCATGACGGTGGAGATGAATATGGGACAGATGGTGGATGATGTCCGCCTGGCGGTGGAAGGCCGTTGTCCGGTACATTTCTATGGCCGTACGGGTGGCGTGGTCCCTTCGGTGGAAGAGATTGTGCATGAAGCCGGAAAGATACTCAGGGGGATAAAAAAATGAGAGTATTCGAACGTCCGAAAATGCTCAAAGATAAGGTGTTTCATTACTGCCCCGGCTGCACACACGGCATAGTTCACCGCCTTGTGGCAGAGATCATCGAAGAGATGGAGATTCGGGAGAGAACGGTTGGTGTCTGCCCTGTCGGCTGTGCCGTTCTAGCTTACGATTATTTGGACATTGATATGCAGGAGGCCTCGCACGGGCGAGCACCGGCCGTGGCTACAGGCATCAAGCGTGTCCTCCCTGATAGAGTAGTGTTTACATATCAGGGAGATGGTGATCTGGCAGCTATCGGCATGACGGAAACTGTGCATACGGCCGCCCGTGGAGAACCGCTGACCGTTATATTCATCAATAACGCCATTTATGGCATGACTAACGGCCAGATGGCGCCGACCACTCTTCTTGGCCAGCGTACGCAAACCACGCCGTATGGACGAAATGCCGCTAAAGAGGGGTATCCTATCAAAGTTTGTGAGATGCTGGCTACTCTTGACGGCCCTTCTTATATAGCCAGAGTATCTGTAGGAAGTTATAAGAGCATACTGAACGCCCGTAAGGTCCTACGGGAGGCTTTTCGTCGTCAGATTGAAGAGAATGCTTATGCTTTGGTGGAAGTGCTCTCTACCTGTCCGACCAATTGGAGTATGAAGCCCAGGGATGCTATGGATTGGATAGAAAATGAGATGCAGGAGACTTTTCCTGTGGGCATATTTAAGGAGTAAGGCTATGAAAGATAGGCTGATTATATCCGGCTTCGGTGGCCAGGGCGTGATGCTTCTGGGGCAATTTCTGGCTTATGCGGGTATGCTGGACGGCAGGAGGGTGTCATGGATTCCCTCCTATGGGCCGGAGATGAGGGGAGGGACGGCTTACTGCTCCGTTACTATAAGCGATACTTCCATAGCATCTCCGGTAATTTCCCGGCCTGATACGCTTATTGTTATGAACAGTCCTTCATTGGATAGGTTCCTGCCTGCTGTTCGCCGTTATGGCATAGTGGTGGCCAATTCCTCAATGATTGAGCATATACCGGAGCTGGACCGTGATATACATCTGGTCAGTGTGCCTGCTCAAAGTATAGCTGAAGAGTTGAAGGCCCCTAAAGCGAGCAATATGGTCATGCTGGGATGTTATCTAGGAATACGTGGCGGTCTATCTGAAAAAGCTGTAGAAGCTGCTTTGCAAAAGGCTTTTGTTGATGCGGTAAAGCGTCCCGATCTTATACCGATCAACCGTGCAGCTATAGAGCGAGGCAGAGAATTAGCACTGGCAGGTAATTGAAATGATTAATCGTGAAAGACTTATAAAGTCATTTATGGAAATGGTTTCCATAGGCAGCCCATCTTTTCACGAACGAAGCTTTGCAGAATATTTGCTGGAACATCTGACGCCGCTGGGTTTCGAATACTCCTTTGATGATGTCGGCCAAAAGATCGATGGGGATTGCGGCAACCTGTTGTTGCGCCGGCCTGGTACAGGTAAGAGTTCCCGACCGCTCTTTTTCAATGCTCATATGGATACGGTGGAGCCGGGATATGGTATAGAACCGCGCCTGGAAAACGGCTTTATTGTCAGTTCCGGCAATACAGTTCTGGGTGCCGATGACAAGGCTGGTATAGCTGCCATTCTGGAGGCTGTTCTATCTATGGTGGAGGATAATGAAGATATTCCTCCTCTGGAGATACTTTTTACTGTAGCAGAGGAGCAGAGGCTGCTGGGCGCTAGAAATTTCGATTTGAGCCGCTTGCAAGCCGATTGGGGTTATGCTCTTGATTGCAATGGGCCCATCGGTCGTATGATTACCGCTGCGCCTGCACACAACAGCTATGAAGTGATGATCCGAGGACAAGCTGCGCACGCCGGAATAAACCCCGAGGATGGTCTGAATGCTATATCTCTGGCATCACAGGCTATCAATGCTCTTCAGCTCGGGCGCCTTGACGAGAAGACCACAGCCAATGTTGGGCGCATAGAGGGGGGCATGGCTACCAATATCGTACCGGAAACGGTTACCGTCTATGGCGAACTACGCTGTCTTGATAAGACCAGGTTGGAATGCTTGACGGCTGAGACGGAAGAGATCTTTAAATCTCTCTCCCTGCAGGGGGCAGAGGTGAAGTTTGAATGTCGGAAGGATTACTCTTCTTTTTATATTCCCGATACCGCTCTTCCCGTAGAGTTAGCTAGGAGTGCCTCATTGAAATTGGGGCTCAGACCGGAGACGGCGTCCAGCGGAGGCGGCAGCGATGCCAATTTCTTTAATCGAGGAGAATTACAAGTTGTAAATCTATCCACGGGAATGGATTGCGTTCACTCTACCTCAGAAAGAATCAAAATCGATGACCTCTATCTTTTGACAGCCCTGATAAGACAGATCATGCTGGAGTTCGAGAGCAAAGCTTCATAGCCAAAAGCAGATCATGATCGATATAAAGAGTCAAACCCGGGTTGACGGACCTCCATCCGGTATTTCAGTTGCTTATTATGGTATTACAGCGGCACGGAAAACGTTAATATGCTCTCCCAATCTTCGAAAAAAGGATATTTTGCGTGATAGTCGAATATATAGTGTAACTATCGTATAGGTTTTAACAGGCATCATAGCGATTATAGGCGGTGTTTATGCGTTAATTGGCGGTTTATACGTATCAGAGGAGGGGTAATAGTGGAGGTATTGAAGGTATCATCCAAATCCAATCCTAATGCCGTAGCAGGTGCATTGGCAGGTGTTCTCCGAGAGAGGCAGCAAGCAGAGATGCAGGCCATTGGAGCCGGGGCTATCAATCAGGCAATAAAGGCTGTGGCTATTTGCAGAGGGTTTGTTGCGCCCGGCGGTATAGATTTAGTTTGTGTACCGGCATTCACCGATATAACTATTGATGGTGAAGAACGAACTGCCATCCGTTTTATTGTGGAACCGCGCTGAACGGTTTCCCGGAAAAGTAGAGAAGTATTGATGAAACAAAGCGGTACGCCGCTTTGTTTCATATTAATAGGGATGTTTTATGGATAAAAGAAGGGTTTTTGCTGATTTACATCTCCATTCCTCTGCCTCCGATGGCCTGCTATCTCCTTCTGAATTAGTAGAGAAAGTAAGGGGGGTTGGATTGAGAGCGATGTCACTGACCGATCATGATACGACTGATGGGTTGAAAGAAGCTCAACAATCCGCTGAAAAACAGGGAATTATCATGATCTCCGGCATAGAATTGAGCACCGTAATGGAGA
>JAQUEL010000125.1 GCA_028685295.1 bacterium
AGACAGACTTGCTCACAGTCAGCTTTTTACTTTCAGCTTTATCCTTTTGAGGTTGCTCTTTTTCCTCAGCAGAGATGGTACGTTTATCACTATCGTCAGTAGCGGTAGCGGTAGCGGTAGCAGTGGTCGATACCATAGCCGCACGGATCCCGTTATCCGCTGCAACCGGATGAATTGAAATTCCCCAAAAGATTGATAATGCAAAAACCGTTATGACAATACTCTTACCGTATCTCTTCATCATACACCCCCGTATTGCCATCTATCTTATAATATTCCATGCCTTTATTTACTATAATATTCCACGCGGCCTGAGCTATCCCTGCCTCGTTTCGGTTATTCATACCCTTCGAATGGGTAAATACTCTCTGGTAAAGGAGATAAAAATGTCCCATATACATCTTCCCGACGGTGTCTTGCCGGTCTGGATATGGATGACCGGCTATATCCTCAGCGCCATATTGCTAGCCGTGGCCCGGCATTACGGCAACAGCACAAGTGATGCCGGAAAGTTTGCTTTAATCGGCATGATCTCGGCAGTAATGATTCTTGTCATGGCCATTCCTCTGCCGCTTTTTTCTTTTCATTTCAACTTATCGGTAGTGGTAGGCATTATCCTGCGGCCGCAGCTGAGCATAATTGCGGCTTTCATTGTTAACCTCATCCTATCGCTGTTGGGACATGGCGGCATTACGGTGGCAGGCCTTAATACCCTGATAATATCAATAGAAATGATAACAGGATACTATGCCTTCAAAGCCTTGATGAATAGAGGAATTACACTGCGCAAGTCAGGTTTTCTAGCCACCGTAACGGGATTGGCTGCCGGCTCTCTGGTAAGCTACGGCATTATCAGCGCCGGAAGCAGGTGGATAAACAGAACGCTTCTGTCTGCAGCGGTCCGAGCAGGGGAAAGCGAAGCAACCGTCTATCTGAATCTTAAACGGCTGGCCGTGATCATGTTTGGTATAGGCGTGGTGGGCTGGATACTGGAGGGCTTGTTGGCAGCGGCTATTTTATCATCGCTTTATCGCATATACCCTGAACTAATAAGCAGAGAGGACGGCAGCGCCCGATATGGATCTTAACTATATAGATTACATTTCAATCTCTGGTAGAAGCTGGTTGCATAGATCCCCGGCAGGATTCAAAATACTCTTTCTGTCGGCTGTCATGATTATATTGCTCAGTGTGCCGTCATGGCGCTTGCCGGCTATAGTCACCGCTGTAATGATTACAATAGCCTTATCCGCTCGCCTGCCGCTAAAACTTGTGCTGGCACTCTCTCTTTATCCGGTGATCTTCATCGTGATATTTCTGTTCAGTGTCAGCGGCCTGACTTTATCGATATTGGCAACGACATCACTACGAATTATATCGATCACGTTAGCTGTCGTCATCTTTTTTCTCAGCACCAGTTTTCCGGCTGTGTTTGCGGCTTTGGGACGCATTCTACCGGATTTTTTGGTAACGGCTCTCTTCTTTACATATCGCTCTATATTTCTTCTCTCGGATAGCTTTGCCGATATATATACGGCACTCCATTTGCGCGGCGGCATTGATTTTCGAAGACCTGTCTTCAGCTTCTCCCGGTTGGGCATGGCATTGGGACATTTCCTGGGACATATCATAGCTGCCAGCCAACGCATGGCAGATAACCTCAAGCTTCGCGGCTTCCATAATCGCATATATTATCTGGGTAAAAAATATGAATAACAAGAGCGATAAAATTATAGTCTCGTTAAAGTGCATCCGACATGCCTATACAGGGGGAGGAAGCGTAAGCACCGGCGGTCTGCCCTTTACAATCACACGGGGACAGCGTGTAGCCGTGCTGGGGCCTAACGGATCAGGCAAAAGCACCCTGCTCAAGCATATTTTAGGGTTGCTCGAGCCGACAGAGGGTACCGTGGAAGTCCTGGGAGTAAACCCGGCCAGCCAATATATGAAGATACGTTCCAGAATAGGAGCAGTTATGCAGAATACCGATGAGCAATTGATAGGGCCTACAGTCCTTGACGATGTAGCCTTTGCACCTCTGAACTTTGGATGTTCTGCTTCTGAGACGTATCGTAAAGCAATAGATATCCTTAAAAGATTGAATATTTATGAGCTCAAGGACCGCCTGCCCCATTATCTTTCAGGCGGTGAACGCAGAAAGGTTGCGCTCGCAGGGGCACTGATACTGGAACCGGATTTGCTGGTGATGGATGAGCCGCTGGAGGGTATAGATCATGCCAGCCGCCGCGAGATAAGTAATTTTTTGCAGCGGTTGCATGCGGAAACTGAAGTAACTATGATCAGTACCACTCATGATATGAATATAGTAAGCGATCTGGCTGATTGCGGCTATGTTATGAATCAAAGCGGCGGGCTGGAGATTTATGGCACTATTGAGGAGTTATTCTTTAACCATGATCTGCACAGCTTCAACCTGGCGCCTCCGGCTACGGTCAGAATTATTAAGGGCCTGCGGCGGCACGGCCTGGAGATAGCACCGACGTTGAGCGCCGAAGTGCTAAGCAATAGATTGCTGGAGTTGTTGCACCCTGAAATTCGATAGCCCTTCAAAATCCAGGGTGGCAAAGTAATCCTCCACCGTTTCAGCACGACGGATAAGGGCAATGCTACCGTCTTCACGCAGCAAGAGTTCAGCAGAGCGCAGCTTGCCGTTGTAGTTGAAGCCCATGGCATG
>JAQUEL010000066.1 GCA_028685295.1 bacterium
CTTTGCGTGTAGCCTTGGGTTACGAGCGTTTAAGCCAGGTGGAGGATCTGGGACTGGGAGCATCCGACGGCATCTTCTAAACCTATCTGGTGGATGCTGCCTTTGATCTGTCCGGCTCGTTCACACTGCTCGGTTCCTTTAAGAACCGCAAAGTTAATTTTGACGATACCGGGTTTGCTGTTAGGATGTCTCAGGATATGGCCAGCCTGGGTGTGGCCTACAAGCTCAATGCCGATAATTACCTGGCGTTACAGCATGTAATGATTGATTACAGCGAAAATCTCGATTCCGATGTTAACAGCCAGTCGAGCATAACCAAGGCTACATTGAATGTGAAGTTCTAAAGGCTTCATAAAATAGAGATATAAACGCCAACGGGACTCCGCGTAGTGTGGAGTCCCGTTGGCGTTTATATCCTGCCGATCGAAGGAATAATCTTCGGCGACGGCGAATTTTAAATGTTGGAAGCAGAAGTGGAATCTCTTCTCGTATCACGAAAGCGGTCGCTCATTCTCGCTCTTCGGTAATGGATATTCGTTGCTTCTTTTATGCCGGAAATTCGGGCAGGGACATGATATGAAAAAGGAGAAGGCCTTGATCGAATAACTAAAAACGAGAAACGAGCTGCGAGAAGACGGGGGAAGGTGGAGCTTGATAAAGGTGATGGGAATATTTAAGATTATTACCGTATTTTGTGTTGCCGGTATTATTTGCATGGTGCCCGGGGACATCTGTATAGCCGATATTGATACGGCCGGTATGTCTGTCGAGAAGCTTTCCGGAGATGAAGCTCCTCTTCTTAAACTTGAAGCTGATGTAATAGAATACGATCCCGTCCGAGGTACAGGGCAGGCACGCGGCAATGCTTTGATAACATATGCCGGTAACCGGCTGGCCGCTGACAGTATTCTCCTTGCGCCTCTTTCAGGCATGATTACGGCTCTGGGGAATGTTACCCTCTTCAAGGATGACCGTATCATCCACGGCTCAAAGGTGGAATATGATATTAAGGCAGATCGTGCGATCATAGAGGACGGTAGGGGAAGTGCTGAGGATATCTATTTTAGCGGTAAAAAAGTGGAGGCATCACGCCGGCTGATAAGTATATTAGAAGGAACTTTTACTACCTGTTCTTTACCGAACCCCCATTATCGTCTGACGGCAAAGCGCATAGAATACTATTCTAACGGTGACATTTTTTTGCGCAGTATCGACATTTGGATAGGGCATTATAGGGTATTTCATTTGCCGCAGTATCGTTGGCATTTGCATGATAAATATACAAAGGCGCTGCCATCCGTCAGCTATGACAGTTATTACGGCTGGCATCTTTCTACAGCGTATACCCAACCGCTGGATGAATTTACATCTGCATCAGCTGATTTGAAGATTGGTAATAAGATAGGCGGGAGATTGAACATACAAAGAGAGGAGCCTGTCTATAATCTGGAATTTTCCATGGAGCATAACCGGACAGTGCCTGATCATCCCGATTGCAGGGTAAGCTATGCCCCTAATCTCTCTATTTACACCAAAGAGTTTGCTTTGCTTAAACATAAGGCCGGTTTGGGAATGGAATATGGAAGTATTCACGAAATGCCTACAGATATCCAGAGTTACCGGGCAGGCATGCAATTTCAGGCCAGAAGCGGCGACCTTATCGGTGGAGATGGAGAGAGCGCCGAATACCGTCTTAATACGAGAAAGCATTGGTATGGCACTGATGATACATATTCTTCTATCGGTATTACGCTTGATTATGGAAAGAAACTGGACAAACGTACCGATTTTGCGCTGAGTTATGGTTGGAACAAGATTTGGGGAAATACGCCTTTTATCTCTGATCGTCTGAGCGCACCGCACCGTTTCGAAGGATCTGTAAACAGAGATATTGGCAGCGCATGGAATATCGGACTTAAAATAATTTACGATCTTTCTGTCGGCGATGTATGGGATAGCGAATTCTCTGTAGGACGCTATCTTCATTGCATGGAGATCAGGGCAGTCTGGCGTCAAAGGTCGGAATCTCTGGGTTTGGAGATTAATCTGCTCAGGAAGTAGTATCTTTTTGATTATTTTCCCCCATAAATGGGTATAAATATCTATCATTCGGGTGGAAACATGGAAACATCCGATAATTTTATGAAGGAGGGGGAAAATGAGAAAATATATTTTATTGATGATGGCGCTGTTATTATTGGCGACCATCATGCCGGCAACAGCAGATGTGCCGTCTGATGTGCCGGCCGAGCACTGGGCTGTAGAAGCTGTACGTGATCTTTACAATCGAGGTATATTCATCGGTTACCCCGACGACAGCTTTCGTGGTGATAGGGCGGTGACCCGCTATGAACTGGCGGTTGTCCTGTCCAGATTATTGAAGAATTTACCCAGCGGCGGCGATACATCCAATTTTGTTACCAAAACCGAGCTGCAAAATACCTTGAAAAGTTATCCGACAAAGACGGAACTACAGACGACACTCAATAATTATCTTACCAAGGCAGAGTTGCAGAATACTTTGAACAATTACGTGACCAAGACCGAATTTGAGAATCGTCTGGCAAATCTGGCTACCAAGGAAGATATCGCCAGGCTGCAGAGGTTGGTAGATAATCTGCGCACAGACCTGACCGCTCTCGGTGTCCGTGTTGACGAAGTGCAAAGACGCCTTGCTGCTCTGGAGACTAGGGTCGGCAAGTTGGAGGAGAGGGTTACGCTGCTTGAGCAGCGGCCTGCAGGCGGCATATCTTTTAATATGATTGGTGGCGTGGCAGCCCGCAATGCCAGTGTAACAGATGTAATTCCGGGTTTTGAAGATCTACTGGTCAATGAGTATGACCGTCCGCTGGTAGAAGGTTTCAGCTCAGGAGCTGCTTTTGATATCATGGTAGGAGCAGGCTTAACCGGGAGTCTGGGCATAGGTGCCAGGGTGTTTGCCGTCAATGAAGATTTAACCGATGCTAATCTCGAGAACTTCGATACAAACCTGGGCTTCTTTTTGACCAGTGACGATACCAGGCTGGATCTTGGTGTTTTCGATGCCGAATTTACACCTTTCACTCTGGCTAACGGCAGCGAGAGCGTACTCGAACAGATTCCGGCGTTCTACAATTATTGGTATTTTAATGGCGCCAAGCTCAGCACCAACCTTGGAGTCTTCGATACGCAGTTGCTGATCAGCAATACGCGTGACCGGGATGTCAACGAATCTCAATATGACCAGACCTTGTTCGGCGCTCGGGCGGCCGTTAAGTTGAGCAATACATTAGGGGTGGCCGGCAATTACGTTTTTATCAACGATGATGATGCCGGTGTTCCCATAATAGTTGAAACGGGTGCCTTACCGGCCTTTAAAAATCGTGTATGGAGTGTCAATGCGGATCTGGTAGCAGGTAGTTTAGGGGTCTATGGTGAATTTGCCGACAGCCGTAATGAGGATATTGTAAACGGCGGTACGGTCAGCGGCAATGCTTATAAAATAGGAGCGATGGTTGGGCCGGTGGATGCCTATTATCTTAAGATCGGTGGAGTTACAGATCCCTTCATTGCTTACTATGGCGATCCGGCTGCTGCAACTTTATTTAACGGACATGATCCGGGAATGGGCGGATTTCTTGATCCGGCCAGACGCATTCTCTATTTTGGCCAGCAGCCTAATCTCTTTTATTCACTTACAGCGCCCCGATACGATCTTAATAATAATATCAGGGGTTATGGAGCTACTGTTGGCTTTAATGCCGCCAGAACTGATCTTTTGAACCCGATATCACCTTTGTTGCTTCGTGGAGCAGAGGATGGAGCCTTCAGATCAGCATTGGGATATGAACATCTCTCTCAGATCGATTCGGCCACAATTACTACCGAGATCATCAGTCCCGCGCCGGGAACTCTGACAACTACTCTGGAAAACGGAGTTTTTCAGACCATAATGGCCTCTCTGGCACTTGATCTTTCTGATTCCTTCACAGTGCTGGCTGCGTTTAAACAACGTAAGGTCACGGCTGATGGAACGGATATATTTACTAACGGTGAACCTGCAATATCGTCATTCGATGTAGATGGTCGGCAAAATACTACATCATTTGGTATTGCATATCGATTCAGTGCTGACAGCATACTGGCGCTACAGCATTTTATACTGGATTATACGGACAATGTACCGGAGTTTAACAGCTCTTCAAGTGTAACAAAGGCTACCTTAAGCGTGAAATTCTAACGTTGTAAGACACGATGTTGCAGCGGAAGCCCCCGTTGAGCTACCGGGGGCTTCCGCTTCAATTTTAATTTTCTCTATGTTATAATTATTGCGTCGAAAGCTGAAAGCTTGTTGCTGACAGCTTCTTTGTTTTTATAGAGATAAAAAGGAGTATAAGTATGCTGGCGCTTTTAAAGCGGATATTCGATAGCGGCGAGAAGGAATTGGCACGGGGAAAGGCGATAGTAGGGGTTATTAACGCTCTGGAACCTGAAATTAAAGCATTGCCTGATGAGGGGCTGAGGGCCAAGACGGTGGAATTGAAAGAACGTCTATCAAATGGTGCGGATCTTGATTCTATCTTGCCTGAAGCCTTTGCGTTAGTACGTGAGGCCTCGGTACGTACTATCGGTCTACGCCATTTTGATGTCCAGTTGTTGGGCGGTATAGTACTACACAAGCGTAAGATTGCTGAGATGAAGACCGGTGAGGGTAAAACATTGGTGGCAACGCTACCGGCATTTCTCAATGCTTTGACCGGACGTGGCGTGCATGTAGTTACCGTAAACGATTATCTGGCTCGGCGTGACTGTGAGTGGATGCGTCCTGTTTTTGAGATGCTGGGTATGTCTATGGGCGTTATCCAACATGATATGGATGGCGAACAGCGGCGTGCCGCTTACAACGCAGATATTACTTACGGTACTAATAATGAATTTGGATTTGATTATCTTAGGGATAATATGGTGGCCGATCCTGCTGAAATGGTGCAACGGGAATTGAATTATGCCATAGTTGATGAGGTGGATTCGATCCTTATCGATGAGGCCAGGACACCATTGATTATATCCGGTATCAGTGATAAGCCTACCGAGCTGTATTACAAAGTGGATAGGGTTATAGCCGGATTGCATGCTCAAAAGGATTACGAAATTCATGAGAAGGAAAGAACCGTAACTCTTACCGAAGATGGTATAGCCAGGGTTGAGAATCTACTGGGAATCGATAACCTGTCCGACTCTGAGAACATAGAGATCAATCATCACGTGGAACAAGCGTTGAAAGCCAGATATATCTTTAAGAAAGATGTCGATTATGTCATTAAAGACGGCCGGGTAATAATAGTTGACGAGTTCACCGGACGGCTGATGTTCGGACGGCGCTATAGTGATGGTTTGCATCAGGCTATAGAGGCTAAAGAGAATGTAAAAATAGAGCACGAGAGCCAGACGCTTGCGACTATAACTTTCCAGAATTATTTCCGGCTTTATGATAAGCTGGCAGGAATGACCGGAACCGCTAAAACGGAAGAGAACGAGTTTGTAAAGATATATGGGCTTGAAGTAGTTATAGTTCCCACTAACATGCCTATGGTCAGGGATGATCATGCCGATGTAATCTATAAAACGGAGAATTCTAAGTTCAGGGCTGTAGTGGAAGAGATTATAGCTGCCCATGATAGAGGGCAGCCGGTGTTGGTGGGTACACGTTCTATTGAGAAATCAGAACGTGTAAGCGATATGCTGAAGCGCCGTGGTGTGGAACATCAGGTGCTGAACGCCAAGCATCATGAGCGGGAGGCGGAAATCATTGCTCAGGCAGGCCGTCCCAATGCCGTTACTATTGCTACTAATATGGCCGGACGCGGTGTGGATATTTTGTTAGGCGGCAATCCGGTTAATGCCGAGACGGCTGACAGAGTAAGGGATGCAGGCGGCCTTTATGTAATCGGCACGGAACGTCATGAGAGCCGTCGTATAGACAACCAGTTGCGTGGCCGGTCAGGGCGCCAGGGAGATCCGGGCGCTTCAAAGTTCTTTGTCTCTCTCGAAGATGAATTGATGAGATTGTTTGGCGGAGAGAGGATATCCGGTATTATGGAAAGGCTGGGCCTTGAAGAGGATCAGCCGATTGAGCATCCTTGGATCAGCAAGGCTATGGAGAATGCACAGCGCAAGGTAGAGGAACATAACTTCAGCATTCGAAAGCATGTGCTGCAATATGACGATGTGATGAATGAGCAGCGTCGAATCATTTACGAAGAGCGCCGCAAGGCGCTTCAGGGGGCAGATCTTCACGCTAACATCATCGATTATATCGGAATGCTGATAGAGCGTGAGGTTGACCTGT
This sequence comes from bacterium, assembly GCA_028685295.1. Classification (GTDB taxonomy): domain Bacteria; phylum UBP13; class UBA5359; order UBA5359; family UBA5359; genus UBA5359. The sequence goes on from JAQUEL010000066.1 coordinate 6,329, forward strand.
ATACGCCACAGTCCATTCCCATGGAAGAGTGGGATATCTCTGCTCTTTATGAAAGTCTTCGGTCCATATTCCCTCTGGAGGGAGGCATAGGCGTCGGCAATCTCAAAGGAAAGTTACGCGATGAGATTGTGGAGGAGGTCACTACTGTTGCTCTATTCGCTTATAACAGGCGTGAGGAAGAGCTGGGCCTGGAGTTGCTTCGTGAATTAGAACGAATGGTCATTCTGCGTGTCATAGACAGCAAATGGATAGATCATCTCTATAATATGGATGAGCTGCGCGAGGGTATCAGCCTGCGCGCTTACGGACAGATAGATCCCTTGATAGCCTATCAGAGGGAAGCCTTTGATATGTTCGACGGTATGAAGATAGGCATAATGGAAGATACGGTACGCTATGTCTACCGTGTTCAGGTAGTAACGGAACAGAAGAGTATGTATCGACCGGTAACTTACGGCGGAAGCGATGAGCCGTCAAGACCGTCTACGGTATATAATGAGGCCGGCAAGGTAGGCAGAAATGATCCTTGTCCTTGCGGCAGCGGTAAGAAATATAAGCGTTGTTGCGGCGCTTAGATATACGAGGAGGAAGTTAATATGCTGGCGGATATAAGGAGCACGCATCGCGAAGCGATAAAACGTATAAAAGACCTTAGGAGGCGTCTTTGACCCACATAAGCTGGAGATAGAAAAGCTGGAAGGGGAGATAGCGCAGCCCGATTTCTGGAATGATCCTGATGAAGCACAAAAAGTCATGCAACGCCTCACCGCCCTTAAAGCGGAAATTGAACCTGTGAACCATCTGATTGCCAGAGCGGAGGATATAGGCATCCTTTTAGAGTTGGCTGAGGAGGATGATACGGAAATCATAGCAGAGATGGAGGACGGCCTGAAAGAGCTTCAGCAATGTATAGATGAAAGTGAGTTAAGTTCATTCCTTAATGGAAAGCACGATCGGGCGGATACGATATTAACCGTTCATGCGGGTGCCGGCGGCACTGAATCGTGCGATTGGGCGGAAATGTTGCTGCGAATGTATCTTCGCTGGGCGGAGAAGCGCGGCTATGGTATGGAATTGACTGATATTACACCTGGAGACGGTGCCGGCATCAGAAGTGTGACTATTATGATAAATGGCTTCAATGCCTTTGGCCATTTGAAATGTGAAAGAGGCGTTCACAGGCTTGTACGGATTTCACCGTTCGATGCGGCCAAGCGCAGGCATACCTCTTTTGCATCGGTGGAGGTAATTCCGCAGATAGAAGAAGAGATTGAGGTGAGTATAAATTCCGATGATTTGCGAATTGATACTTACAGGGCTGCAGGTGCAGGCGGGCAGCATGTTAACAAGACCGATTCCGCTGTACGTATAACGCATTTGCCTACCGGAATAGTGGCTCAATGTCAATCCGAGAGATCGCAACATCAGAATAGAGAGACTGCGATAAAGATTCTTAAAGCCAGGCTCTATGAACGCCAAATGGAGGAGAAAGAACGGGAACTGGCGAAAGTGCGCGGGCAACAGAAAGAGATAGCCTGGGGCAGTCAGATCAGATCTTACGTCTTTCATCCATATAGCCTGGTAAAGGATCATCGCACCGGAGAAGAAGTAGGAAATGTGCAGGCCGTAATGGATGGAGAACTCGATAGATTTATATGGGCATATTTAAAGCAGCAAAGCGAAGCTTAAAGGATAAGGAGAAGCACAAAAAAGCGGGGAGGAGCTCCCCGCTTTTTTGCGCTTGGCTACTGAAGTTTATTCGCTCTTTGCCTGATAGCAATCCCGGCAATAAACCGGTTTGTCAGGATGAGGCTTGAAAGGTACTTCAGCTTCATTGCCGCATGTTGTGCATGTTGCTGTAAACATCTGTCGCGGTTGACCGTAAGCGTTGCGGCTCTGCTTGCGGGCTGCGCGGCACTCAGGGCAACGAGACGGTTCGTTCTCAAAGCCCTTGGAGGCATAGAATTCCTGCTCACCGGCGGTGAACACGAACTCATTGCTGCAGTCACGGCAAGTCATGGTTTTGTCCTGATACATGATCTTCCTCCTTCCTCAAGTCATGGTTTCGGCATACAGACATGGCTTGAGGCGGGCGATTGGTTCAAAAAAAGGCACGACAAACCTAACCCAGCCAGCTCTATGCTTACGATTAAATAATTATATCATCATAAATTTTGAGGTGCAAATTCCCCTGATGTTTAAGCAACGGCTCTTATGGGTAGAATTGCTTTAAATAATGTAAGTCGTGAAAGGAGAAAGTCGTTCATGAGTATCGGCAAGGTCAAATGGTTTGATGCCGCCAAAGGCTACGGTTTCATTGAGGCAGACAAGGCGGAGGACATTTTTGTTCACTTCTCCGCAATTCAAGGAAATGGTTTTAAAAGTCTTACAAAGGGAGATACCGTCGATTTTGATCTTATGCAAAGTGATAAAGGTTTGCAAGCCAAGAATGTTATCCGCCTTAGAGAGGCATTCTGAGGAAGCTCCTTTGAGATCGGGAAAGCTGTAAACTGCTTCTTCATTTAAGTGTCAAAAGGATTAACGAATAATACTGTCGAATAAACATAACGGTAAAGGCGCTTCATTTAGGTGTAATCGTATCTCTATCATTAAAGTTATCTTAGAAGCGGGTTGTAATATCAAAGCAACAGATCATCGTTGATTAATGCATTTGAGAGGTGCTGTTTCCTTTGCCTCAAGATGTACTGATTGCACGATTCTTATCAAGAATAGGAGTAGAAGTGGTTAACCTTGTTGAGGAGGCTATCCACTCTTTTGCCGCTTTGGATTTGCTTCTGTATTATATGCAGAATATAACTGCGCATTGTACCGTTATAGTGCTGGCCGGAGCGGTCGAGAGGTCGGAAGCAGAGATCTCTGATGCAATGCAGGAGATGGTTACGGTAGGTATATTTGATTGTGAAGCATGTAATAATAGGAGTTCGATATACTCTCTAGCAGCGGATTCAACATGGCTTCCTGCTATACGGTCGCTGGTTGAGATGTATGAAACGGATATAAACTTTAGATTATGGCTGGTAGGAAAGCTGCTGCAGACATCAAACACAGGGCGTAAAGCCATCTGATTATCACTCCTGAGAAGAATACAGAAGAACACAATGAAGGGTGCGATCAGTCATGGGGAGACAAATCAATGTGCATTGCGGCAATATAAGCGTTACGGCAATTCTTAATGATTCAACAACCGCTCGGAAACTTTGGGACGTTCTTCCGATTGAAACGAAGGCTACCACCTGGGGTGGAGAAATTTATTTCACCATACCAGTAAATATGGATGAAGAGAATAGCAAAACAACAGTGAGTGCAGGTGATATCGCTTACTGGCCTCCAGGTCGCGCTTTTTGTATTTTTTTTGGAATTACACCAGCTAGTATAGGGGATGAAATACGTCCGGCCAGCCCCGTCAATATTATCGGCAGGATTGAAGGCGATCTCAAAATATTCAAAAATGTGATTACAGGAATGAGGGTCAGGATAACAAGATGCGATTAAAATTACTGATAGCTCCGGATTCATTCAAAGGCAGCTTATCTGCTATAGATGCGGCTATATGCTTGGAGAAGGGCATTAAAGCAACCTGCCCAAATGTCGATGCTACTCTTTTGCCTCTGGCTGATGGTGGCGAGGGTACGGTAGATGCGATGATCAGGGCAGTGGGCGGCACATATGTAACGATAAAAGTCGATGATCCTTTGGGAAGACCTATTGAAGCCTCGTATGGTAAATTGAGAGATGGCCGAACGGCTGTCATAGAGATGGCAACTGCCTCCGGACTACCATTACTGTCCAGGGAAGAACGCGATCCGGTGAAAACCACCTCCTATGGCACCGGACAGCTTATCAGATCGGCTTTGGATGAAGGGTGCCGCCGTTTGATTATAGGTATAGGCGGCAGCGCCACCAACGATGGCGGTATGGGAATGGCCCAGGCATTAGGCATCCGATTTCTCGATAGCAATGGTCGCACTCTGGGAATGGGCGGCGGCGAGTTATGCCGCCTGGATAGATTGGATATCAGTAACCTCGATAACCGCCTGTCGGAGACAGAGATTCTGGTCGCCAGCGATGTCAGAAATCCGCTTTGCGGCTTGCAGGGAGCATCATATGTCTACAGTTATCAAAAAGGAGCTACACCCGAGATGGCTGCATATCTTGATGGATGTTTGGCAAATTTAGCTTCCGTAATCAAGCGCCAGTTAGGTCAGGATATAGCAGAAATGCCGGGCTCAGGTGCAGCCGGTGGCCTTGGAGCAGGACTCAAGGCCTTTCTTAATGCAGAGTTACGGTCGGGTATTGAGCTGATAATGGATGTTCTGGATTTTAGAGCTAAGGCCGAGACGGTAGACCTTATTCTTACAGGAGAGGGAAGAATTGATGCTCAATCCGCTTTCGGCAAAGTTTTATCGGGTGTAGTATCCATGGCGGAACAATTGAGCTTACCGGTAGTGGCTGTAGGAGGATCGGTTGCAAGTGATTTCTCTCCCTGGAGCGATCTTCTGGTAGCTGTTAGCTGCGTAACGGAGTGTATGGATCTGGAGACAGCGCTTGAAAATGCAGAGCAGGCTGTAGTTGTTGCTGCTGAGCGTATAGGAAGGCTTTTAGCAATTGGCGGGATGATCAGAAATACCGCTTGATAGGCACCGGAATACCGAGGGTTCAGATTCGGTGTTGAAATAACGCTTGACAATAATCCGTCATAAAGATATAATCTGTCCGTCTGACCGACCGGTCAGTCAGATGGGCAGACGGCCTGATCTCTTCGGGAGAAGGATAATGGCAAAAGAAAACGCA
>JAQUEL010000067.1 GCA_028685295.1 bacterium
TTCGATGTTTTGGTGAATTGTTGTTGATTAATGACGATACCCCGGCAAGTAAAGCCGGCGGACAACCCAAGCGGAATGACATACTCCTCCAGGCATACGCACCCTCGCCTCACCTCTCCAACTTCAAAAGCCACCCAGCCGCCGGGACGAGTAATACGATAAAGCTCCTGAAAAACACTGCCCATGCTCTCTGACCAATCGTCGATAGAGGAGGTCACGGTCATACTCTCTCCTACTATCCCGGCATCTATTCCGTTAAACCAGCAACGCAACCAGTTATCCGTCGCGTATCGGACTACATTCAAAAACGGCGGAGAGGTTACCGTCAGAGCTACGGAGGCATCGGCCGCCTCGGGAACACGGCCGGCATCCCGACAGGTAAAGAGGGCTGAAGCGGCCATAGCTTTTAAGCGCGCAGCAATGCTTATATCGAGCCCCCTGAGAAGAGAAGCCGTTTTTCGCAGGATAAGGGCCCTAGTATTGCGATAAGAAGGCTGCTGCCCTCTTTTGGCGTTAATCTTCAGTTGCGATTGCGGAGAAACCGCCTGATTGGGCGGCAAGGTATAAACGGAGAAGAACCCCGATGAATGGCCGGTAAGGCGATTGGTTGCTACCATCCTTATCCAGCGGTCAATGTAATCCTCTTCGCCTGTCGTAGTACGCTGCGCCAGATAGCGTTGCAAGGAAACTATCTCGGCTTCAGTGCGGGAATGATAGAACATAGAGAGATCTATGTCCGCTTTTAGAGAGTAGTCGTAATTTATCTCTTCCAGCCGCTGCGCTACAGCCTCCATATCCGGAGGATTGAGCCGCGGCCTGGTCAGCATAGCTGCCAGTGGATTAACATCGTTGCCGATCACTTGCCTCTCCAGGGAAGCAGCCTCTATAAGGGTTGTTCCCCGGCCCATGAAGGGATCATAGACCGTATCCCGCTTTCGAGTAAAAAGCTCTATGAAAAAGCGAGGCAGTTGCGGCTTGAAGCAGGCGCGATAGGAAATCTCGTGCAGCGATAAACCACGGCGTTGAGCCGCAGTCCAGAATTCATTGATATAGCGAGGAATCTTGCAGCTGCCGACAACAAGCTCGTCGACCACCGTACGACGGGTACCGTCAAGGGTGAACTCCGTCAGATACCGTTCAAAATCCTGGAAAACAGGCATAGCATCTGCCGGGTGCTCTTCCTGGTGTTCCTGATAAAGGCCCTGCTGCCTGCTGCCGGCTGTCAAGAATGTAGACCTGCTTTCATATTCTTTTATAGGTTGAATGTGCCGTGCTTACGGAAATGGGCCGGCAGTCCGCCGTCATTGAGTATTGTGATCATGACCTCCGGCAGAGGTTTGACGGCTATCTCTCTTCTTTGCGTCAGATTTCTGATGATACCTTTGCTCAGATCAACGACGAGTTCATCACCGGAATTTATAGCATCGGTATCGCATTCCACTACCGGCAGACCGATATTAATAGCATTGCGATAGAAAATACGAGCAAAGGACTTGGCTAACACAGCTCCGATACCGGCACATTTGATGGCTTGAGGTGCCTGCTCACGTGAGGAGCCACAGCCGAAATTGCTGCCGGCGACGATAAAATCGCCGGGGGTTATCTTGCTGTAGAAATCAGGATCCAGGTCCTCCATGACATACTTGGCCAATTCGTTCATATCCAGGGTCTTGAATTTATGGCGCCCGGAAATTATGTAATCGGTATTGACGTCGTTACCAAATTTATGCGATCTTCCTTTGAGTTCCATCTTTTTCACCTCACGTACCGACGGGGGTCGGTGATTTTTCCGTTCAGAGCCGAAGCGGCCACGGTGGCCGGAGAGCCTAGATAGACAAAAGCCCTGTTGTTGCCCATGCGCCCCTTGAAGTTGCGATTGGCAGTAGAAATGACGTTCTCTCCGTCGGATGGAACTCCGTTATGTGTTCCTACGCATGGCCCGCAACCGGGCGTGACCACGGCCGCACCGGCTTCCACCAGCGCCTGGATAACGCCTCTGTTCATAGCTTCCAGGTAGACCCGTCGGGAAGAGGGGGCCACTATAAAACGGACATCGGGGTCGATCTTCTTGCCGCGCACTATCTCGGCGGCTATGGTCAGGTCCTCAAGACGCCCGTTGGTGCAGGTGCCCAGCATGGCCTGCTGTATGGGCGTACCCTCCACCTCTTCTATGGGAGATACGTTATCCACCGTGTGCGGCCTGGCCACCTGCGGCCCTATCTTGGAGGCATCGTACTCTTTGACTTTGGCGTAAACCGCATCGGCATCCGCCGCTACGGGCTGCGGCACTCTGTTGGAGTGTGCCTTTATCCAGGCTTCCGTCTTGGCGTCGGCCTCCATCAGGCCGGCCTTGGCACCCATCTCGATAGCCATATTGGAGATGGTGAAGCGTGCCTCTACACTTAAGGCATCTATAGCCTCTCCCACGTACTCCGCCGCCATGTAGGTGGCGCCGTCGGCGGTGACATCGCCTACCAGGTAAAGGATAAGATCCTTTGCATAGACCCCCGGCCCCAGTTTGCCGTTGACCTGGAACTTGAAGGTCTCGGGGACCTTGAACCACAGCTTGCCGGAGATCATACCGGCCGCCAGATCGGTGGATCCCACGCCGGTGGAGAAGACGTTGATGGCACCGTAGGAGCAGGTATGCGAATCGGCCCCTATGACCAGATCGCCGCTGACCACATGTCCTTGCTCGGGCATAAGCTGATGACAGACACCGCAGCCGATATCATATAGCTTTATGCCTTTATCGGCGGTGAATTCACGCATCAGCTTGTGCAGGGCTGATACTCCCTCCAGCGGACTGGGAGCGCTGTGATCTATGACCATAGCTACCTTGCCGGTATCAAAGACCTTCTCACCTCCCATATCATTGAAGGCCCGTATAGCCAAAGGAGAGGTTCCATCCTGTCCCATAACAAAATCGAGATCCGCCACCACTATTTCATCGGCATGAGCATCTGTGCCGCTATGGCGACCGAGAATTTTTTCCGCTATCGTCTTCCCCATCAGAGTTTCTCCCTTAACAACTTATTGACCATGGCCGGATTAGCCTGGCCCCGGGTCTCTTTCATTACCTGCCCCACCAGGAAGCCCAGTGCAGCTTCTTTGCCGGCCCGAAAATCTTCCGCCACTTTGGAATTGGCCGCTATAACGCCTTCAATAATACCGGATAGTGCTGCTTCGTCACTTATTTGAGCCATACCTCTGTCAGCCACTATCTTTGATGGAGTCTTGCCGGTGTGGAAAGATTCCTCAAAGACCTCTTTGGCACTCTTAAGGTTTATAGTCCCCTTATCTACCAGGGCTATGATCTCAGCCAATACCTCGGGTGTCATATGGGATTGCTCCAAGCTTTGGCCGGTTTCATTGAGCAGGCGCATCAGTTCACCCATGATCCAATTGCTGACAACCTTGTAATCATGACTTATAGCCGCTACCTTATCGAAGAAATCGCCTATTTCTTTTGATTCGGTCAGAACTCCGGCATCGTAAGCCGGCAGGCCGTAAGCCGCTATAAAACGCTCCCGCCTGGCCTGCGGCAACTCAGGCAATGCAGCGGCCATTCTATTTAGCCAGGCATCGTCAACCACCACCCGAACAAGATCTGCCTCGGAGAAGTAACGATAATCATGGGCCTCCTCTTTGGAACGCATGGAGATGGTAGTCCCACTGGCCTCATCCCAGCGCCTGGTCTCCTGGATAACGGTACCACCCTCGTCCAGTATCTGCGATTGCCGCTCTATTTCATAAGCTACGCCGCGCTGAACGGCCCTGATGGAGTTGATATTTTTCAACTCTGCCTTGACACCGAACTCTTTAGCTCCATGCAATCTCAGAGATATATTGGGCTCGCAGCGTAACGATCCCTCCTCCATATTACCGTCACACACACCGATATAGCGCAAAATACTACGCAATTCGGTAATATAGGCTGCCGCCTCTTCGGCTGAGCGAATATCCGGCTCGGTGACTATCTCCATCAGCGATGCCCCTCCCCGGTTGTAATCCACCAGACTGAAGGGTTCGCCTTCGATGTGCACCAGCTTACCGGCATCCTCCTCCAGATGAATGCGCCTGATTTTTATACGCCGGCTGCCGTCCATGATATCCAGATAGCCCCTTTCGCCCAGCGGCTGATCATCCTGCGATATTTGATAAGCCTTGGGTAGATCGGGATAGAAATAGTTCTTCCTGGCAAAGATACTCTCTCGGGCTACCGTGCAATTAAGCGCCAATGCCGTGGTAATAATGTGATCTACCGCCTTGCGGTTCATTACCGGCAGTGAGCCGGGGAAACCGAGACAGATGGGGCAACACTGGCTATTGGGCTCAGCACCGAACTCCGTGCTGCATCCGCAGAAGAGCTTGCTCTTCGTCAGCAACTGCGCATGTATCTCCATTCCTATAACAACTTCGTACTTCATAATCACTCTCCCTACCCCTCCAATGCGCCCTGCCGGCGCGGTTGCCGGTTATTGGTTTAGGGCTTCCTAAGCCTTCAGGCCTGCTCCTCTTCCTCTTTCTGATGCTGTTAAAATGCTATTGGCGCTACCCCGCAAGTACAGCTCGGCGTTTGTGCCAATCCGTGCTCTGCTCATAAGCATATGCCACCCGCAGCATCGTGGTTTCATCAAACGGTTTGCCGATGATCTGCATCCCCATAGGTAAGCCGTTGTCAAAACCGCAGGGTACAGACATGGCCGGCAATCCGGCCAAATTGGCGGGAATGGTACAAATATCCGACAAATACATTTGCAAAGGATCGTCGGCTCTCTTGCCGGCCTTGAAAGCTGTAGTCGGCGTCACGGGAGAGACCAACAGATCTACCCGAGTAAAGGCACGGTCAAAATCGGCCTTTATCAGGGTGCGGACCTTCTGTGCCTTCAGATAAAAAGCATCGTAATATCCTGAACTGAGCACATATGTGCCCAACACAATACGCCTCTTGACCTCTGTTCCCAGGCCTTCGCTTCTGGTACGGATATACATATCAAGGATATCCTTTGCGCCAGAGGCGCGATAACCGTATTGAACCCCGTCATATCGGGCCATATTGGAACCGGCCTCGGCAGTAGCGAGGATATAGTAAACGGGCATGGAGTATTCCAGATGCGGCATGGAAATCTCCACACACTCAGCTCCCATGCCTGTCAGGAGATCTACCGCCGTATATATCGCCTCTCTGATGCTTGCATCTATACCCTCATTGAAAAGCTCTCCGGGCAAACCTATGCGCAACCCTCTGATATCCTGCCCCAATCCGGTAGTATGGTCCGGCACGGGAATATCGGCGGAGGTGGAATCGCAGGCATCGTGTCCACTGAGAGCGTTCATCATAATAGCGCAATCATATACATCCCGGGTAATGGGCCCTATTTGATCCAGGGAACCGGCAAAGGCCACCAGACCATAACGTGAAACACGACCATAAGTAGGCTTCATGCCTACCACCCCGCAAAAAGATGCCGGCTGGCGGATAGATCCGCCGGTATCAGAACCGAGCGCCGCAGGAGATTCTCCGGCAGCCACAGCTGCGGCTGAGCCGCCACTGGAGCCTCCCGGCACATGACCCAAATTCCATGGATTACGAGTAAGCTTAAAAGCGGAGGTCTCTGTGGAGGAACCCATAGCGAACTCATCCAGATTGGTCTTGCCGATAAAGAGAGCTCCATCTTCAGCCAATTTCTCTACCACCGTAGCATTATAGGGCGGAATATAATTCTCCAGCATTTTAGAAGAGCAGGTGTTAGGCACCCCAACCAGGCTCATATTATCCTTGATGGCCAGCGGTAATCCCGTAAGGGGCGTTACGCCGCGCCCTTCGCTCCAGCGGTCTGCTGCTTTATGCACCTGCAATTCCGCTATATCAGGGGTAAGATTGACAAAGGCGCCAACCTTGCTTTCAACCTCTTCTATTCTGCCGGCAAAGGAACCGTATATCTCCTGAACAGTAATATCTCCTTCGTGCAGCATCTTCCATAACTGATGCAGTGTCATGTCGTAAATATTCATGATATCACTCCATTATCCGAGGAACGCTGAAATATCCATCTTCTCGATCAGGCGCATTGGCCAGCACCTCATCTATCGGCAAAGAGGACCTAACACTATCCTGCCGCAAGACGTTCTGCATTTGCAGAACATGAGATGTCGGCTCGACTTGCGAAGTATCAAGCTCATTAAGCTTCTCAAACTGCTTAAATATCTGATTGAATTGCCTGGTAAACTCCTCAGCCTCCCTCTCGCTCAACGCCAGCCGGCTGAGAAAAGCCACATGTTCCACTTCTTTCCGGGAAACCTTCATTGTCATCACCCCGCTTAAAATCCGTCGTTATTATAGCATTGACGATTTATCGGGGCAAGGAAAATCAAAGCCAGAGTATATCCAGCTCTGACTGCAGACACTCAAACTCTTTGTCGCCAGTAACTACCATGGCCCTAAGTTCCTGACCCAGAGCAGCTATAAAAGCATCTGCATAAAACATGCGGTTGCGGACCTTCAACCTGGCTGCCTGAACCGTCCGCTGCAGATTGTTCTCGGCAACCTGAATCGGCAATTGCTCCATTACAGCCAAAATAAGATCGGTCCGGCCTTCTGCAGCTTGGCTTCATGGTAATTCAGGGTTATGGCTTTGCCTTCCCGGTATTTCTCAAGGTTGGCAGGCTTAACGTCTACATGCTTCAATGCTCCAAGGATATGCGAAATATCTGCAAGCTGGATATTCTCCGGTGAGAGTATCCTAGCCTCTACCGCCAGCTTCATCAGATTGTCAAAGGGCACTCTCTCCAAACCGGCGGTAATAAGCTTGCTCCTGAATTTTACCAGAACGGTCCGGTCAAACCCCTCGTAGTCCAAAGCAAGATTCAGAGCATATTTCCAGCACAGATCGTATTTAAGCCTCTCTATTGCTTCATAGTCGGAGACATCATCATGCCGTTATAATATGAGCGTTCCAGCCATAATTGTTCAGCAAATCCGGGGCTATGCACTCCAAATCGAAGAATAGAGACTGGGTGTTGTTACGCTTGGTGATCATAATATTCTCCCAGTGGAATTAGCGATAACTTACCTGTATATTTTACCACAAAAAGTCCTGAGATGCCCGTATTTATGCGCCTTTTATGCAATTGTCAATATGCCGAACCAGCCCTCTGAGAGTTGAATATTTGAACGAGAGCCAGGGGATTCAGCACTGTCCTCCTAGATGAAAGAACAGATAAGCCCGGTTATATCAATGGCGACCTGCTGTAAAACGACGAATGCAATCTGTAAATTTTCATACCGCTTAAAAGCATTGAAACATGCTTGAGAAGCGGGTTTCGAGGTATTAAAAACTATATAGACAGCACCCTTGCACTATGCTAGAATATGCTGGTATTTTTATACAAACGATTGCCTGTATTCTTTGATTGCGGCGGAGGTTGGAATGCATCTGATAATTGACGGCTATGGAGTGGACCCGGAAAAAGCTAACGATCTGAATTTTATTTTCGATGTCTTGGATAGAACACCGGATGAAATAGGCATGACTAAAATAATGCCGCCGTATGTCTTCCGTTATTGCGGTGTCCAGGAACAGGACATGGGTATATCGGGCATCGTCTTAATCGCAGAAAGCCATATCAGCATTCATACCTTCCCCGTGCACGGTCATATAAATATAGATATTTTTTCATGTAAAGAATTTGATGCCGAAGCTATGATCGATGCCATGCGTCGTAATTTTAACGCCACTCATGTGGAAACACATGTACTTAAGCGAGGCCTGGAGTATCTTCCCGGTAGAGAGGAGAAAACCTGTGCGCTTGCATCATCCCGTGGAACCGTTGTTACCGTATAAAAAGACCGATGACCTGGTCAAGGCTATGGGCAAGGGCTCTTTCCAGGCTCGCTCGACGGGTGATGCCTTGAAAGTCTGGAAAAGCATGCTGTCCGATAATACGGTCATCATGCTCGGCCTGGCCGGGGCTATGGTACCTGGGGGCATGCGCAGGATAATAGCCTATTTGATCAGAGAGAGGCTGATAGATTGCCTGGTCAGTACCGGTGCCAACCTCTTTCATGACCTGCACGAGATCCGCGGTCTTCGTCACTGGCAGGGAGACCCCTTGGCAGATGATACCATGCTGCGCGAAGAGGGCATCGATAGAATATACGACACCTATGCCGACGATAATGAATTCCTGTCCGATGATGCCTGTATAGCCGCTTTTGCCCGAAAGCTGGATCGCAGCCGCCCTTATACCACCAGAGAGTTCTTTTATTTGCTGGGGCAACACCTGGCAGCCGAATACCGAGAGGACGGCATTCTAACATCTGCGGCTGCAGCCGATGTACCTGTCTACTGCCCGGCTATGGGCGACAGCAGTTACGGTTTGGCTATGGCTGCTGATAAAGAATTAATAAAAAAACCTCTGCTCTTTGATGTGCTGAAGGATGTCCGTGAATCGGCGGCCATTGCCTGTGCCGCTGAAGCTAGTGCGGTGATCTATATCGGCGGCGGCACGCCGAAAAACTTTATTCAGCAAACTGAGGTCTATGCCTTGATAACGGGGCAGAATGCGGAAGGACATCGCTATGCCGTCCAAATAACAGCCGATGCTCCACACTGGGGAGGATTGAGCGGATGCACTTTCAATGAGGCCCAATCCTGGGGCAAGATCTCCAAACAAGCTGCTACAGCTACCGTCTATGCCGATGCTACACTTGCCCTGCCGTTGATCGTCAGTGCGCTTTCCTGCGAAGAGGAGCTGATAAAGAGAAGAGCTCGCCCCAGTTTAATGGAAAAGGGACGTCTCAAGCTTTGAAAATACTTCCGCCGGATCTCTGCTTTGGGCAGATTCCTTCTCCTTATTCAGATTATGACCATGCCGGCATAGTAGTCATTCCTGTACCATATGAAGCCACCACCACATATATGCAGGGAACCGGTCAAGGCCCTCAAGCTATCCTGAATGCCTCATCTCAAGTAGAGCTGTATGATGAAGAGCTTAAGCTGGAACCCTATCGTAAAGGTATCGCCACGCTTGATGCCTTAAGACTGCCCTCTACTCCGAAGGATGCTTTACTAGCTATCGAGGAGACTATAAGAGAGACCCTGAATAACAAAAAGCTTCCTTTTATGCTGGGCGGGGAACACACCGTCACATTGGCAGGTATTAGGGCCTGCAAATCATATTTTGGGAGTTTGGGGATCATACATCTTGATGCGCATGCCGATCTGCGTGACAGCTATCTGGGTGAATACGTCAGTCACGCTACCGTTTTAAGGCGTTCTTCGGAGATATGCCCTGCCCTAGGCCTGGGCATAAGAAGTATGAGTGTAGAAGAAGCGGAATTTCTTGGCTCTGCCGGCCATGTCGTCATCATGGCTGCTGCCGAGATGCTGACCGAAGCTAACTGGCTTCCTAAGCTGTCTGCCCTACCGGACACCATCTATCTGACTATTGATATCGATGTTTTGGACCCGTCAGAGATGCCGGCTGTGGGCACGCCGGAACCCGGAGGTTTACACTGGCATGATCTGCTGACCATCTTGAAAGCAATTGCAAAAACCAAGAGGATCGCGGCCGCGGATATTGTAGAACTCTGCCCACCGGCGGGACCGGCCTATGCATCCTTTACCGCCGCTAAATTGGCATATCGCCTTATGGGATATCTTCCCACACCAGAACAATAAGCTCTTCTCTCTTACTCCCTTTTTATGCTCCGAATAATCGTTTTGCTCTGCTAAAAAGCGTTCCTCGCTTCTGCTCACCAGCAGTCTGTGCATCCTCACCATGAAGAACAATCCGGGCGATTTTCGCCACGCTTTTACTTATTTCGTTTTCAGGTTGCGTTAAGACAAAGGGCTGTCCATGATTGGCTGCCTTGACTACGCATTCACCACCGCTTGGCATTTGAGCGATAAAGCGTTCTCCTAATAGATTCTCCGCATCCTCTACCCGAACCCCGAGATCCTTACTGGTGGCCCTGTTCAATATCAGCTCGATTTTGCTCTTATCGTAACCCAATGAAGCCATTATTTCCAAACAGGTACGGGTATTACGCAAAGCCAGCAGTTCCAACGATGTCACTAAAAGGATATTGTTCGAACAATCCAAAGCAGCCAACATATTATCATTAAGATTGGAAGAGCTGTCTATCACTACCAAATACCCGTTCTTCTTTAAAGCGCCGATAATACTTCTTATGTCTCTATCGGATACCCGTTCGCTATCTTCCGGACGCTGTGAAGCCGGTAATACCCTTATTCCTGAGGAATGTCTCATTAGAAAGCTTTCGAGAAATTCGTTATCAAGATTATCTATCCTGGAAAGCAGGTCTATAATAGTTCTGGCGGGAGATAAATTCAACATTAGATCGACACCGGGAAATTGAAGATTCAGGTCCGCCAATACGACTTTTCGCCCAAATTGCTTGGTAAACATAATGGCCAGATTTACAGCCAGCATCGTTTTACCTATACCGCCCGATGGGCTGTATACAGTAACAACATGACCTTTCGATGTCTGCTCCGTACTCTTATCCTTGGATATAATATCTCGGCTGGAAGCAAGAATAACAGCCTTTTTTAAGGCATAAAGAAGACTGGCCGCATCCATCGGCTGTGGCAAAAAATCAATTGCACCCAACATTAAAGCACGTTCTAAATCATCCGGGCAACCATAAGCTATCAATCTACCTTGGTCCAATTCACCATTCTTAAAGGCCTTTTCCGCATCGCTTGCCGAGGCCATAATCAAATCATATCCGCCGGTAAATTGTTTTGTTCCATCCTGACTGCTGTAAACGGTTATTTCGGCATCGATCTGTTCTGGAAGAGCTTCCAGATCATTTGTGCCGAGCGTACCGTCATTTATAATGGAGATACGCATCCTTTTCACTCAATCGCCTCATTCCTTAGTACATATAGACTTAAATAATATCACTTAAATAGTATCGGTTCATAATGCCGTACAAGGCTAATTTTAGGCTATTGAAGAATAAAATGCAAACAAGGGAAGAAAAAAATATCCCGGCGGCGACTTACTTTCCCAATGAGTTTCCCCATCAGTATCATCAGCCCTGGAGAGCTTAACTACCGTGTTCGGTATGGGAACGGGTGTTGCCTCTCCGGTATGGCCAC
>JAQUEL010000006.1 GCA_028685295.1 bacterium
GCTGACCAATTGCTTTTTTACCAGTCCTTCCCTATGCCGAAATTGTGGCTGAGCATCTGTACTATTTTTTTAAGATACCTAAACAAGTAATATTCTGAAGCATTATCGTCGCAAATACTGCATAGCGGCCGTAACAAACGGGCCTGAAATCCCGTCGCTTTACCGCCTTTAACTGCACACGCTATATCTACTATCCTATTGCCTGCTCATAAGCCTCAAACGTCTCTGCGGCTGTCTTCTCCCAGGAGAATTGCAAGGCACGCTCAAGTCCGCGGGCAATCATTCTTTCGGCCAAAGCGGAATCGGTCAGGACGGTGACAATTCCTGTTGCTATGGAGGCCGGGTCATGCGGGTTCACCAAGAGCGCAGCCTTGCCGGCAACTTCTGGCATGGATGAAACACAACTCGTCAACACGGGTATGCCGCTGGCCATCGCCTCCAGCACAGGTAAGCCGAATCCTTCATATAGGGAAGGATAGATAAAAAGAGCAGCTGCTGCATAGAGATCGGCCAGCTGATTATCTGTGAGGTAGCCGGTAAAGAATAAATGCCTGCTGATGCCCAGAGTCTCGGCCTTATGTTGCAGATTTTCACGCCCCCACCCTTCCTTGCCCACTAAAACCAAAGGATATGATGAGCGCAGATCATCAGGCAGCTCGGCATATGCCGATAAAAGCAAGGGTATATTCTTTCTGGGTTCGAGCGTACCAACAGATAGAATATATCTGTCGGGTATACCAAGTGAGCGCAATGTCTGTTTTACAGCTTCCGGAGCACGCGGATGAAAAACTCTGTCAGCAGCCAGGTGGGTAACCCTTATCTTCCGCTCATCTATGCCCAAATAACGCTCTATTTCAGCAGCAGCGCTATGGGAGATGGTAATGACAATATTGGCCTTTTTAGCAGAAGGCGGTATAAAATGCTTGAAGTATACCTGCTTCATGAATTCATGTTTATCGGAGTGACTGAAAAAAGTCATATCGAAGATAGTTAGCACTGAAGGGATCATAGCGGCTAAAGGCAGCACAAAACCGGGAGCATGAAGTATATCGGCCTTCAACCGTCTTATAAAACTTGGTAGGACCATCTGCTCCCATATTATTCTTGTCGGCCTGGATATGGTTGCCGGGCCGCAGTCCATCAATGATACATGATACTTTTCAATATCCTGAAAATGGCATTTATTATCTCTATTGACAAGCACACTTATACGGCTGCCGTTCTCCATACGGCTTATGGCACGTATCAGATTAATCATGTATACGCCGCCGCCGGTTTTGCAGGCAGGCAGCGCCAGGGCATTGAAGACTATATGCATATTTCTCTCTTAATCGAATATTCGGTAATATATCAGAGCTTTTAACGCTGATAAGCCGTCTTTCCAGGTTATCTTCTTTCCTTGCCGGTATTCTCTACCGTTATATGATATAGGGACCTCATATATACGATATCCGCGCTTCAGCAACCTGGCAGTCAACTCCGGCTCTATCTCAAAACGATTGGAGCGTAACCGCATGCCTTTGATCGCCTCTTTTGTAAAACATTTATAGCAGGTTTCCATATCTGTAAGAGTGGTGTTATAAAGAATATTGGTAACAAAAGTAAGGAACTTATTCCCAACCTGATGCCAATAGAACATAGCCTTATGCTCGCCTAAAAAGCGTGAGCCGTAAACAACTTCGCTCCTGCCGGAAAGAATGGGCCGCAAAAGCTTTGAATAATCATCCGGATCATACTCTAAATCGGCATCCTGCACAATGATTACATCGCCACGGGCTGCTTCCAGGCCGCTTCTTACAGCCGCGCCCTTACCGCGATTGACAGGATGCTCAATAAGCCGTATATCATCAATCCAGGGCTTGAAATATTTTTTATCGCGAGCGTTCAGAAGATCGTGCAGAAGATTTACCGTTCCATCTGTTGAACCATCATCGATAATGATAATCTCCTTCTCCAAAGGGTTGGAAGTTACGAGCTCGAGAATATCTCTAACGGTTTGAGCCTCGTTATATACAGGCATAACTACGGTTATCAGCATGTTTACTCCCCTTGTAAAATAATCATGCAAAAGCTATACTTCAATTATCATGGTTACTCTATCACACTTAATGACGGATCACAACAATTTCAGAAAAGGCAAAAAGAAACGGAGGAAACCATTATATTAGTAATAGCTGCTGCAAAAGAGGGTTCTCACTATTCCCAAGATCACTCTTTCGGCGTTGCTCTAGCTCTTCTTATTTGGGCGGCAACTATAATACTTATCTATATTTACCTCTATAGCAGCGCTCTACTTCCCTGAGGAGGCCAAATTGCACGATATAGCGGCATTCACAGCATTGATTATCGCATCCTTCGGGCCCGGGTTTCTTATAACCGAACATCTTCTTGGAAAAAAGATGCCGGATTTAGCCACGGTTGTTTATTCATCGGCCATCGGTTTCGGCGTATTCATTTATATCCTGCTGGGAATGAGCTATGCAGGGATCATGACAGCCGGCGCCATTCATACAGCCATGCTCATTCTCCTTGCGCTGACCTTTCTGCTGATCGCACGAAGGGTCATAGAGATACGGAAGCATAAACCCATAGATATAAAGAACGGCTCTCGGTGCAGGGAGCTACTATCCAAAATCGGCAGCTATGATTTGCGATCTCTGCACTGCGATCAGTATTCCATATTTGTAGGCTGTGCGGCACTTTTCCTTGTCATGGCTATAGCCTTGAATTTTCTGGCTGCTTTGTCGCCATCGCTTTACTGGGATGAACTATCCTATCATCTCCCTTTGGCCAGAGATTATCTCACTCACGGCCACATGATATCGTATAAGTATATACCTCATTCCTATATGCCTGAAGGGGCAGAGCTGCTCTTTTCCGCCGGTATGGCTCTGAGTAGCGATAAAGTGCCCAACCTTATTCATTTTTATTTCGGGCTTCTGCTGGCGGCTGCCATCATTGCTTTTGCCGTAAGAGCAGGTAGGCCGGGAGCGGGAGTTATAGGCGCATCTTTCTTTTATAATATGCCCGTTGTAACCTGGCTTTCCTCTCTGGCATATATAGACCTGATTGCCGGGGCTTTTGCCTTTCTGGCATTGCTGGCGGCTATCTCTGCTAATGAAGACGCCTCTGCGGGTAATTGGTTGCTCTGCGGATTATTATCCGGCTTCTGCGTATCGGTAAAATACAGCGCCGGAATATTTCCCGCACTGATCTTCCTCTTTTTACTCTTCAAGTGGCTTCGACATAGAACACATGCCGGGCTCATCTCCTTGCTCTCCTTTTCTATGCCAGCAGTAATGCTTACCCTTCCATGGATGGCACGAAGCTACTTTTTAACAGGAACACCATTATGGCCATATCTCTCATCCATAATCCCCAATCCTTTTATTGCCCGAGAGGCTGAAGCATTCCGAAATACTTTTACCGCATTTTCCCAGGCATCCAGAACTTTAGCCGGATTTCTGCTCCTTCCATTTAACGCTCTCTTTGCCAGCCGCCAATTCGATGCCGCTATCGGTCCGGTTCTGCCGGCCTTTCTGCCCGGATACTTTATCCTGCGCCAAGCAAGGCTCTCATCGGTTAATAAAATGCTTGTTTTTGCTCTGCTCTTCACTGCCATATGGTATTTCAGCGGACCACAAATGCGCTTTGCACTTCCAGCTCTGGCCGTTTTTTCACTAGCAGCGGGATTGGCTGCATCCACTTTATTAAAGAGAGTATCGCTAAAAACAATAGCGGGCGTTATACTCCTTCTGGCTCTGACAACCTCCTTCTTTTATGCCGGGCACTATTCTCGTGAGCGTGCGCAACTGGCCCGTCCGGATAAAGTGAGGATCGGCCTGGGATTGATTGATGATGAGAGCTATTACAACTGCCTGGATATCTACCGCGTGGCTTCTTATGCCAATGCACATGCCCGGCCGGAAGAGAGAATTCTGGCTATCAATGAGAACAGAGGCTATTTTTTTAAAAATGAATTCATCTGGATGGCGGATTGGCTGCTTATACAGGGCCTTAGGTCTCTGCCGGATATCGATTACCTTATAAAAAAGGATATCAAATGGATAATGGTAACGGGAACACCGGCAGCAGAAATAAAATGGCTTGATAATGGAATTAACAGTGGCAGACTGAAGCCGGCATGTCTATACGGTTCAGCAGCGCTCTTTCATATTCTGGAATAGCGATCCCAGGCCTGCTTTTATAGCCGTTGTAAATAACTATTCCAGTAAGCCAACAGATCGGCCAGGGTCTTATCTAACGGAATCTTCGGCATCCAACCGATATGCTCCCTGCACTTTCCATTATCTCCATAAATAATCGGCATATCAACAGGCCTGAAGCGTTCCATGTCAATCCGAATGTCCGCTTCCACTCCGGCTAATTCCAGGAGCCTGATAAGTATTTGCTTTATGCCGACGGCTCTGCCGCTGCAGACATTATATGCCTCTCCCGAAACACCCTTTTCAAGAAGCAGATAATATGCCCTTACCACATCCCTGACATCTGTGAAATCACGCTCTGCTTCCAAATTGCCGGTCTCAATAAGAGGAGCCCTCCTTCCTTCGGCTATCTCGCTTACCTGGCGAGCAAAACCCGAACAGACAAATCTGTCGTCTTGTCTCGGGCCCGTATGGTTAAAAGCACGTGTTCTGATAATTCTCATGCCGTAAGAACGATAATACTGGTAGCCCAGCATATCCTGAGCTACCTTACTGACTGCATACGGATTACCCGGTCTGAAAGGGGAGGTTTCGCTAACAGGCAATTCCTGCCGATCGACTATTCCATATTCCTCACCGGTACCGCATAGTAGCAGGGATGGCGTTTTTCCCATTTTCCTGGCGGCTTCCAGGATATTCAGCGTTCCTTTTATGTTTACATCCATCGTTAAATATGGGTCTTTGAATGACAGCGGTACAAAGCTCTGAGCTGCCAGATGATATACCCTTTCCGGCAAAATACTATCAAAAGCAGCAGCCATCATCCTGCTGTCCGTTATATCGCCTGTCAGCAATTCAACCCTATTCATGAGGCATTCGAGGTTTGCCAATCCATCGTTAGGATGACAGATGCCGTAGACCTTGTTATCTGGGTTCTCTATCAGCAGCTCTGCCAGGTGACTGCCGACAAATCCCGCTATTCCGGTTATCAGTATATTCATAATCACCCCAGCGCTTTAATCCAATCCTCAGTTGCCGGCAACGCTATCTTGCAGCAACCGGTTTCCAGGCCGGCCCATCGATATATAGTTGAAGCCGTAAGTGGACATACGCTCTATATCATAAATATTTCGCCCATCGATAATAACAGGCTTATGCATGCGCTCTTTGAGTTTGATGAAATCGAGCTCCAGAAATTCGTTCCATTCGGTCAAGATCAGCAACACATCCGCATCAAGAGCAGCTTCATATGGATTAGCAGCCCGGATCAGACCCGTAATCATACTTGAAGCACTTTCAAACGCCATCGGATCGTAGGCGCAAACAGCAGCACCGGCTGCAATCAATTCGTTTAAAATAGGCACAGAAGGAGCCTCGCGCATATCATCGGTATTTGGCTTAAAGGCCAGCCCCAGTACGCCTATTTTTTTTCCGGATAATACCCCTAATTCCTCTTTGACCTTGGAGAGAAAGAGTTCACGCTGATAACTGTTTATTCTCTCTGCTTCACGCAATATCGGTAATTCTATCCCGTTTCTTTCAGCGGTTGCAATCAACGCTTTAACATCTTTGGGAAAGCAGGACCCGCCGTATCCTAAACCGGCATTAAGAAATAGCGGGCCTATCCGGGAATCCAACCCCATGCCGCGAGCTACTGTAGTAACATCGGCACCTATACGCTCACATAGATTGGCAATTGCATTTATAAAGGATATCTTGGTGGCAAGAAAGGAGTTGGATGCATACTTAATCATTTCCGCGGTGCGTAAATCAGTTATCAATACCGGTGCATTAAGGGGTTTATAAAGTTGCGTGACCTTTTCCGCAGCGGCATTATTGTCGCTGCCTATAATAATGCGTTCCGGCTTCATGGTATCACTGACGGCGCTCCCCTCTCTGAGGAACTCCGGATTGGAAACAACATCAAAGGATGCCTCCTTATCAACCTGGTGCTCTCGAATCGTCCTGCCTACTAATTCACCGGAGCCGACCGGTACCGTGCTCTTATTTATTACAACCTTATGCCCTTTCAGATTACGACCGATATCCGCCGCTACCGAGAGGACCTGGCTCATATCAGCCTCACCGTTATCAGCTTGCGGCGTGCCGACAGCAATGAATACAACCTCGGAGCTTTCAATTGCTGAATCCAGATGAACAGTAAAGGAGAGACGTCCAGCCTGAACATTCTTAAGCAGCAGTTCCTTGAGACCTGGCTCATATATCGGCATTTTCCCCCTCTTTAGATTTTCAATCCGGAGAGGGTCCCTATCAACACAAATAACATCATTGCCCAGCTCCGCCAGACATACACCGGTAGGAATGCCCACATATCCGGTGCCCACTACAGCAATGTACATATACTCCTCCCATAAATCCCCATTAGTATTGCTTTCTCAGCTTCTGGCTATCAATGCCACGCCAAGGCAAATTATACATACGCCGGCCCAACGGACCATGCTAACGTGTTCCTTGAATACCAACCAGGATATCAACAGCACCGCCACATAACTCAACGATATCAGCGGGTAAGCAAAGCTGAGCTCGACCCTGGACAATACCAGCAACCAAATAAGAGTGCTTACAATATATAGGCCAAGACCTGCCCATACATAGGGCATCATGAATATTTTTATCAACCTGGTGGTCACCAGGCTATCCGATGCCACATCGGCCCTCATTACACCCGACTTGATAAATACCTGTCCCAAAGCCCCAAGTAGAACCGAAATCACTATCTGCTGCAAGGGTTTCATTCTTCCACCTCACAATTAGCGTTATTATTTTCTCTTTTCCTTTAGCTGTACATCAGTATGCCTTGCCCAGAGCGCCAGCAAAAGAAACTGCGGTATGGAGAGAATACGGCCGATCCTCTTCGGTTCTCGTGCTACGCGATAGACCCATTCAAGGCCACAACGCTGCATCCATGCCGGTGCCCGCTTCAAGCGTCCGGATATGACGTCAAAGCTCCCCCCTACGCCCATGCAAACCGGAACGCCCAGAGCATCCTTATAACGATCGATCCATTTTTCCTGCCTGGGAATACCAAAGGCCACAAAAAGAATATCCGGAGAAGCCTTTACAACATCACCAACTACGATTGCCTCTTCATCTTCGGGGTAGTACCCGTCACGAATACCGGCAACTTTAAGTCCGGGATACCGAGCCTTCAGCTTGTCAGCAGCCTCAAGGGCTACACCAGGCTTGGCACCCAGCAAATATATCGAATAACCCTTGTCGGCCGCCATTTTACATATAGCATTCAAAAGGTCAATCCCAGCCACTCTATCCTGAAGAGGATCCTGTAAGAGCCTTGATGCCAGCAAGACGCCCGCACCATCAGGCGTAACCAGGTCGGCATTGTTGATTATATTTTTCAACTGTTGATCTTCCCTGGCCTGCATAATAGCCGGCGCATTGGGTGTAACGACTACGTGCGGGCGCTTTGTCCTGATAAAAACCTCAACCTGATGAAGCGCCTCATCCATATTCACATGGCTTACCTTGACATCCATTATCTCTATTGTGCTCCGGCCGGCCATGCGCTTTATAATTTGTCGGGGGGCAAGAAGAAGAACCAGAACAAAGAGCAGATAACCTACGATTATTCCGCCGACCAAAAACAAGAGCTTGAGCCATAACATCCATGTCACATTAGCAACGATTATAAGCGCCAGCAGACAGAGATAGGCTGTAGATACGGTCATCAAGAGAATAACCGCCTTCTCGGATATACCTGCGTCCAACATAAAACGATATAAAAATGCTGCTGGTGTGTCTATGCTCATGGAAGACCGCTCATGCTTTATAGTAAAGGGATAAGCGCTGTTTACCAAAGGAATGCCCAGTACCATAACAGGTAGTAGGAATACCAATGAAGCAGTATATTTTAGTGCCCCGATAATAGCTATGCTTCCCAATAGATACCCCGGCAAAAGGCTTCCTCCGGCTGCTAAAACACCTCCTTTTCCATTATATCCAAGGAGCATGCCCAGAGAACATCCGGCCAACGCAAGAGACATAGCCATGGTATAAAAGATCTCCTGGCGCTGTATCAAAGCTGCCGCCGCAAAAGTCAAAGCGGATACCGCAGTCAGCCTTAAAGAGAGTCCCGGCAATTTATCGGTGCTCTCATATATTTTTGAAGATAAAAGCAACCAGATAACCGTTACAGGCAGGGCATACCAGCCCAGGTTTATTCCTGTATCGACAGCGCTGGAATAAATACTCTCAATACGTATACCATAGTAAAAAGCAACCGTTGCCATGAGGGCCGGTATGATAAATGTATAAATATCCTTTACTCTTCGTAAGCTGCGTACATATCCTAAAATAACAATTATTCCGGAGCTGATGAGAAGACCGGTAAGCCTGTCGCCGACCCCCCCCTTGCCATCCAGAAGCAATGTCAAAGCAAAGGCCAGAAAGAGCACGGCTTCTCCGGACAAACGAAACTTTCCAGCGCACGCTGCGGAAAATTTCACCAACAGAAAAGAAAAGAGCATGCCTGCCGGAACATACATAACGCCTTCCCAAAAGCCGGACACATTTACCTCCCGTTAAACTGCATAATGATGATCGCCAGAATCGACCATATTATGAAGTTGATTATCATCGGCTTATCCGTAAACATCTGTTCAGGAGCACCGCCGATATCCCTATTATGCGTCAAATAAAGGTATCTGAAAAGACCGTAAATTACAAAGGGTATAGTCAACATAAGCATAGGACTGTGTCCCGTATAAAATGTATAAAGCGAATAAGCCATAATTATGGTGGACATAGTGACGGATATCAGCTGATCCAACATCTCGATGCTGTACATCTTTAAAACGATTCGATGCATACCGGAACGCTCACCTAAAAGCTGAAGCTCATGCCGCCTCTTGCAAAGCGCCAGAAATAACGCCAGCAGAAGCGAGCAAATAACAATCCAGGGTGATATATCGGGAGCTACAAGAACACATCCGGCTATGACCCGTAGAACGAAACCTCCCGCGATCGTCAGAATATCGACAAAGATTATATTTTTCAAAGTTATGGAATATAGGACTGTCAGTAGATAATAGCAAGCCGCTGTTAAGGCAAAGCGCAATCCAAGCGAGAATAAAATCATACCTGCGCCAGCCAGGACAACCATTAGCAATGCATATACATAAGCAGCTGCTATACTTATTCGGCCGGAAGCCAGCGGACGGTAAGCTTTCTGGGGATGCCGGCGATCCTTCTCAAGATCAATGATATCATTTATGATATATGCCGACCCGGACAGCAAACAAAAAACAGAGATCGCCGAGAAAACCTTTATCAGCATATGAAGGTTCGTAAAGTTACCGGAAAAAATCAACCCGGCCGCCAGGAATATGTTTTTAACCCATTGATGCGGTCTTATTTCCAGCAACAGGTCCTTCAGCTTACTGTTAAATACAGCCTGGCGACTGGAGTATGCTCTCGATTGCTTCTCTAAGATTGTCATCGTTCACCTGTTTTACAATGCCGACCTTTCCAATCCCTTCCGCCAGGATGAAACTGGGCACGGAATCCACACATTTCTTATCTCTGGAGAGGGCGGCCAGCACATCAGATATTTTTTCGGACGCATATTTCAAAGATAATCCAAACCTGCTGATTAAACTGTTTTGCCGCCATTCGTCTTCACGGGATAAAAGCCCCTCAAGCACCGATAGCCTGGCGGCGGCGGCCATACCTGCGGCCACAGCCTCACCATGAACTATTGAGCTATAGCCGCCTGCATACTCCAGCGCATGACCAATAGTATGTCCGTAATTAAGAATTGCTCTTTGGCCTTCTTCGCGTTCATCTTCGGATACCACCAGCGATTTTATCAAACAGGATTTATTGATTACTTCGGTAATCGTATCAGGCTGCAACGCGAGTATCTGCGGCGCTGATCGCTCTAAAAATCTGAAAAAGCAAGTATCGTAAATGATACCATATTTAATTACCTCTGCCAAACCGGCCCGTATCTCACGCATCGGTAAAGTTCTGAGAAAATTCGTTTCCGCTATAACCAGGCGCGGCTGATAAAAAGCACCTATCAGATTTTTGGTCAGAGGATGATTAACAGCAACCTTACCGCCGACACTGCTATCCACCTGCGCCAATAGAGTGGTCGGAGCCTGAAAGAAGGCCAGCCCCCGCATATATGTTGAAGCTACAAATCCGGCCAGATCACCTACCACGCCTCCGCCAAGCGCCAACACACCGGATGACCTATCAAAACCGTATTGCAGCAATACATCGTATATCCGCTCTGCCTCAGAGAGTGTCTTAGAAGCTTCTCCAGCTTTCAATACAATAGGATATACGGCATAAGTGCCTTTCAAATCATCGGATACCCTATCCAAATAGAGCGGCGCAACATTATCATCCGTAATAAGAGCTAATTTTCCTTCAAAGCCGGTAGCTGCAATTCTCTCATGCCAGGCATCAATCCGCTCTGAAATGAGAATCTCATATGATCTTTTCTTCAGATCGACAGTCACGGATGATTCATGAAGCATGGAAGACGAGCTTAATCTATCAAAAATTGCCTTTGCAACATCCTGAGGAGAGAGGTTATCGGTCTCGATAAAGATATCGGCCTTACCATAGCCCGCTTCTCTTTCAGCCATGAGAGCCGCCAGTTTTTCTCTATCGCCATCTATCTTGTTAAGCAGGGGGCGACCCGGAGCATCAGCCAGCCTCACCGCCGCCGTTTGCGGAGATACTCTCAGGACTATTAACAGCCCCTTTTTTTTGAGGACATGGATATTTTCGGTATTGACAAGGGCCCCTCCACCAATGGCAATTACCTTGTCCTCACCCTTTATGCCGGCCAAGACCGAGCTTTCAAGCTCTCTGAAGAAACCCTCTCCTTCATCACGAAAGATACTATCTATCGATTTACCGGCCTTGGTCTCTATCAGGCTATCGGTATCTAGAAAGTCAATTCCCATCATACGTGCCAGAAGAGGTCCCACGCTGCTCTTGCCGCTTCCCATAAATCCCGCAAGAATGATATTCATTATACCCGCACCCGCTATCTTTTGGATATCATTTGCTTGTAAGCATTATAATTGGCCTGCAGTTCCGCCATAGAATCACCGCCATGTTTTTCAAGCAAAGCTCTGGCTATAACAAGACAGACCTCGGCTTGGGCTACAACAGAGGCTGCCGGAACCGCACAAACATCTGCTCTCTCGGCATGTGCGCTGACTGAAGATTTATCATTCATGTCAACGCTCTCCAGCGGCTGCATCAGCGTGGGTATGGGTTTCATAGCTGCTCGAAGAATCAAATCTTCGCCGTTAGACATACCCCCCTCAATGCCGCCGGCATTATTGCTGGTATGCGTGTACACATGATGTACAGAATCATACTTTATCGGATCATGCACCTTACTGCCGGGCTGCCCGGCAACGGCAAATCCCTGCCCTGCTTCCACACCTTTTACAGCCGGTATTCCCATGATAGCCTGGGCAAGTTGAGCATCAAGGCGCCTATCCGCCTGAACATGACTGCCTATTCCTGGATAGAGCCCGCGAACACGCAACTCAAAGATACCTCCCAGCGTATCGCCCTTACTCCGGGCAGTGTCTATCTCCTTAATCATAGCACCTTCAGCCGCAGCATCAGCACAGAAAAGGCAGGAATTGCTTATGGCTTCTTCATATAGCCAGGGATCGATCCCATCTTCAGCATAAATACCGCCTATGGAAATAACATGCGCCGCAACCGCTATCTGCAATTCATCAAGCAGCCTTCCAGCTACCGAACCCAATGCTACAGAAACGGCAGTGCTCCTGGCGCTGCTTCTTTCCAGTATATTCCTTATGTCCGGTTGATTATATTTCAGACTGCCGGCCAAATCGGCATGCCCGGGACGAGGCCTGGATATGGAGCAATCGCCCTTGCTGCAATTACCTGAGCCGAAGATAGGAGAAGGAGACATCTTTTCCCGCCAATTCTCCCAATCCAAATTCCTAACGATAAGAGCTATCGGCGAACCCAGCGTCATGCCGTGCCGCACCCCGGAAAGGATCTCCACGCTATCCCTCTCAATAGACATCCGAGCACCTCTGCCATAACCCTTCTGTCTTCTTGCCAGATATCTATTGATGTGTTCAACTTCCAGGCGAAGCCCGGAAGGA
Organism: bacterium; assembly: GCA_028685295.1. Lineage (GTDB taxonomy): Bacteria > UBP13 > UBA5359 > UBA5359 > UBA5359 > UBA5359. The sequence continues at coordinate 12,320 of JAQUEL010000006.1, forward strand.
ATTCCTTCAATTATTCCTGCCAATGCCGAACCATGCGATTCGCCGGCAGTCAGCCAGCGTAACATAGCCGTCCCCCCTTAAAGCAACGATGACACCTTAAGGTGTCATCGTCAGCATCTTATCCTTATCCGTAGTTTAATACGGCAGTATACGCGGCGTCAAGAATATTACCAGTTCGGATGCCTTATCATTTTTATTCTTGTTTTTGAAGAGGTTGCCCACCAGCGGCAGGTCACCCAGCAATGGTATTTTATATTCCGAATCGTTCTGAGTTTTCTGCGCCAGGCCGCCAATAACTATCGTTTCGCCGTCACGCACGCGAATAGTGGTCAAAGCAGTCCTTCTCGCCATATTTGGCGGAGCGTCGATCGTTGCCTGGCCCGTAAGAGTGCTTACTTCCGGCATAATCATGGTAGTTACCATACCGTTGGGATGTACCTGAGGTATTACCGTCAAGGCAATACCAACCTGAGCCGTCTCCCATACCGTTTCCGTAATAGTCCTGTATGTTGTAGAGTTACCGCTGGTTATCGGTTCCTCTCTAACCCGATTTATCTTGTAATTATAATCTTCGGCCAGCAATATGCGCGCAGCCTGGTTATTGATGGCGGCAATCTTAGGACTGGTAAGTATCTTGGCCTTGTTCTCGCTCACCAGTGCATTAAGAGCGGCAGTAAAGACATTCGGCATTACAGTGCCGTACTGGATTCCTCCACCGGTATTGTACTCCGTACTCTTCTTGCCGTCCACCTCCGATGTCATAGGAGTATGAAGGTCCACTCCCAACTTCCCGCTGCCCAGCTGCCAAGAAACATTGAAATTATTGGCGATCCCGGCTTGCATATCGACAAACTGTGCCTCTATAAGCACTTCCGGCGGGGCTACATCTATAGCTTCCAGTATCTTCCGTACCTGAGCTCTCTTTTCGGGCTTACCCATAATAATAACGGAGTTCAGCGGCGGATAAGCACGGATCTGGATCTGATCCAAAATAGTCGCCAAAGCTGCTCCGCTCGTGCCGCCGGTAGCTCCACCGGCAGCTACGCCACCCGCCATAAATGGATTCACTCCCGTTGTTGTTCCCGTTGTTGTTCCCGTTGTTGTTCCGGTAGTGCCCCCGGTGGTCGTAGTGGCTCCGAAAAGACCTATTCCTGTACTTGCAGAGGAGGTTCCGGTAGTGCCACGCAGGCCGCCATAGGATGTAACGCCTGTGGTAAAGGCAGAGTAGCCGTAAAGGCTGGCGGCAGCCGAAGGCACAAAAAAACCTAAAAAGGTCCCTACATCCTCCATACGAGCATATTTCAATCGGTAAAACTCGATGTCGCCCGCCGGCTTCAACTCATATATTATATAGGGGGTCTCCTTCTTCTCCCAGGTTAACGTCGGCAGAGATTTGACGATAAGGTCGAGGACATCCTCCAACGGCATATCGTTTACTGAAAGCGTTACCCTTCCTTCAACACCATCAGCAATGACAATATTAGCTCCACTACTGGTAGCCAGCAATCTTACAACTTCCTCGACTTTCAACCCTTTTACATCCAGGGATACGGTGCTTTGCTCATTTGCCGCTAACTGAGAGCATAGCAATACAATTACTGTTATGAGCAACAACCCCCGGCTGAGGATCCTTTTCAATGTTATCATCAAATCTCCCCCTAGTCAGCTTTTAAGTCTGAAGCCTGCTACCTGTTAGCACATTCACGCTTCTTCAGCCTTCAATTTATCCAAGATCATATCCCCATCTGAAAGCTATCAGTCTACATTCCGACATTCCTTTTTCAGACTTTAGACTTCAGACTTCGCACCCGGTTAAAGAGACAGGTTAATTGTCTCTTTATCCTTCTGCAGCACTACTTTGCCTGTACCGACATCAATACTCTTTATTCGCCATCCCTGTGACAACGCATCGCCAGGTTTAGCAACATAGGACTGTTTTTCATCCTCAATAACAGCCATATTGGTTTGCCCCTTTAAGATAGCCTTCAAGCTAAACTTCGGCTTGGGCTTTGGCGGTGGGGGGGGCGGCGGTGGCGGCGGTGGAGGTGGCGGCGGTTTTATAGCCTTGCCGTCCGAAGTTACCGTGAGGACGACCGCCGGTGCCGAGACCTGCGGCACTAATCCTGCCGATACACCTATCGGCGCAAGCCCGGGCCCACTGGAAGGAATGCCCAGCATTGCGGCAGCATCACGCGATATCGGCTCCTTAGGCAATGCCGGTAAAGCCTCTTTCTCTCTCTGCTCCCACTTCCTACGCTCGGTTAAAGCAACATCGGGTTTAGGCAAATTTATTCTCTCTGTAAGTCTGCGTGGGCTGTACATACCGGCCGGCTGCCCTGTGCCTCTTCCATCATAAGCAGAACCTGTGCTGCCGGCCGGCTTAGAAAGCGGCACAAAGGGATCCTGGCGCCCTTGCGTCCAAGTAAACCTCCGTGGGGCCGCAGCCGGCACTTCAACAAAAACCTGGTTAGGTACATCAACCGCCGTTGATGGAACGGGAGGCTTTACCTCTGCTGCCGTTTGTTGGGGGCCGGGGAGCACAGGTCCTTCTGCGCCAGGCAGTGCAGACGGTGCCTGGCCGATTTCGGAAGGCTGATCACCTGCAATATTTGTCGACGGAGATCCTTTTAGCAGGCGAATTGCAACCAATGCCGCCAGCATAGCCAGCAATACGCATAACAGTATAATTTTTTTCTTCTTATCATCCATTAATTTCCACCAGCAACATTTGCTTTATATCGTTACACTACACCGTCAAGAGCCCGATTTTTTAATTTGATACATCGTCAACGGTAAAGTTATATTCAACGGATAATTAGATCCGGTACCGACACCTCCAGCATTTCCTCCACTTTGTGCGACATTGCCCACTGATGATACTATAGATAATTTATCAACAGAGAGCAACAAGGGAAACTTATTGAGATATGATATATAGCCTCTCAAAGAATCAAAATTTTTCGCACTTATAGTCAGCGGTAAGGGTGTGGGCGACCAGTCATAGCTACCGCCTCCTGCCGCTGCCGGCGCCGCCGGAGCAGGCGAACCGCCACCGGAGGCGCTTGCACCTCCTAAAGAGAAGGTTATTCCATTCTTGGAATAAGCTAAACCGCTCACCTCCACACCGGCATACCCTTCCAGATAATTCACCATTATTTGAAAGAACTCTGATGCCTGCAGTATTGTCAACGGTATGGCTTTACTGGCATCCAACTCCTTATCAACCATTGCAGCTATCTGGTTCATAAGCATGGTCTGCCTGACTTGCAGCTCAGGGATACGCTTTATGGTGCTTTTAGCCGACGTTATCTTTGTTTCCTGTTCCTCTATTTCATTTTTAATTTGTGCTACTTCTCCGAGCTTAGGCTTGCATATACCCAGGAAGAATCCAACACTGACAAAAAGAAATAAACTGATAATGATAGCAAAAACATGCAACAGAGATATCTTTTCAAGCTTCATTGCTCCATGCCTCCGCTGTCTGCTCCACCATCAGAAGGCATATTTCCCTGCTCCGCCTCCGCCCCGGCTTCAGGCGCCGGGGCAGCTGCCTTAGGCAAGCCTACAGGCTCCACTAATTTTAATGTCACCTTAAACGGCAACATCCCGGGAGCTGCAGAGGATGTTTGCTTACCGGCATCCTGTACAGTTGAATTGGCGGCAACGCCTTTTTTAGGTACTGTAAAGGATGTCGTATCTATAGTGACATCTTTGAACTCCTTGCAATTCATAAAGCTCAGGTTACACGTTGCGATGGACTTTGCTCCACCGAGAGTACTGCAGCTTAGGACGACACCATCCGGAGGCGCAATATCTATTGCAGTTATCCAGACATCCTTCGGCGTATGCAACCTTATAAGATCTAAAAGGGCTATCCATTTATTATTTGCTTCCACTACCTTTGATTTGAAGTTCAATTTCTCCTCTAAATTACTTATCGCATTTCGTAAAGTGGCTACTTGCGATAATTGAGCGGAATATCGCTGCAACTCCATTTTTTTCTGTTCAAGCTCTCTATTTACTAGTGCAATCCTGCCGCTGAGCAGAATAAAAACAACTACCAGCAAACCAACGTACATGGCGCTCATAGTTCCGAACATTATTGCTATTTGACGTATCTTCCGCCGCCTTGCTATCTCCGGCGGTAGAAGGTTGATCTTGATCAATTACAACCTCCACCTAACGTTATTTATTAAGAAATTCTCTTATTGCCAATCCGACTGCTATGGCAAACACCGGTGCGGCTTCATCAATATATTTCTTATCAAAGGCAGAGGTATCAATCATAGAAAACGGATTGGCAATCTCCGCTGGTATACCCAGTTCGACTTCCAGAAAATTATCTATGTTCTTTAACCTGGAAACGCCCCCGCTTATAATTATACGATCGATATTACCTGAATCCTTTATCCTGCTACGAAAATAATCAAGAGAACGCCTTATCTCATTAACAATCTCCTGCAACGATGGACGTATAGCCTCCATCAGCTTTTCCTGTTCGCATTCAGAGGCATTATCCACAGTTTCCGCAAGCTTATCCTTAACTACCGATAATGATGCATCAGACGAAGACCGGTCTCTCTCCGCTTCCTGTACAGCTTCAGCCTTATTATCGACATCGGTATCGGCGGATGTTGCAGTATCCGCAGATTTTTCAGTACCGAGATCCAACGATTCGATACCGTATAATGCCTCCAGGGATAACCCCTGATACTCGCTATCCGATTGTTTATCTTGCGAAGGAGCAAGCTCTTCTGCAATAGGTGCCTCATCATTTGATTCGATATTCTGAGTAAGAAAGCTTGTCAGATCAAGCATCTTATTCGAGGCATCAGGCGCTTCGGCGTTTGATGCCTCGCCGGTAGCATTAGAAGATTTATCACCACCTGTATCTGTACCGCTATCCACATTATTAAGTACTCGATTGTAATCATCGACAGTTTCTGTAAGCGGCTCAACACTTGATAAGGTTTCCCCTATTTCATCAGCCTCAATAACGACATCCTGCTTCGGTATGATGGTTTGCATCAACTTTATCTGCTCTGCCTCGTCAGCACTCACCAGCAGAAAATTACTTATCGCCTGTGTTATATTCTTGCCGCCTGTGGGTATGCCGCGATTGAAACCTATATTTCCATCTTTAATTATGGTTATATCGGTCAGAGATGCACCGATATTGACAAGCATAATATTTACAGGAGTTTCGTTATCACTATGCTTATATACATCGATAAGAGCTCTGGAGAGAGCCAAAGGCTCGATATCAATAGCTACAAGGTCCAGCCGAGCTCTATTCAGAGCCGCTATATGATTGTTGACCATCTCTTTTTTAGCGGCGACAAGAAGAACTTCCATCTGAGTAGCTTCAAGGTCCTCCGTAGGCAAGGATTTAAAATCCAGAACCACTTCTTTGGCGGGAAAAGGTATATATCGCTCAACTTCCCATTTCATGGCTTCAGCTAACTCAGCATCGCCCATATGCGGCACTTCTATAAGACGAGTGATCAGTGCCTGGCCGGCCAAAGAGGAAACGGCGGAAGATCTACTGAAGCCTTCCCTGGATATAAGCCGTATCAATGCCTCTCCAATAGACTGAGAATCCGTAATAATACTGGCCTCGATAGCTTCTGCCGGAGTATTTTCAACACCTATATTGACAAGGCGAAGACCATTCTTGGTAGTTTCTATCTCCACCATTTTTATAGAGTCTGTTCCGATGTCGACCCCGGTATATCGGTTTTGATGGCCGAGAATTTTGCTGAAGAAACTCATTTACATCCCCAAATGTATTTAATCAGTATTATATTCAACGTATATACGCCCTTCTCCTTCTAACAAGCATCTTTTGCTTTATTTAATCATCGGCCTGGCTTTAGATGTCAGATGCAAACGATGCTCTGTTCCATCACCGTTATCTATCTTTATAGCCGTTATATCTATAGTTACAATGCCGTTTTTGCTGCAATTAAACTTTGTTTCCGTTTTAATATTGCCGACAACGGCATTTTGTCCCGATACAGTGGCAGACCCCTTGGAGTATACCTCTTTATAGAGGCGCGGGTTGGTATTGCGATCCTTGGTATAATAATGGATTTTGTCGCCATTATTTTTATTAAGCGGATTGATCGGACAGTCTTCATCCAGAACATTCTCTGCATTGCCGTTTATATCAGTCTTTGACGGCAACCATATCCAGAGATCGTAAACATCGCCGTCTATCACTATATTCCCTAAATCATCAATCGCATAAACATACATAGCTTCTCTTACATCTTTAAGTATGGTCTCCATGGCGATGGCGGCATTCTGCCGTATATCGACACGCGCATCGCCTTTATGAAAATAGTCGAAGCCCACCAGCATAGGACCAATGATAAACCCCAGCAGGATAACCAGAACAGCTATAGCTATAGTTACCTCTATCAGAGTAAAGCCCTGTCTCTTTTCTGTACATACCGTTTTGTCAGGCATAAAAGCGCTGCTAGGTAGAGACACGACGGATGATAATTTAAAAAATTTAAAGATCATTTCATTGCTACCTGCCTATCAACGCTTGCCTGGAAATACTTTTCTTTCTATTTCGTTCCGTCCAGGAAATCTTAACCGTTGCCAATTTCATAGGCCTTGCGCTCATAGATGAAAGAAGGTAAGGCTTTCCGCTCTTCTCACCCTTCTCCACGTATTCTACATAGACCAACCCTGTTCCATCTTCAAGCCCCTCTCTCTTTCCGGTTCCAGGATCGAAAGAATAACTGATTTTATCCTTCCATATCCTGACAAAATAGCCTACTCTTATCATATCAGCAGCATCAGGAGCGGTTGCAAAATGTATGGTATAATCAACGACATTATCATTGGGGTCGGTATCAATCATTGAGACCTGATAATCTTTTCCCGAGCCCTCCTCCAGCGGCAAATATTCACCATTGCTATCTCTCTTTTCAACAGAGCCCAAGCCCGGACCTAATTCAAAGTGATCAGGGCATCCATTTATTGAAAAATCCTGATGCCCATCTCCGGGCGCTTCCATAACCGGCAGTTTATCATATCCCAATAATTGCAACTCTTCCAGCTGATAAGCGGCCAAAGAATCGGCCAAAGCCATAGAGTTAGTGCGCTCAATAGTGACAAAGCCCTCCGGGAATATCTTGACTACCGCCAATATGCCTATCAATAGAACCGCCATGGCAACCAGGATTTCCAGAAGGGATAACCCCGAATGGTTACCGATTGCAGGCAAAGCCCTTCTCCATAACAGCCTTGCCTCTGTCATTGAAAAAAGGCCTGAAACCTTTATATCTTTATACTCTTGTGTCTTTGCATCTCTCTTCATACTCATGCGATCACCATCCGGCAGCGGCCGTAGGAGCACCGGATGTATTATTACTATATTTCTCACCATGGCCATCACGATAAAGGACAAAATATGCGTTCCCGTGCTCTCCTCCGGCACTCTTGGTAATATCCGGCCCGTAATTCCCGCAAAACGGTAAAGGAGGATGAATACCGGATACGGCAACGTCGTCATAACTCGAAAGCGCTATTTTGCCATTCGGATTATCCTGATTTTCGAATTGCGTCGGATCGGCAGACAGCAGTACCCCGCTGCTGTTGCGACGGCTGCCGCTGGGCGCATAATTGTAACTTATTTTATCCCAGTGATCCTTGCTGCCCATAAAGCTCGGGTCCGGCAGCAACATGTCCCTGGTATCGTTCGGGCATTTGAACATCGCATAGCTCTCAATGTATCTACTCTTCTTAAGGGTGCCGGCCCAACTATTATCGCCCTCCACCCTATCCGGAATTTTCTGATTGTGGTCAAGCGCGTACATTTTGATAGCGGAAGAGATGCTCTTGATATTGCTTATACAGGCAGATTGTTTTGCCTTTTCACGAGCAGAGTTGAAGACAGGGTATAACATAGCGCTTAACAAAGCTGCTATGGCCATCACCACCAACAGCTCCACTACCGTAAAGCCACTGGGACCTCTTCTCTCAATAGATGTCGAATATAATTTTTTAAGCAATACCGTTATCCATCCCCAATTCATCTAGAAATAAAAATTCAAATACCATGCCAGTATATGCGTGCCAACAAATGCTGCCGTTACAGCGCCAATAACCATATAAGGGCCAAAAGGGATATACTCTCTTCTAGTTTTTAATTTCGACACCAGCAGAATTATTCCTCCTGCAGCACCGAGCACAAAAGCCAAAACAAAAGAGAGCAAGGCCAACTTCCAGCCTAGAAAAGCTCCAACAGCACCGGCAAGCTTGATATCTCCGCCACCCAGGGCTTCGGCCTTAAATAGTGCGGAAGCGCCTGCGGCAATGATCCAAAAAAGAGCAAAGCAAACTACTGCACCAAAAATGGAACCGGGCACGGAAAGACCATTTGTAAACAACGGCAGATCAACTGTAGGCCTGGCGTATCCGGCAGAGAGCAAAGCCACATCGAGGAGGATGCCGACAGCCATGCCGCCTAATGATACCTGATCGGGTATTATTTGATGATCGATATCCGTAAAGAACGCGATTATCAGCAAAGAGAAGAATATGACGCACCCCAAGAATTCAAAAGTCAAGCCCTGTGACCGGTATAACGTTACAAAGGCTATTCCTGTCAAAATTTCCACCAGCGCGTAACGCGGCGATATCGATGATTTGCAATAACGGCACCTTCCATTGCAGGCTAAATAGCTTAACACCGGAACCAGATCAACAGGCGTTAGAAGAGTACCGCAATTTGTGCAAGCCGACCGTGGCTTGATCACTGACCTATCAAGCGGCCAGCGATATATACAAACGTTGAGGAAACTCCCAATAAACAGACCTAGAATAAATATTACAAACGGTATGGCCAAAGATCACTCACCCATCCTATCCGCCACCATCGCCGCCTCCGCTCAGACCGCTGATTAGAGAGACCATGGGCATCATCATAGCGATAACGATAAAGCCCACGACGGATCCCAAAAAAACAATCATCAGTGGTTCTAATGCAGCCGTCAGTCCTTCAACTGCCACACTGACCTCATCATCATAAAAATCCGCAATTTTGGCTAATAATTCATCTAATGCACCGGTCTCTTCACCAACGATGATCATCTGGACCACCATTGGAGGAAAAAGCTTACTCTCTGCTAATGGAGTAGCAATGCTCTCTCCTTCCCTGATGCTGATGCGGGCATCAGTAACAGCTTTGGAAATAATCTCGTTACCCAGCGTTCCGGCTACTGTTTCCATCGCCTGCAATATAGGAACGCCGCTGACCAGCAAGGTGTTCAAGGTTCGACTGAACCTTGCCATGGCTACCTTCTGATTTAATGGACCGAATACAGGAAACTTCAGGCGTACCCAATCCCATTGCCTGCGTCCGGAAGCAGTGCTTGTATACTGCTTGAATGCGAAAAAGCCCCCCCCGCCAAGAATGGGAAGAGCATACCAGTACTTCTTCGAGAAGTCTCCCAACTGCATAAGCATCATCGTCATTGCCGGCATCTGGATCTCCATATCCTTAAACATTTCCATAAACTTGGGCACAATGAAGGTTATAAGGAAGAATACGATTATAACCGCCACGCTCATGACCAATGCCGGATATGTCATGGCCCCTTTTATCTTCCGCCGCAACTCCAGATCCTTCTCAAGAAAGCCTGCCAGCCTGTCCAGAGTAGTATCCAACACACCACCGACTTCTCCGGCGCGTATCAAGCCCACGAAAAGTCCGGAGAACACCTTGGGATACTTGGCCAAAGAAGCCGATAAAGTAGAGCCGCCCTCAATCTCTTGCTGCACGCTGGATAATATCTGTTTCAAGCCGGCATTGCTGGTTTGTTCCTGAAGTATATTCAAACAGCGCACCAGAGATACACCGGCATTTATCATGGTGGAAAACTGGCGACAGAACAACACCAAATCCTTCAAGCCTACCTTGCGTTTCCCGGGCAGCTTGATATTGATGTTCATCTTCATGCCTTTTTCGCCGCTTCCCTTGCTTATGGATGTTACATAATAGCCCATCTCCATAAGACGGCTGGCAACTGTCCTATCATCTGCAGCATCTATTGTGCCGCTTATTACCTGTCCTGTGGCATCCTTGGCGACATAAGTATAGGCCGGCATTCAGCTACCTCCTCTGCTTCGCATATTCCTGCCCTTTTTCTGCAATCATCCTTTGCAAATCAGCAGGATTCATGGCTCTACTGACAGCATCTTCATAACCGATGAGCCCGCATAGATAAAGATCCTTCAATGCTTGATCCATTGTCTGCATACCGAATTGTGCGCTGGTCTGTATAATTGAATACATCTGATGTGCTTTAGCCTCTCTGATAAGATTTCTAATTGCAGGCGTAGCTATCATAACTTCAACAGCGGCCACCCGGCCCGGTTGCCCGGCTCTGGGAATAAGCTGCTGCGCTATAACGGCTTCCAGGTTATTGGATAGTTGCGTCCTTATCTGCTCCTGCTGATGTGGCGGGAAAACATCTATCATTCTGTCAACAGCTTGAACCGCATTATTGGTATGAAGGGTCGCCAGCACCAGGTGCCCGGTTTCTGCAATAGTAATGGCGGCGGAGATCGTTTCAAGGTCTCGCATCTCACCCACCAGGATCACATCGGGATCTTCACGCAGAGCCGCTCGCAGTGCATTAGCAAAGGATAAGGTATCCATTCCCAGTTCTCGCTGATTTATGATGCTTTTGCCGTGGCCGTGCAGATACTCCAGTGGATCTTCTATAGTTATAATATGAGCATTGCGTTCATTATTGACCTGGTTGATCATGGCCGCAAGTGTCGTAGATTTACCTGAGCCTGTAGGTCCGGTTACCAGAATAAGTCCGCGAGGCCGCCTGGTAAGCTCAACCAGAATCTTGGGCAGCCCCAATTCAGCAAGCGTAGGTATTTTGGCGGGAATAAGCCTAAAAGCGGCTGCCATAGCCCCCTTGTCACGATAGACGTTTACTCTGAATCGCGCACGATCACGTAAAGCATAAGAGAAATCCAGTTCCATATTCGTTTCAAAACGCTTAACCTGCTCATCGGTAAGGATATCATAAAGCATGCGCTGGACATCGTCCGCCGTCATCTCTTCAAATTCCAGAGGCATAAGCATTCCGTCAAGACGCAAAATCGGAGGGATACCTGTCATGAGATGAAGATCGGAAGCACCCTTTTCATAAACGATCATCAACACCGCATCCAGCGTTAACTGATCTATCTTACGCATAAAACATCACTACCCAATAAATACTACTCGCATAATTTCATCAAAGGTCGTCATGCCCTGCATAACCTTCTGCAATCCATCATCCTGAAGCGTTGTCATACCGCCTCTCATAGAGGCCGCCTTTATCTCATGGGCCGGGGCCCTGCGCAAGGTCAGGTTGGACATCTCTTCCGTCATGGGCATCATCTCATATATGCCTACTCTGCCTTTGTATCCGGTACGCCGGCAAAGCTCACATCCGTCTCCCCGGAAAAGCTCCATCTCTTCCTCCCCCTCTTCCACGCCTAAACGCTTTAATGCACCTACAGGCGGCTTGTAAGCTGTTTTGCACTCGGGACAGATCACTCTGGCCAGTCGCTGTGCCAGAACTCCTATCACGGATGAGGCTACGAGGAAAGGCTCTACCCCCATATCTATCAGCCTTGATATCGTAGTAGGAGCATCATTAGTATGCAAGGTACTAAGCACAAGGTGACCGGTAAGAGCAGCATGAACCGCTATCTCAGCGGTATCCAGATCACGAATCTCACCGACCATTATTATATCGGGGTCCTGCCGTAAAAAACTTTTCAAGGCGTTGGCAAAGGTCAAGCCGGCTTTATAGTTTACCTGGACCTGATTGATGCCTTGAAGCTGGTATTCAACAGGATCCTCGATCGTTATGATATTTTTCTCAGGAGAATTGAGCTTCTGTAAAATTGAATAAAGAGTCGTCGTTTTGCCGCTACCTGTAGGGCCGGTTACCAGAATCATGCCGTTGGGCTTGGTTATCATATCCTCAAGCAAGGCTTGTGTTTCCGTCAGAAAGCCCAGCTTATTCAAACCGATCAGAACACTGCTCTTGTCCAGAATACGCATAACTATCTTCTCACCGTATATAGTCGGCAAAGAGGATACACGAAGGTCTATATCCTTATCTGTCGTTTTAACGTGTATACGGCCGTCCTGCGGTATTCTGCGTTCAGCAATATTGAGATCAGCCATAATCTTTATTCTGGAAGAGAGCGCCGGATGAATATATTTGGGCATAGACATAACATCATGAAGAACACCATCAACACGGTAACGAACCCTTAAAGCATTCTTCTCAGGCTCAACATGAATATCACTGGCCCTATCCTCGATGGCACGCATAATCAAGGTGTTGACGACCCTGATTATGGGAGCCTCTTCAACCATCTCTTTTAATCTGTCTACCGAAAGAGAGAGGTCCGATTCAGTCTGAGTTACATCCAGATCTTGCTCTACCCCTCCACCCATATCAGCCAGGGCATCTTTAACGGTATCCTCAACTTTATAGCCGCGGCTGAAAACATCCATTATGTCATCTTCGCTGGCTATTACAGGTTCGACTTCATAACCGGTTATCAACCTGACATCATCGATCGCAAAGATGTTCAGAGGATCAACCATGGCTACAGTCAGCTTGTTGCCGCGCCGGTTTATGGGAACAAGCTTATACCGCTGTGCAATATGCAGCGGCACAAGCTTAATCACACTGGGATCAACAGGATAATCTCCCATATCCACATATTCAACACCCAGTTGCTTGCCCATTGCTTCAAAAACGTTCTTCTCAGTAGCCATTCCCATATCTACCAGAACGCGACCGATAGGCTCGCCTGTTTTCTGTTTAACGGAGATGGCCTGCTGCAATTGCTTATCTGTTATAACACCGGTCTCAACCAGTATTTCTCCCAGCAGTTTTCTCTTGTTGGCCATAATATCTTATATCCTCCATCTACCCCTAAGTCGGTTGCAGTCCACACCCCACCTGAAGAAAAGCTATGTCCCCCGTCCCAGATAATTTAAAAGCGATTGCTTCATTATCTTTGCAGGAGCCTCCTTGTTAAGCCATATCCTCATGGATTCAGCTCCCTGGTAAACCAGCATGCCCAGGCCATCCATAACTATGGCCCCTTTTTCAGCAGCTTTACACAGCAATACTGTAGGAGAAGGTGCATATATCAGATCATATACCAGCATACCTCTCTCTATTATATCATAACCGCAAGCATTCAGAGGTGATGAATTATCACCTAATCCCACAGACGTCGCATTAATAAGACCATCGATACAGCCGGTCAGAATATTAATATCTCTCAGAGAGAGAGAATGCAGACGTCCTCCGGCAACGGCTTCAAAATCAAGGCATACTTCCTCAGCTCTGGAAACCGTACGATTGATCAGATAAACCTTATCGGCTCCGCCGATAAGCAAAGCATATACAACGGCCCTGGCAGCTCCCCCGGCTCCCAAAACGACATATCGCTCACCCGATACAGCGCGGCCGGCATCTTCCTTCAGCGCCCGCAATATTCCCGGCACATCGGTATTATGGCCTATCATTCTGCCGTCATTAACGGCTATAGTATTGACAGCACCGACGGCAGCGGCGGTAATCGACAGCTCATTCATAAAAGAAAGAGCCTTTTCCTTATGCGGTATAGTGAGATTGATCCCGGATACGCCTGATCGAAAGAGTCCCTCAATCGCCCGGAGAAGAAATTCCGGCTTGACATCAAAGGCCATATATCTGGCATCCGCACCGACATAAGAAAGTGCCGCATTCTGCATTACAGGTGAAAGGGAATGCGACACAGGACATCCCAACAGAGCAAACAGTTTTGTCTTGCCGGTTATTACCTCTTTCATATCCCTTCGCACCATGTTCGATATGCTAATAATAAATTCAACGCAACTCTCCCTATTCCTCCATCGGCAGTTTTGTAAATAGTACCAGTCGACCTGCCGCAGCCAGATGGTTCATTATTCTCTTCTCTATAATACGCATAAAACGCGTAGCAACAAAATCTCTCTCACTTAGAGGTGATACCAGTATGGTATGAAGCCCAAGACGATTGCCTCCCAGGATATCGGTAAAGAGCTGATCCCCTACAACGGCTGTATTATCCGTTTCTGTTCCGAGAATACGCATTGCTTTGAGAAAAGAAGGCCTGAAAGGTTTTGCCGATCTGCAGAGCATAGGTATGGAGAGATCATCGGCAATGGCCTGTACCCTTTCGATATTACTGCTATTGGAAGCTATGCAGATCCTGATTTGCGCTTCTTTGAGCAAAGAGATCCATTCTCTTACACTCTCTCTCAGAAAGTTATCGTTCCAGATTACAATAGTATTATCCAGATCGATAATAACGCCTTTAATACCCCTGGCGAGTAGCAAACACGGAGTTATTGTTTCAACCCTAGGGTGATAATCATCAGGGGTTAAAAAATCAATAATTCGTCTTTTCAGCATTAACGGGCACCTCTTCTGATCCTGGATATGGCTTCAAGATGTTCCTGATAGGTGCGACTGAATACATGGCGTCCCCCGGACCCGGCGACATAAAAGAAATAATCGGTTTTAGCAGGCTGCAAAGCAGCCTTTAAGCTAGCCAGGCCGGGATTAGCTATTGGACCGGGAGGTAATCCGGCATTCCGATAGGTATTGTAAGGTGAATCTATTTTCAAATCCGTATAAAGCACTCTCTCTTTATGTTCAGGCATAATATATTGCACGGTGGCATCACATTCCAACCTCATACCCATCGATAAACGGTTATATATCACTGAAGCAATCACTCTTCTGTCATCCGGCACTGCGGCCTCTTTCTCAATAAGTGAAGCTATAGTAAGCAAATCATGAGGAGTCAAGCCTCTTTGGGCAGATACCCGCACCATATCAAGCGGCGCCGTTACCTCGTTAAAGCGCCTGTTCATCATACTCACTATCGCCGGTTCTTTCATGCCGGCTGGTATCCTATAAGTATCCGGAAATAAATAGCCTTCCATGGCATAGAGCACGGCAGGCCGGGAGCGATTTCCGATGCGGGCCGCAGCCCTGAATTGCGCTTCGTTACCAGCACCGCTCTTTTGGAGTAAGTCCGCTATTTGTGATACCGTATACCCTTCGGGAACAGTAATGATATGATAATTAACCCGACCCTCGGCAAGATATTTCAGTACCTGCCACTGATTACGGCGCCCGGAAAGATCATATTCGCCTGCCTTGATATCTCCTGCCGTGCCGGTTAACTTAATAAGCGCCCGAAAGCTTAGAGATGAAGCGATAACACCTTTTTCCTCCAATCGTACTGCCACCGCTCTAGCGGACATACCCTGATCGGCGACAAATGCAGCCGCCCGACTATTGTGAGGGGTTAAAACTACGACTAGGAAGCCTGCCGCCGATGCAAGCAGAAGCAGCAAAAAGGAAAAGAAATATTTTACCATGGCCCTCCTTCTAGCAGCATGCATTTCAAATATTCCAGAGATCGTTTTTAAAGCTATCGCTACTCACCTACATCAAAAATTTCATATTCGCCTGTTTTTTCAAAGGCATCGATGGCCTGCTGCAACTCCTCCTCCTCGAGAGGACGAAAATTATCATCTTCTACAGCATAGACGACAACATCATCCTCCTCCCCGTCTTCAGGATGCAACAGAGCATAGGTTTTATTATCAACATCGATTATATCTATGATAGTGAATTGCTCTTCGTTGCCTTCTTCATCCTCTAATACAAGCCTTTCCATTTTTTCATTTTCGGCCATACCATACCTCCATTATATTTATATTATATTATTCACTTCTTTATATATGCTAATCAGCACTATGCTCGGGCATATTGCGCAGCCTGTCTATAAAAACCTGAAGTATCCCTGCTGCTGCTAAAGCATCTATATGCTGCCGTCGTTTCTTTCTTCTCACTCCGGCATCTATCATAACCCGTTCAGCCATTGATGTCGATAATCGCTCATCAATAGTCTCAACCGGTATATCCAGACGTTTTTTGAGCTTCTCCACAAACTGTTGTACCTTCTCAGCCTGCCTGCCTACAGTTCTATCGAGCATCAGAGGCATGCCTACCACTACCAGACGCACATCATACATATCGGCCAGCTTCGCTATACTCTCCAGATCATTTTCCAAAAGAGCCCTATGAATAACTTCAACCGGTTGTGCAGTCAGCATTAACTCATCGCTTACGGCTACGCCTATCCTTCTATCACCGATATCCAGGCCGAGAATACGCTTTTCTTTTTTCAAGTTCAACTCCGATGTGCCAGTAATTGCATCACTATTTCCCGGCCCTTTTCAACAGCTTCATCGATACGATCTCCATCCGGGCCGCCTGCCTGGGCCATATCAGGTCTGCCCCCGCCACCGCCGCCGACCACTTTAGCCATCTCTTTTACTATCTTGCCGGCGTTAGCACCACGCCCCCGAGCTTCTTCGCCAATGCTGGCGACCATCTGGGCACTGCCGTCGCTAACGCTTCCCAGAATAATAACCCCATCATCAATCCGCTGCTTGAGATTGTCGACCATTGCTCTAAGGCCCACCGCATCCGCATCTTTAAGAACGGCAGCTACAACTTTTATGCCGTCAATATTTATAGCTGAAGAGAGCAGATCGGAAATGCCCGCCAGAGCAAGGTCGGCACGCAGACTCCTGATGGTTCGCTCCGCTTCCTTTCCACTCTCAACAAGGCTTGTTATTCTTCCCGGCAGATCCTTAGGCCCTGCTTTTAACATGGCGGATAAAGCCGTTATCACATCCACCTGTTCATTGATATAATTAAATGAATTACGTCCGGTCAATGCCTCTATACGCCTTATGCCTGAACCGATACTGCTCTCGGAAAGAATCTTGAAACAGCCCAGTTCACCGACAGACCTCACATGCGT
This sequence comes from bacterium, assembly GCA_028685295.1. GTDB lineage: Bacteria > UBP13 > UBA5359 > UBA5359 > UBA5359 > UBA5359. Next base: position 29,246 of record JAQUEL010000006.1, read on the forward strand.
TCCGCCGCAAAGCTCCAGACTGAAATCATCAATCCTGACCACTCTGACCCGGCCCCCGTATTTCTCACCAAAGAGCGCTATCGCCCCCATATCCCTGGCAGCGGTAAGATCGGTTACAACAGTATCCACGGGCGTGTTGAGCCAGATCTGTTCATTGACCATAGCCTCTACGGCTGCCAGTTCCTCTTTTGAAGGAGCGGAAAAATGAGAAAAATCAAAGCGCAACCTCTCTGCGTCCACCATTGACCCTGCCTGGGCTACATGACACCCCAGAACCCGACGTAATGATGCATGCAATAAATGAGCCGCAGTATGGTTCCTGGCTATATCGGCCCTTCTGCCGGCATCAACAACAGCACGAACCTCCTTATTCGTCTCAAGAGTGCCGGAGACGACCATTACAGAATGAAAAATAACTCCGCCCGCACCCTCACGCAAGCCGTTAACTTTCGCCTCACCGCCGGGCCAATGCAGAGTTCCCGTATCGGATACCTGGCCGCCCTTCTCCACGTAAAAGGGAGTCATCGCCAGCACGATTTCAGCATCATGCCCGCTGGAAAGCTCGGACACAACGCTCCCATGCTTCAGTATGGCCTTTACCGCAGTTGCCAATTCAAGCTGTGAGTATCCGATAAACTCCGTCTTGCCCCATTCTGAAGCCAACCCGCTCTCTAATTCCTGAACCTCTGCGGTTGCTTTGCCGGAATCTGACGATAACGCTGCCATTCTGGCTTTCCTGGCTCTGACTTTCTGTTCATCCATCAGCCTTTCAAAGCCCGTGCCATCGACTATCAAGCCTCTATCCTCAGCAATCTCCCTGGTTAATTCCACCGGATAACCGTAGGTATCGTATAACTTAAAAGCGGTCGCTCCGGATATCACGTTATCACCGGCCATACTCAAACGAGTAATTTCCTCATTTAATAGCGCCTCTCCCTGTTCGATTGTGGAACGGAAGCGTTCCTCCTCAATCGAACAGACCCTTTCAATGGTGTCCCGACGCTCGCGCAGTTCATGATAGTGTCCTCCCATATCAGCTATAATAATAGGCAATATGCGAGATAGAAAGGGCTCGTTTATTCCAAGAGTTCGACCCGTTCTGACAGCACGTCTTATTATGCGGCGTAGCACATAGCCACGCCCTTCATTTGAGGGAATAATGCCATCCGCTATTAGAAAAGCCATTGCCCTGATATGATCAGCAATAATCCTTTTAGCTATTATGCGTTTCTGTTCCTCATTATCTTCGCCGGTTGATAGAGCATCTATGGCTTCCATCACCGGAAGAAAAAGATCCGTTTCAAAATTACTGTCTGCGCCCTGTAATACCGAAGCCAGGCGCTCCAGCCCAACACCCGTATCTATATTCTTTCGAGGCAACGGTGATAAATCACCGTTCTCATCCCGTTCATATTGCATGAAGACCAGATTCCATATTTCCAGATAACGCCCACAATCACACTCAATATTGCATTCATCACGACCACAGCCATATTCCGGCCCTTTATCTATAAATATCTCGGAACACGGACCGCAGGGCCCGGTAGGCCCTGCCGCCCAGAAATTACTCTCATCTCCCAGACGATATATTCTATTATCGGGAACGCCTATCTCTTTATGCCAGATATCGTAACTCTCTTCATCATCCTTGTAAATCCCTATATGTGCCTTCTCCGCCGGCAGTTCCAGCCTCTTAAAGAGAAACTCCCAGGCCCATGAGATGGCTTCTCGCTTGTAATAATCACCGAAAGAAAAGTTGCCGAGCATTTCAAAAAAGGTGTGATGCCGTGCAGTATACCCCACTCTATCTATATCATTGGTTCTGATACATTTTTGAGCAGTGGTAGCTCTGCTAAAAACCGGTTCCTGCTTTCCCTGAAATATAGGCTTAAACGGCACCATGCCGGCGATAGTAAATAACAGTGTCTGATCATCCGGTATTAAGGAAGCACTGGGCAGCTCCTTATGCTGCTTTTCCTTAAAAAAATCCAGAAACGCTCTTCTGATCTCATTGGATGTCATGATTAGCCCCCGTAAAACTACTCAAGCAGAGAGAAATCCGGCTTTCAACCTTTGCCTACCTGAACAATAGTAACTATTCAGGTAGTCTACTTCACAAAGGTCTATACGTCAATATCCACATCGTCAAGATTGAGGCGCAGCTTATCAAGGGCCTTATGCTGTATTCTGGATACATGCATCTGTGACATTCCCAAACGTTTGGCTATTTCAATCTGTGAGAGGTTCTCATAAAAGCGAAGGTAAATTACTATACGTTCACGCTTGGTAAGCTCCATCATCGCTTCTTTAAGATTAGTTATATCGCCAATTCTCTCTAGTTGGGGATCCTTTTCACCGATATAATCGAGTAGTGAAAAGCCGTTCTTCTCGCTATCGACATTTACCTCTGCTTCCAGAGAAAGGACATTATATACCTGCCCCATTTCAGCGGCTTCAAGCACCTCTTCCTCCGTAACAGAGAGCGCTTTGGCTATCTCTGCAGGTGTAGGCGAATGCCCTAATCGGCCGGCAAGCTCCTCTGATTTTCTGGAAACCAGCATGTTAAGTTCCTGAAGGCGCCGCGGCACTTTCAGTGCCCAGCCTTTATCGCGAAAGTATCTCTTAATCTCCCCGACAATCGTAGGAGTAGCATAGGTGGAAAACTCCACTCCCCGCCCAAGATCATACCGGTCGATAGCCTTGATAAGGCCTATCGTTCCTACTTGCACCAAATCCTCAAGTGCCTCGCCTCTATAGGCAAACTTCTTAGCCAGAAAATGCACAAGATTAAGAAATAAAAGTATGAGGCGGTCTCTAAGCTCATTGTCGCCGGTTGTCTTGTAAGCGATAAACAGCTCTCGGATCGCCTCTTTATCCTCAGTCTGATAATCCTCTTTACCAGTCGACGCCATCGTTCACCTCAACAGGTTTTTGACCATTCTGATACATTCGGTGCCATCTTCCATCTCAGCATAGCTGACGTCATCCATCAGGCTCTCGATAAGGAAGATGCCCAGGCTGCGTGCATTCGCGACATCGCCGGTCTTCACCCCCTCCTTAAACGCTCCCCTTCCGCTCCCAATGCTTATTGCCAGATGAGAATCATCAAAGATGCAGAGTATCCTTATCTCATTGGTTACGACAGCCTTGCTCTGAATAGCATGTGTACAAGCTTCGGCGACGGCTATCTTTATATCCTCGATATCCTCATAGCTGAACGAAAGGCGGCTGGCGACACCCGACACAGTTAATCTGGCGACCGCAACAAATTCAGGCCTACGCGGTATCCTTAACTCAACGTTACCTAAACCCGCACCCGCTGCACTATTATTTAATGCCAATCCTTTATTGCCTCCCCCACATTACTTTTAATCTCCAGTATTTTATTCAATCCGGTTATATCCAGTACCTTTTGCACTTGCTTGGTTACGCCAACAATCTTCAGATCGCCCTCTTTCTCACGAACTCTTTTCAATATGCTTATGAGCAATCCGAGTCCCGTACTATCTATATACGTTACTCCGCCAAGGTCCATAATAATGAACCGCCTTCCGGAATCTATAACTTCCGTTACCTTCTTTTTTATGGCCGGTGATGTAAATACGTCCATCTCGCCGCCGATTTCGACTACCGCAATTACCTCGTCGACACTTATAACTTCGACCTTGATGTCCATAACATCACCCTTTCACAGCTGCTTAGCTATCGCCCGCCTCTTCAGCAGAGCTCTCATTATCCTTTGCGTCCTCAGACGACACAGCTTTTTTAACTTCTTCAGCAGCCTTCATACCGAAGTCTGCACGTTTTTCCGCCAGGATATCTTTACCCTTGGCAACCGTATCCTTCATGCGGTCCACGGCCTTGCCCATGCCATCCTTAACCTTGCCGGATATCTCCGTAATGTCCCCTTGCAGGTGGGCAGCCTGGTCCGTTGCATTTTTCTTGACTTCAGCAGCCTTCTTCTGAAGTTCCGCTGCCTTTCCCTTAAGCTCGTCCACCTTCTCCTTCAGGGCCTCTTCAGTCCCTGCAGCCTTTTTGGCTAAATCCTCCCTGGTCTCTTTACCGGCTTTCGGCGCAAAGAGCACTCCGGTAATTCCACCGATCAACGCACCTAATGACAAAGCTGCAATAATTTTGCCCAAAACCCCTCTTTTCTCTTCCATACCGGTCATCTTATTTTCCTCCTTGCCGTTTGATATGTAATTATCGATCATTTACAATCATTTATTACCTTTGTCGCTAACCTTCTAAGCAGACCCCTCCTTTTCGATCAATACCGTATCGCCGCAATAAGCCTTCCATAAGTATATTAAACAAAAGGGCACAGATAATTGTCGGCAATATACCGGCCGAAATACTTCCAACGTGCTTATGCCATATATAACCGGCAATAATCCCGCCGAGTTTCGTTATGGCATATATAGCCGATACCAATAGAGCAGGCAGAAGCTTGTGCTCAAAAAAAGCCATATCTTTTATATAGGCGGATATCATTGAAATAAGAAAGAATGAAATTATCATCAACCGGCCCGGCCCCGATAGATAAAGGGCATACCATAGTCCTGCAAAGAGGCCCAACCATACCATATGACGTGCCTCGCATCTTATTAAGAGTATGACGACCACCGCTACGAAGATATCCGGTCGTAAAAAACTCGGAATGAAGATGCTACCCATTATAAGTTGCATCACCACAGCAGCCAGATATATCAATTGGGCATTGATAAGCACAGCCTCCTTCACCTCCTCAAGACCATTACTTCCTCCAGCAATTCAGCCCTGGAAGCAGAAGCAACAACGGCTTTTTTCATCATGGTGTGTTTATCCTCGGCTATGGAAAGGATATGTCCCAGCATAAGCCCGCGCGGATAAATACCGCCAATTCCCGAGGTCAGTATGCCTGAACCGACAGCAGCAGCGCTTTCAATCGGCAGATATAGTAGCTCGGCCTTTCCTCCGCCCATACCATGCATTACACATGGATGTCTATCTTGCGAAACTATTGCACCCACATAGCTACGTTCATCGGTAACACCCATTACTTTTGCTCCTGTGGGATATACTGCAATAACGTGCCCAACTACAGCTCCTTCCGGAGATACGACGACCTGATCGGCCCTTACTCCCTTTTCACGCCCCTTATCAATATACATTATCTGCCCGTCACGCCCGACAACCGTAGTATAAATAGTAGCCGTTGCCGGTATAGAAAGATCCATCATCTTTCTAAGGTTTATATTGTCAAGATAAGCACCCTCATACATTATCAACGCTGTTTGCAGAGCCTCGTTCCGGCGCCTGAGCTGACGATTCGTCTCCAGCAGATACCGCTTATCGGCAAAGCAAGCGGCAAAGCCTTCTGTTAATCTGCCGGCAATGACGTTGCCCCCTTTAACCAAAGGCTTTATCGCCAAATAGCCGATCCCTCCAACGTTATCCGCAATATCGCTATGCCCGATAAAAATCAGTAGAACAGTCCCGGCCAGCAATGAGTATAATAAAGTCCTTGCTTTCATTATCCCTTACCTGGAGCTGAACAACGCCTTACGTAAAGTGCCAATTTCCTCAAGCGCCTTGCCTGCTCCTACAGCAACACACGTCAGAGGATCATCAGCTATATATACAGGCACCTGCGTCTCTTCGCTCAATAGAATATCCAATCCCCTTAACAGGGCCCCTCCACCGGCCAGGATAATCCCCCTTTTCATAATATCCGAAGCCAGTTCGGGCGGTGTCTTTTCTAAAGTCTGTTTCACGGCTTCTATAATCAAAACAACAGGTTCGGATAAGGCTCCCCGTATCTCGGAATTAGTCACTGTCAGGCTCTTCGGCAATCCTGAAAAGAGATCCCGTCCTCTGATATCTATGGTCATGTCTTCGCTCTGTGGGTGAGTTGTTCCTATTTCCAGCTTTATCTCTTCAGCCGTACGCTCACCGATAAGTACATTATAGCTCTTCTTAATATGCTGAACAATCGCTTCATCGATCTCATCGCCGGCAACCCTGATGGACAGGCTGGTAACGATGCCCCCAAGCGATATCACCGCTACTTCCGTAGTGCCGCCGCCTATATCCACTATCATGCTGCCCATCGGCTCCGATATCGGCAACCCGGCGCCGATGGCGGCCGCCATCGGCTCTTCTATTAGATGTGCTTCCCGAGCTCCTGCCCTCAGAGTAGCATCTATAACCGCACGCCTTTCAACTTCAGTAACACCTGAAGGTATGCTGATAATGACCCTGGGGCCAACAAGCGCCCGGCGCAGATGCACTTTATGAATGAAATGGCGTAACATGGCCTCTGTAATATCAAAATCAGCTATTACCCCATCCTTAAGAGGCCTGGTAGCCACTATATGGCCCGGGGTACGCCCTATCATTCGCTTGGCCTCGGCACCCACTGCCAGAACAGTACCGCTTTCACTGTCGATGGCAACGACAGAAGGTTCACGCAGAAGCACCCCTTTGCCGCTGACATGAACCAGCGTATTGGCCGTTCCCAGATCTATGCCCAGGTCCCGGGAAAAATGAGATAGATATTTATTTAGAGCCATACCGATATACCCCTTTTAAATGCGCAATACAGAATTCCTTCTCTTGCGCTCTTACATCCGGATTATTACCTGCCGCCGCCTATATCTTTCAGCATTCCCTGCGCTTTTAAACTTACATAGCTTCCATCCCCAATAACAACGTGATCCAGAACGGTTATACCTACCATAGAACCGGCCTCCTTTAATTGCCGCGTAACGTTGATATCCTCCGGACTGGGTTGAGGATCGCCGCTGGGATGATTATGGGCCAAAATTACAGCCACCGCACCATGCTTAAGAGCGGCTCGCAACATTTCACGGGGATGAGCTAGTGAAGAGTTGGTAGTTCCTATAGACACCGTCTGAATAGAAAGGACCTGATTCTTGGTATTAAGGAGTATAGCCCTAAACTCCTCTCTATCCCCATAGCGCATTCTTGTCATCAGCAAGTTAGCTGCATCATCAGGCGTCTTGATTACCGTACGACACAGAGATACCCTTTCAGCAGACAACCGCAATCCCAATTCCACTGCACTCTTAATCTGCGCTGCCTTGGCTTTGCCTATCCCCCGTATCTCCATTAATTCCTGCACCGTAGCATCCATAAGATAGCGCAAGCCACCCAAAGCGAGCAATCTTTCAGCCAGCCGTTTGGAGGATTCCCTGTCATTTCCCACAGCAATAATAATTGCTAATAGTTCAGCATCGGACAGCGCTTCCGCACCATCCCTGAAGAGCCGCTCCCTGGGGCGATCTTCTTCCGGAAGCGCCTTTATAGGCATATTATAAATCATTTCTAAGCAGAGTCACCTCGTTTTCCAGCAACATCTCCTCCAGCCTGGCCAGCGGCAAGCCGACTATATTATAATAGCAGCCGCACACTCTTTTAACCAGCAATGCGCCACGTCCTTGTATGGCATAAGCTCCAGCTTTATCAAACGGTTCTCCGGATGCAAGATAGAGATCAAGCTCGGTATCGCTGAAAGATCGCATCTCCACCTCAGTTGCGACTATATCTGAACTTATCCCCCTCCGGCCGATAACCGATAATCCGGTTAAGACCGTATGGACCCGACTTCGAAGTCCGATCAACATCTCTCTGGCTTCAGAGATATCGGACGGTTTTCTCATTATGGTTCCGTCACAAACGATCACCGTATCAGCAGCGATAATTAGAGATGAGCGAAAGAGTCCGGCTGCAAAGACCGCCTTCTCGATAGATGCCTTTACCACAGCTTCCTGCGGCGGCAGCTTTTCAAAAAAGATATCTTCATCCACATCAGCCTTAATAATACTAAAAGGGATAGCGGTTACCTGCCGTAGAAGACCTGCTCTTCTAGGCGATGCGGAAGCCAGAACAAGCGATTTATATCTACCCAAAGATGCCATTAAGTAATTATTCTATTTATATGCCGGTTATCCTGCATCTTTAATCTCTTATGCCTATAGAATCAGAGACAAACATACGCCTTTAAGGGCATCAGGGTAGGACCGCATTATCTTTTTCCTGAATAAATATCTTGCTAAGCCCGGAAGTAGCACTTATTCTGCCGCCCTTATCGATGATAATACCGTCCATACCGTTTTTGCGCAGCAATTCCAAACCCTTTTCCACACCCAGAACGCATACGGCGGTAGCTACGGCATCAGTCTCTGCTGCATTAGCGCCTATAACCGTTGCACTCATTACCGTATCAGCCGGCCTGCCGCTTGATGGATCCATAATGTGGCAGTATCTCTTGCCGTTTTTTATAAAAAAGCGCTGATAATCACCGGACGTGGCAATAGCAGCAGGCCTATCGATAACCAATTTGCCGATAATACCATCGGTACGCCTGGGATTTTGCACACCAATAATCCACGGTCTTTTTCGAGACTTTACGCCCCAGCATCTTAAATCACCCCCGGCATCGATAATTCCATAGGGAATACCTTTGCCGGCCAGAAAATCCACCGCCCGGTCTACTATAAATCCCTTGGCTATGCCGCCCGGATCAATCCTCGTGTTCTTCGTTCTTCCGGATACGATAAACGGCTCTGAAAGATCTATCAAACGATAATTCACTCCAGTAAGTACCCGCTCGATCTCACTATCTTCCGGAATACGATACTTCCCATCCCTGAAGCCCCAAATTTCGGACAAACGACCGCAGGTTATATCAAAGGCCCCATCGGTCTTTTTGCAGAGATCCAGCCCCGCTCTCAGCAGCTGAAAAGTAGAAGTAGAAACCTTCACAGGCTTTACCGATCGGTTGATACGTGCTATATCGCCGATAGATGAAAAGGCATTAACTTGTGAAGCAATATGGCACATTATGCGAGCCGCTTCAGAGGCAGCATCACTATGGCGAACAGGTAAAGTGATCTTCACTATGGTACCCATCATGTAATACTCCCTGCTGCAAAGAGAAAGACTGCGCCTGTAAACTATCAACAAAGCGATTATCATGACGAATACCGATAAAAAAACGGCAGTAGATCTTCGCACCGAACACCTCTGAAACTACATGGATAGCCTGTTCTCCAAATTATCCAGGCGCTCTTCCAGCCTGCGTATATCGGATTTAGTAGCAATGTCAGCCCGCTCTATCATACCGGTTATCTGTGCTCTGATCATATTACCGAGCTCTTCGCGCTCCCTACGTCCGCGTTCCTCTAGTTCCCTTGCCATGCCTTGAGCATCTTCACGACTCATCTCTCCGCGTCTTACAAGATCATCCATCAGATCCCGAACGGTATCCTGGGCTACTGCAAAGCCGCCCATACCCATCAGCAGCAAACGTTCCGTGAAAGTTGACATAGCGACCTCCTTTATTTATTTATCTATCAGCCACATTGCTTTCAGGCTATCAAGCAGCTCTCTGGCCTTCTCATAATCAGGATCAATAGCCAGTGCTTTCTCCGCTTCCAGTGCAGAAGAACCGTAATCTCCATTTTTAAAAAGCGCAGCAGCAAGATTATAATGCAATGAAGCATTCTTGGGATCATATGCAATACCCGTCATAAAGGCATCTACCGCTTCCGTATATTTGCCCGCTTTATAATGCCGCTTACCGGCTCTGTTAAATGTTGCTGCGACCTTGTTCATATTATTTACTACCTTCCATTGTTAAATATATTAAAATATTCTTATCGTGACTCTTTATTCTTTCCACAAAATCAATACCAATAATACAGTTGCATTAAATAATAGCAGTCATTAGATTCTATCACATGTTAAAAAAAGATTACAAATGTGTAGACCCGACCTGATCCGGCTCTGCAAGGAACTCCGTAGTTTAAAATCTGATAGCAGGACAAGTAATCGGTGTTGTTGAATATTAAATATGTATAACATCACAAGGAGCAGATAAATGAGAATATCATCAAAGCTATTATTCATAATTGCCGCCGTTCTCATTTCGATCATGTCTATTCTTCCCCACGGTTCATGCGCAGAACCGGAAGCAAAGCAGGCTAAGGCCACGGTAGAAGAGTGTCTTGACTACAGTGCCGCTTTTCTGGCTCAAGAAGAGTATGATAATGGCATAGCCTGGATAGATTATGGGCTTAAAATACACCAGAATGATCCGCGTTTAGGCATTGCTCAGCAAGCCGTACGGCTACTCCATGCCAAGCCCGAAGAGAGAGATAACCTTATTGGCAGCATACGAGAGTTAATGAAGAATGCCGGTATATCAAAGCCGGATGAATCGCTAAGAGCTCTTTTGATTTATTCCGGCTTTTATCTGCATAAAATATCTGTCGATGGATTTATTATCGTTGATAAAGTAGTTTTTGAAATGCAGGAAGCACCTGTCGACGTTTTATTTGTCGGTTTTATAAAAAAATCTGTAAAGATATCGGGAAGCAACGATCTTAAGATTAAATCAAAAAATGAATGGACCGCTTATATATTATTGAGGAACAATTCGGATATCGATTTTGGGCGTAAAAACGCAGCCAGGCTTATTCTGGAAACAGACTCAACTCCTCCGGCAAAACCTGCAACGGAAGGCCTGGATCAGGATATGATGCTGTTGATGCCGGGTGCCCGGGACGGCATCCCCGCTAATACCCCAAGAAAAGCTCCGGAGCGCAAAGCCATACAACGCACGCCAAAGTTTACAACCGCAGAGGAGCAACCCAGGCAACCCGATACTTTTCAGCAAGATGCTTCCGAGACTGATCTTGTCAGTCGCAACAACGAGAACATGCATTATGAAATAGACCTTACCATCGGTCCCAGAGAATTTAAACATATTATCCTTGATAAGCCGAGCTTCTTCCTTGATAACGACCTGAAGCCCGAAGGATACACGGTTACGGTTTCCTGGGTTCAAAATACCAAGGATCCATATACTTGTCAGGCCTTCACCGATACCATTGCTGTTACAGAGGATCAACTGGAAACTCAGCCGGTTAATAAGAACTAGACATCATGGTAGAAAGAGGAATTATGAACAGATTATTCATCTATATATTTCTACTGTTCTTTTTCTGCATGCCGACCATGGCAACGGCTTCCAATATATACGATATGATCAATCACGGAGACCTGCAGGGCGTAAATGCGCTTATCGAAGCATCCTCCGAGCTTTTAAGCGCTATCGATAACGAGGGTTTGACACTGCTCCATTGGGCGGTAATCAAAGGGCAAACGGATATAGTCAAGTTCCTGCTTGCCAAGGGTGCGAATATAGCTGTTTATGATAAAAACGGCCTGGCCCCCTTGGACTGGGCTATAAGACTTAAGCGTAGCAACCTTGTAGAATATCTGCAAACCGTTGCCACAGAAACAACTATACACACTTTAGCAAAGAACGGTGATATTACCGGCCTAGCTGCTTTATTAAAAGCTAATCCGGCCTTCTTAAACGCCAGGGATGAGGATGGAGCAACGCCTCTTCGTTGCGCTGCCATGGCGCACCAAAGTAAAATTTTCGACTACCTTGTCGCTAATGGGGCCAGGCCAAGTTTGATCGATTATATAATCAATAGGGATATTGAGAAAGTTCAGACACTCATTAACAGTAAACCTATGCTCGTTGAATATGCGGAGAACGGCCTATTGCCCCTGCACGCAGCCGTAAGATATTCAACAACAGAGATAGCCAATGCCTTGCTGCAACGTTCTGCCAATGCAAATGCAAAGGATGAGAAATCGCTCACAGCTCTGCACTACGCCGCATCGGAAGGAAAACGAGCTATGGTCCTGCTTCTTCTTGATAAAGGAGCAAATATTGAAATTAAGGATAAAACAGGCTTTACCCCTTTGCATAAAGCCGCATTTAACGGCAAAACGGAGATCGTTGAACTGCTGCTTATGCGCGGAGCTAATGCAAATTGCAGAGACAACGCCGGTGAAACGCCTTTGCACAAAGCCACCTTCTGGGGTTATCAAGATATCGCCAGAGCGCTGCTCAGCCATGCAGCCGAAGTCAATGTCGTTAATGCCAGCCAATGGTCTCCATTACATTTTGCCGCCTTATGGGGCCATATTGCCTTTGCCCGCTTACTTATCAGCAACGGCGCCAATGTTAATGCAGTAGATAACGACGGCATGACCCCTTTACACAAAACGGCTTTTTGGGGACATCTGGATATGGCGCATCTTCTCATATCATGCAAAGCCGATATTGACATTCTGGACAATAAAGGTTTTACCCCACTCTATTGGGCGGTTATCTGTGAACACAGTAAAGTGGCCTGGCTTCTCACCAACCAGGGTGCCGATATTAACTCCAGAGATAAAGAGGGCTATACGGCACTTCACAAGGCAGCTCTCAGCGGTAGTGAAAAAGAGGCTACTGACCTGCTTGCCGCAGGTGCGGATATTAACGCACCTGATAATATCGGCAACACACCTCTTCACCTGAGTGCCAACAGTGATTTTCCTAATATGATCAAATGGCTTATCGATAACGGCGCAAAGGTCAATGCCGCTAACGATACAGGAGAAACGCCATTACATCTTGCCGTGGCAAAAGGCTTACAGCAAACTCAGGTCATCCTGCAGACAAAGAGTACGAAGGTAAATATTGCCGATAAGAATGGAATAACACCTTTGCACAAGGCTGCCGCACAGGATATATTGGAAATACCCAAACTACTGATAAGCTATAAAGCTAACGTGAACGCGCCCTCTATCGATAAAATCACTCCATTGCATATAGCCGTTAGAAGAGGGCATCTAAGTATAACAAACATTTTAATCGCTAATGGTGCGGATGTTGATGCAGCAAATGCAGATGGCTGGACAGCCCTGCATCTTGCCGCTTATAGCGGTTATACGGAGATTGTTGCTTCGCTGATACTCTTCGGAGCCAACGTCAACCCGACCCTCACCACGGGCATAACACCGCTTCACCTGGCTTCACTCACCGATTACAAGGAGATAGTAAGTCTCCTGATAAAGAATACAGCGAATGTTAATATGAAAGATCTCAACGGATGGACGCCACTGCATAATGCTACCTACAAAAGCAATATAAATATTGCTGCCATGCTTCTGAACGCCGACGCCGATATAAATGCCTCGAATAATGAAAAGCTCACACCGCTGCACTATGCAGCCAATGCAGGCAATAAAGAGATGGTAAATATCCTGCTTACTAATAAAGCAAATATTAATGCGCAGGATGCCAAGAAATGGACTCCACTGCATAACGCGGTTTTTAACGGGTTTGATAGCATCGTCAAAACTCTTCTGGAAAAAGGCGCCGATCCAAACGCACGCAATGACAAAGATCTCACGCCTTTACATTTTTCCGCCAATGCGGGTAATAAAAATATAGTACTCATGCTCTTGGATAAAGGAGCAACTCCGGGTATTAGAGATATTGCCAAGCATACGCCCATGTATTACGCCATGAGAAACGGTTTTACCGACATAGTCGCCCTCCTTCAGGCTGCTGCAGATCCAGAGAAGAGATAGCCTCATCTATTTGGGGCTGAAGATTGCTCTCCAAATGTAACATACGGGCTTCAAGAAACCCGCAGCCACAGTCCAGCAGTGACGTCTTGCACTACGTTGAACCAAACCGCAAGA
>JAQUEL010000068.1 GCA_028685295.1 bacterium
GTTGTTCCGGCCCGGAGATTAACGGTAAGGCTTTGAGAGGGAATCATCAGAGTGCCGGTATTATCTACCGGAGAGATACGTACAGAATATGGCTTACCAGCCTTCCAGGAAACAGCTGTTCCGCCGGCCACCCACTGTCCGGCGTCATTGGTGATTTCCACCTTGAAGCCGGTAATGGAGGAGACCCGCGGCGTAGCTTTTCGCGCTGCGCTGAAACTCTCTGCTCCGGCAGTGTTATATGAGGCTACCTTAAACCAATAATCGTTATTGTTGGCGAGCCCGGGAACGCTGGCAGCGGTAACATCCTTGCTTACCTGGGTCACCTGCGTATATTGACCATTCTGCAAGGTGGATTGATAGACTCTATAGCCCGCTACAGAGGCATCTTCAACAGGATCCCATTGCACGGAGACCTGCCTGTCCCCCTCCACTATATCCGTTATAGCAGGAGCCACAGGCAATTGCTCGGCAATTACGGTTATATCGGTTGTGCCCAGCACACCGCGGCCGCCAAAGGCGGTCATTCTAATATTGCCTGTGCTGCCGAGGACTAAACCGCTTAATGCGCCGACACCGGCGGAAAGAGTGACCGTAGCCGGGCTGGGATTAAGTACCACGGCCTCGGCAGTATCGGCGATGGCAGCAGATAACCCCACAGTTCCCGTCGCCGTCTTGATAAAGTTTCCATACTGATCCTGAGCTTCGACGGCAACGCTGAATGTCTCACCCTTCCTGACAAGCGATGATGACACAGTCAATCCATACCGCGCCAACGGCCCCGGGGTAAAGATGACATTATTGACACGCTGCACTATAGTACGCTGTGCAGTGCTGTCATATGCGTAAAAGGATACACCGGGACTTTCTATGGCCGCAGTGGATTTTACGGCAAAGGTGACTGTGCCGCTGGCATCGGTCAAATCACTGATTACAGGAGTTATGATATCCGGCCCGCCGGCCAGGCTGCTCACGACATTAGATGGAGTATTTGTATTGATACTCGCTCTGCGAGGCAATCTTCGCCGCAACGTTTGTCTGTCTCTATCAGACCTGCCGGACAACCCTTTATTCGGGAGGTTCCTCACAACCGTTTTTCCTGCCGCCTGAGAGGCCTGCTCCTCGACAGCAATGGAAGAATCGTTATCGGGCTGCTGAATGCGCTGCCGGCGAGAGAGTGAACTTATGGCAGATGCCGTCGAACCAAGCGTATTCAAGCGGGATCTCTTCTTATTAACGTTATTAACGGTGTTGCCCGGCCTGATTTTGCCGGGAGACGGGGAGAGATCATCACCGGTTATTGCCGGCGGAATCGGAATGACTACGGCGGCAGGCTCAGCGGATAAGCCGACACTGCTGCTGCTGCGGCTGGAGTAGAGAACTATCTTGTGGTTAGGCAATGGGTTGTTATCGATATCCACAATCTTGACCGTAATAAAGGTGCTGGTGGCACCATCGGCAGGCAGTGTCGAGGCGCCGGTCAGGGTAACGGTGGATTTCTTTTCATCTATCTCCTCGCCGGGAAGGGGGCCGTCGCTGCTGCTGCCGGCCTTTCCGCCCAGAGCAACAAGACCGCCCAAAGCAGCCAGCCCCATTAGGAACTTGCTGATGCTGCCCAACCCTTTCTGTTGTGCCGCCTTCTTTTCTATTGTTTTATAAGTATCGGCCTTGATAAAATCGAGACGTACCTTGTCATTTTCAACCGGGTTAACCACGCTGTTTAAAACTGTACATACTGCAGAATATTCATCAAGGCTCTTCACCGACAGCTTGCCGATCATACGCTTATCGATATTCACTTCTATGCCGCCAAAGCGTCCGGCACTCTTTTCTACGCGCGTTTCTCTTATAAGAGATAGTTCGGAACCTTTATGCAGCCCATTGTTGCGGCCTAAGTTTATGACCACTTCCCTGTTACTGACGCTGAGCACCACACCGGTTACAGGATTGAATGCCTTGATATTCTGCGCCAGCGCAAATCCGGCGTTGGAAGCTGCTTCCTCGAGCAATACAGTCTGGTCGCTACCGCCGGCAAGCCTTTTGGCACTGAGCGCCGTGATTTCATCAGTAAAAATAACCTGGCCTGTCTGGACCTCGATCATCTCCGTAAAGGCCCTGACCTTAGCCTGCTTTCCGTCATCTATCACCTGAGCATCAATGATCTCTCCACACACCAGCAGATCGACATTCAATCTGGCGGCAAGTTGAAGAGCTTGTTCTCGGGAGGTAAGGTCGCCATATTTAAAATCTTGGGCTACTTTGCTTACGAATTGCTTTGAAACCGTCTTGTAGCGTCCCGTCTGATTTATGGTTACAGCCAAAGCATCGGCAACCTTCTTGCCAAACGACCGGGCGCTCTCCGTATTTGATGTAAAATCGAGAACCAGTACCTGTTGTCCTTCGGAGTAATTAGACGCCGCATCAGCCTTGACCGTGAAGAAATCAAGATAATACGGCAATATCATCGTTATGATAAGGAGATATACGACAGGTATTCTCCAAGCTGCATTGCGAAGATTATTCATATTTGCTACCCCCAAGACAAAATGGTACAACCAATCATATTTATATTCGCTGAACGTTCTCTTTTTTCCTTTTATATTCAGAAAAAGCGCTATAAATTTATGAACTTGTTAAATAACGGCTTATGCACAGATTAAGACGATAAAGACTGGACAACATTTTATAACGCTCTCTATAAATCCCATAAAAGCGGTTGACACGCTGTATGTAAGCTTTGGTCTCAAAGCACAGGTTTCTCTCCAGAAATTGCCCCTCTTTGCTGATATCCCGGCTAACCCTTCCCTCACCACTGTTATAAGCTGCCAACATCAACGTGGTATCGTTATTGAAACGTTTGCTCAGTCTTCCAAGATACCATGCGCCGATATCCACATTGTAAGATGGGTTGAAGAGCTCTTCGCAATCAAAACGGGTTTCTCCCATCTTCACAGAGGCCCACCGTGCGGTTTCCGGCATTATTTGCATCAATCCCACCGCACCTTTAGGCGAAACGGCCATGGGATTGAAATTGCTCTCAGCTCCTGCCACCGCCAATATGAACAATGGATCAAGTCCATATTTCCTGCCCGCCGCATCGCAGATTGCCAAATACCGCAACGGCGCCAGATAAACCTGCAACCATACGGACAGCAGAAGCAACGCCATGAAAATCAGTGCCGGCAGGATTCTTTTTCTACGATTTTCGCCCATACCCTCGCTACCTGCACCTCTGTCTCTTCCAAAGCCCCGTTATTATCAATTATATAGTCGGCCTTGCCGGCCTTCTCCGCCTGAGAGAGTTGATAACGCATACGCTCCCCAGCCTCCCGATATGAAAGTCTGCCGCTGCGCATCAATCGTTTCATGCAACTTTCCTTCTCTGCTTCAACCACAATTATCAGATCAACAGAATCGGCTGCCGATGTTTCCAGCAGTAAAGGCGCATCAAGCACCACAATGTTCGTGCCTCTATTTGCGGCAGATATAATTTGCGCCTCTATTTCCTTCAGTATATAGGGATGAGTTATTTCATTCAGGCGCTTTGCCGCCTTATCATTACTAAATGCTCTGGCGGCCAGCGCTTTTCGGTTGATCGTTCCATTATCATTCAATATTTCCCGCCCGAATTCGTCCACCAGTTCGCGCCAGGCAGAGAGCCCGGGCGCAACTATTCGGCGTGCTATCTCATCAGCATCGATAATGACCGCTCCATGTTCTTTCAACATAGCGGCTACGGTGCTCTTGCCACATCCTATGCCACCGGTCAAACCCACTACCAGCATACGTTAATCCCCAATCTCAAGCACAGCCAGGAAGGCTTCCTGAGGTATTTCCACATTACCTACCTGCTTCATCCTCTTCTTACCTTCCTTCTGCTTTTCCAAAAGCTTACGTTTTCTGGAGATGTCTCCACCGTAGCACTTGGCCAGAACATCCTTACGCAAAGCTTTCACCGTTTCACTGGCAATTATTTTATTGCCTATGGCAGCCTGTATACGGACATCAAAGAGCTGCCTGGGCAATATCTTTCTCAATCTCTCTGCCAGCATGCGCCCGTATTTCAAGGACTTGTCCTGATGAACTATGGACGATAAGGCATCGACCGGCTCTGAGTTTATCAGCATATCCAGCTTAACCAGATCTGCTTCACGATATCCCTTCATGTCATAATCCAGCGAAGCGTAGCCGCGTGTTCCGGATTTGAGAGCGTCAAAAAAATCCATCAATATTTCAGATAGCGGCAATTCATATGTCAGCACCACTCGCTGCGGAGTAGGATAATCCATCTTCACCATATTGCCGCGGCGCTCCTGGCATAATTCCATCACCGCACCTACATACTCAGTCGGTATCATCACGGTAGCTTCGATATACGGCTCTTCCAGTAATTCAATCTCCTGAGGAGCAGGCATTTTGGAAGGGTTATCTATCTCTTCCATCCGGCCGTTTGTCCGGGTAACGCGGTATACCACACTGGGCGCCGTAGCTACCAAAGCAAGCCCGTACTCCCTTTCTATACGCTCCTGTATTATCTCCATATGCAGCAATCCCAGAAAGCCGCAACGGAAGCCGAATCCCAGTGCCAGCGAGGTTTCCGGTTCGAAGAGCAGAGCCGCATCATTCAATTGTAACTTTTCCAATGCATCTCTCAGATCCGGATACTCGGATGTTTCAATAGGGTAAAGGCCACTGTAGACCATCGGCTTTATCTTCTTATATCCGGGATAAGGCACGGCTGCCGGTTTTACAGCCGAAGTAACGGTATCACCAACGCGGGCATACCGTATATCCTTTATTCCCGAGGAGAAATATCCTACCTCACCAGCGGAAAGCCTATCCACAAGCGTCATAGCAGGCTTAAAAACCCCCGTTTCACTAATCTCGAAACGATGTTTGTTGGACATCATCTCTATCTGCATATCGGGAAACATACAGCCGTCGATGACACGTATATAACCGATTACCCCCCTGTAGGGATCGAAATGAGAATCAAAGATCAAAGCCTTGAGCGGAGCCTCGGGATCACCCTGGGGTGCAGGTATACGCTCGACAATAGCATTGAGGATATCATCTGCTCCTATCCCCTCCTTAGCGCTGGATAGGATAGCCCTGTCCGCATCAATGCCAATGATTTCCTCTATCTCGCGCTTGACACGCTCAGGATCGGCACTGGGCAGATCTATTTTATTGATAACGGGGATTATCTCCAGATCATGCTCCAAAGCCAGATAGACGTTAGCCAGTGTCTGCGCCTCAACTCCCTGCACAGCATCCACTACCAGCAATGCGCCCTCGCAGGCAGCCAGGCTGCGTGATACTTCATATGAGAAATCCACATGGCCCGGCGTATCAATGAGATTCAAGATGTATTTGCCGCCGTCAGCCGTTTGGTAATCCATGCGCACGGCCTGCAGCTTAATAGTTATGCCCCTCTCCCGCTCCAAATCCATCCGATCCAGAACTTGATCTATCTTCTCTCGTTCGGCTATAGCCCCGGTTCTCTCCAACAATCTGTCAGCCAGAGTGGACTTGCCATGATCTATATGAGCGATTATACAAAAATTTCTAATATTCTTTTGCATATTACAGAACAATCTTCTCCTTTTTAATAAAAGCGCGTCGCAAAATATCGGTTTCAGGGATACGTGCCAGTACGATCGCAACTCCAAAGACCAGAACACCTATCCCCATGCTGCCGCCGGTAATGAATAAACTATGCAATTTACTCTCCATGCCGCGTGCTACAAGCCCCGGAATTGAAGAATAAAGAGCAGACAGCCATCCGGTAGAGAGCGTAATCGCCAGAGCCATCAATCCGGAGGAGAACGTCACCTTGGCAATAGTCAGCAGTGTCTCTCGTCCTTCAAGAGCACCCAGTTGCCGGCGCAGAAGATATACAAGCGCCAGCATGTTGAAAGTAACAGCCGCCGATGCAGCTATGGCAATGCCGTCGGCTCCCATTCCCAAAGCTTTCATCAGCGGCATCAGCACAGCATTTACAGCCAGACCTCCTATACCTACCAGAGCGGGCGTAATAGTATCTTTACGTGCATAGAATCCTCTGGCTATCAGGGGTAACGCTGATTGGCCTACCAGACCCAGCGCAAAAAACATTGTCAGGCTGGCCGTTGCCGTTACATCGGCAGAGGAAAATTTACCGCCCGCCCATAAAAGATCCGTTATCGGCAAACGCAGCACTATCAAACCCACGGTAGACGGTATGGCAAAGATAAGGATCGCTCTCAATCCGCTTGCCAACAGATGCTTGAATCTTTTAATATCGGTATTGATATCGGACAGATAAGGAAAGACCGCCGTGGAAATGGCTATGGCAAACATACCTACAGGCAATATTATTACTCTGGTGGCATAGCGTATATATGTAACCACTCCCTCGGAAATGCCGGAGCCGAAGAACTGAGGCAACCAGGTCAGACTGAGCCAGTTCACCGTCAGACCGAACATGGCCGGAGGGAAAAGCACCAGCACCTGCTTGACACCAGGATTGGATATGCCCACACGCAAACTGTATTGCATACCCTGCCGCCGCAGATAAAGCAGCTGTGATAACACCATCAAGGCGGCGCCTGCCAACACACCATATGTCAGTATCTCAATACGGCCATTGGCCAGAAGTGCCGCTATAATGATGGCCACGTTGTAAATCAACCAGATCATGGCCGGTATAAAGAAGTTCTTTCGCGATTGCAGCATAGCCGTAGCCAGGCCGTTAACCGCATGCAATATAAGAATTGGCGCCATCAGCCTTGTCAGCTTCACGCATAAAAGATAGCTTGGATTATCAGGGCCGAATTGGGTCACCAGCCCTACCATGGCCGGTGTAAAGAGAACGATGGAGAGCACTGCAAGGCTTAGGACGCAAAGCATAACGTTAATAACGCCGCTGGCCAGCTTCCAGGCATCCTTCTCCTTGCCATTGTTGATATATTCGCTGAATACCGGTATAAAGGCAGCGCTAAGCGCTCCTCCTGCCAGAAGGTTATAAAGCAGATCGGGAACCATAAAGGCCGCCCAGAAAGCATCTGTTTGATAATCAGCGCCGAAAGAGCGGGCAATCTGCATCTCTCTGACATATCCCAATATGCGGCTCAGCAGCATGCCCGCCATAACTATACCCGCGGCACCGGCAACCCGCCTCCGTTCCCCCCCTATGGATACACCCCGGCTATCGGTTATCAGTTTTTGATCTTCGGTCTTCACGTTCATATTTCGGCCTTTGCACATAATTTTTATAAATTTGTCGGCTAACAATCTCTGCCCTCAGCCTGACTTCCGGTCTCTTGCTTGTGACTTGCAACTTTTAATATAGGACCGCAGTAATTATACAACAAGAGCATTATGTATGCTACAGTGTTGCCAAGACTATGGCATCATGATATAATCTCCTTTGTTTCTTAAGTGGAATAGAACTACGTCGGTGCTACGGCATGTCGTTATCAGGTATGGCGTTCCGGCGAAGGCGAGTAATCAGCTTCCCGCTGTGAGGAGGAGACCTGTATGCCCAATATTAAATCAGCTATAAAGAGAGTGCGCGTTTCACAGAAACAGCATGATAGAAACGTTGCTTACAAATCTTCACTGAAGACCGCCGTAAAGGCGGCGCGTACGGCTTTGAATGAAGATCCGGCTAATGCCGGGAGCTACGTTCTAAGTGCAGTCGGCCGTATGGATAAGTTATCATCCAAGGGTGTAATTCATCCTAATGCGGCGGCACGCAAGAAGTCACGTCTTATGAAGAAGCTTTATTATTCTCAGAAGGCAGAATAGTTAGGGAACGAAAGCATTTTCGGAGCATGCGGCCGCATGCTCCCTTTTTATTTTTCCACCCCTTTATAATCATAGCTCATCCACTGCTTTAGCCAGCTGAATGCTGCTTTAGCCGTCATTATCAATATCCCTGACAGAGCACCTATCAGCATATAAAAAATCAGTTTTTTATTATCGGGACGCTGCGGTACCATAGGCGGATCAAAGACTACAAATTGTTCGCCCCGGCGGCTCTTGGCTAGCAATTCAGCCCTGATATACTCTGCTCTTACCAATGACAATCTGCTCTTTTCAGCCTCATAATCCATCAACAGCTGCCCGTATCTGGCCTGTGCTTCCGGTAAGTTGCGCAACTGATCCCGTACCCGGCTGAAAGCCTGGCGCAATCCTGCAACCCTGGCTCCTGCCGTTACGGATAGGACCACCGACTGGCTGACAAAGGGTGAAGCACCACGCTCGATACCGGTAATTTGCCGTGAAACCTCCCGGCTCAATTTTAATCTTGCGGCCTCTGCCTCCCGGCGTGATTCTATAACCTCCGGACGCTTATTCGTATATTTAAGGCTCAACAAAGAGAGAGCGGCCTCCTTTTCCACTACATCACTATAAAGAGTGGATAGAAGAGATTCATGATTACCGACAGGGTCTTGGGCCGCTCGGATCATTTCTTCGCCGATTTTGGCAGCAGCGCCGGCGCCGGCCCTGGCAGCAGCCGTTTCAGCCTCTGCTTTCAGCAAATCGCTCTGAAGCTCCCTATATGTCTGGCCGAGCGATACTATTTGCGCATCAGGCGGAATGCCACCTATTCTGCGTTGAAATTTAACCATATCTCTCTGTATCTTAAGGAAATCCCTCTCGGCATCCGCCAGGCTCTGCTTGACCAGCTTTAAATTCCTGGCAGCCGGATCAAGGCTGAGATCCTCCACAGAACGCTTGAGAAGTTCTATAGATGCATCGACGACCTCACGCGAACGATAAGGAGAACGATCGGTAAAGATAATCCGGAGATCGCCCTTATCCCCCGGAAGGCATTTAAAATGGCGATGAAATCTTTCAATCGACCTCTCCATGGAAAGGTGCCATACCTTGTCAAGATCAAAGCGCTTGATAAGCTCCATCGTCGACTTGCGACTGGTTAATATAAGCGCCGCCGTAGCCGGGCTGGTTCCCGGTTGCGGCACTGGCAGTAATCCCTCCAGCAATGGCACTGACGGCTTATCAACGGATGAGGCATCGCCGGCGGCAACCCCCGTTGCCGCTGTTTCAGCTGAAGATCGGGCCGTTGCCTTCCCTCCCGATTGGGAAGAAGCGACCGACATCGCAAAGAGCAATGAGGCTGAGGAAGAGTAACCCCTGGGCAATAGAAGTATAACTCCTCCCAGCAAAAATGCTCCGGCGCCGGCTCCAACAAGCGCTCGTTTAAGTATTTCATGCCTTTTTTGCTTAGGCATAGGAACTCCCTCCATAGCTATTATTGAGAATGGCTCTATTTAAGCCCTCTTATTATCAATGCGGCACCCAGGATATCTGCCAGAACATTGCTCAACGTACGCTTTACAGGCGGCTGTATCACTTGATACTTAGAGGCCACCACAATGACATCGCCGGGATCTATGACAGCCTTTCCGGATAAGGGCTGAACCGCACCGGAAAGCTTCACCATAACACCATGCTCCATATCCGCATCAGGAAGCCGGCCGCCGGCGCGTACTATATAATCATCTATAGAAGAGGCGGATTGATACAGCACCGGACCTGGAGACGTTACAGCGCCCAGCACATGAACTACCTCGCTGCGTCGCGGAACTTCCACAATATCGCCATCGGACAATCTCACCCGTCCCAGGCGGTCGAGGTAGGTTTCCCGGCTCTCCAGATCAATGCTGATGCGATTTCCAGAGGGATGGTCTGAGAGACGTCGCGGTGAAATCAGCAGCACCTTATCCGCTGTCTTGCTGAGTGCCAGGCCTGACAGCGCCGTTAGCGGCGCCTCCCTATCAAGCACTGCTGCGCCGCCATCCAAAGGCTTGCCCGTGCCGTCGGCAATTGACGGCAGCAGATCATCCAGAGATTCCAGCACCGCTTTCAACTGCTCGCTACCGGCAGCCGATAACATCTCTTCTTTACGCCTGATAATAGAAAGGCCAAAAGGATCCGCGTCGTCCGTAAATCCGCCGGCTCTGGCAATAAGCGATTCCAGTTTTTCTTCATCATATAGAAGTGCATATGTTCCGGGCGACCGGAAATACCCTTTCAGTTCCACTGACCGAGGCTCGAATGAGCTATTGCCTCGTTTAGGCAGGGAAACCAGCATACCTGGAGCTACCGGTAAATCCTGCCCCGCGCCTTTTATTACATCATCAACAGAGAGAACTTTAACCTCCGCTCCGGCAGTTCCGGCCCTTTCAGCGGGCAAAACCGTGGCAATCTCCACTGTGCCGGCAGCAAAGGCGGTGGGGCCGCCGGCCTGCAAAAGGAGGTCGTAGAGTGTTAACCCCTCATAAACACGATACTCTCCCGGACGCTGCACCTCCCCGACTATGCGTATTTTCTCCTGCTCACAAGCTATATCATGCTGCCTGTATATCACTAGCCTGTCGCCCTCTTCAAGAATGTAATTATCTTCTACCCCCGCCATGGCAGCAGGGACCGGAAGCAACCTTATTATTCTGTATGTATCGGGACCGCTACGTCTGTAGAGATGAGCGACATCAGCAGCGGCTTCCGGCAAGAGGCCGCCGGCAGCAAAGAGCAGGTCACTGATTCTCATCCCCTCTGCCAAACGGTATGAAGCAGGGTGTTTAACGGCTCCCTCAACCGATACCAGAGGAATTATGATCTTCTCATCCCTTCGATAAATAACCACCTGATCCATATCACACAATGGAATATCCTCAGCAGCGTTATCCATAACCGCTTTTAACGGCAGAGGAATGATCACAAGCGTTCCGTCTTCAAGAGTGCGATTAATATCAGCACGAGCCTGATATGTCCCGGGACGCAATCCGGCCTCAGCGACAAGGGCTCTGGCCGTCGGCGTTCTGGCAATGGAATAATAGCCGGGAAATTCAACATTTCCCCGTATTGCGACACGACCGGCTATGATATCGGAGATCTCGTCTATCGATAATATATCGCCACTCTTTACGGTGATATTATCGGCATGGCGCGAATCGGCCAGCAGAGCCCCAGCATCCAGAGTT
>JAQUEL010000126.1 GCA_028685295.1 bacterium
AAGATTGGCGTCCCCGGGGTGACTCGAACACCCGCTCCTGGCTCCGGAGGCCAGTGCTCTATCCTCTGAGCTACGGGGACACATTGTGAATGGCTGTACCGATATTATTTTACATGAATAAGTTGATACGGTCAACGCACTGCGGCTCCCACTACGGGAGCCGCGATAGCACTTGATTTTGAATACAACCGAGGCAACGGATTACTCTTCCGCCTCAGTCTCTTTCAAGCAATTACATTTTCTTTCTTTGCGAGCAGCCATGTAGGCCAATGTCCCACCAATGATAATAAAGCCTATGCTTAGGTGAAATAAACTTACACCGGTGTCAAGCAATTCGGTGGCAAACATTACCTGGCGGACTGCCGCCAGGCTGGCACCCTGGAAACAAATATAGACAAATAAAATCAGCAGAAATAATCCCAGCGTAAGAAATACAAAGCCGCTTAATTTAAGAAGTCTCACTTTTCATCACCCCCCTTAATATGATCTTATTCTATATCCTCAGAGAAATTCCTTTCGAATCAAATTGCAACTCTCGTACAATATGGGGAAATAAAAGGATTAGAAGCTATATTCGGCGAATTAAACTTTGAACAGCAAAGCAAGGGGGATGATAAAATGATATCTCTGTTGGTAATAGTAGCACTGGTTGTACTGCTGGCGCTGGTGATTATAGGAATTTATAACGGGCTGGTAATAATGAGAACACGGGTAGAAGAGGCCTGGAGCGATATCGATGTTCAGCTTAAACGGCGTCACGACCTGATCCCTAATCTGGTGGAAACGGTCAAAGGCTATGCCCGACATGAAGCCGGTGTATTTGAGAATGTCACTCAGGCTCGAGCAGCAGCAGTTTCCGCCGGCAGCGTAGGAGAGAAAGCACAGGCTGAGAACATGTTGACCGGTGCTCTAAGAAGCTTATTTGCAGTGGCCGAGGCTTATCCCGAACTAAGAGCCTCTGAGAATTTTACGCGCCTGCAGGAGGATCTGGCCGATACAGAGAATAAGATTATGGCTTCACGGCGTTTCTACAATGGCGTAACGCGGGATTATAATATAAGAAGAGAGACTTTCCCCAGCAATATTGTAGCCAATGCCTTTGGGTTTACACGACGTGACTTCTTTGAGATAGAAGATGAGGCTAGCAGGGAAAACGTAGAGGTTAAATTCGATTGACAATCTACAGCGAGATCGATTCTAATAAAAGACGTACCTGGTTGCTGATTTTCGGTTTTTTTGTTTTTATCATTGTCCTGGGATGGGTCTTCGGTCATGCCTTCGATGAACCGCTGATCCTGGTAGGGGCAGTGATCTTTGCTACGGTACAGGCATTGGTAAGTTATTATCGCAGTACGGAGATTGTCCTGGCTGTCTCCGGAGCTCATCCCGTCAGCGAACAGCAGGACCCCGATCTTTACCATGTTTTGGAAAATCTCTCTATTACGGCGGGAACCCCTATGCCCAAGCTGTATATGATAGATGATACGGCCACCAATGCCTTTGCCACCGGGCGTGATCCCCAACATGCAGCCGTTGTCGTCACTAAAGGGCTGAGAGAAAAGCTCACCCGGACGGAATTGGAAGGCGTGCTTGCGCACGAGCTGTCACACATACGCAATTACGATATCCGACTAATGACGGTGGTTGTCGTTCTGGTGGGGGCGGTAGCCCTGCTCTCAGACTGGTTTCTGCGCTGGAGTTTCTGGGGAGGACGCAGGCGCCGCTCAGATAGCGGTGGACAGGGAGAGCTGATTTTACTGCTCATTGCCCTGGTACTGGCCATATTAGCACCTATATCGGCTGTGCTTATTCAACTGGCTATCTCACGGCGGCGCGAATACCTGGCTGATGCCGACGGCGCTCTGTTGACGCGCTATCCGGAGGGGCTGGCCAGTGCTTTGGCGAAGATAGCCGCTGATATGGAGCCCTTGGAAGCTGCCAACAAGGCCACGGCTCATCTTTATATAGAGAACCCTCTCAAAGGACATCGCGGCGTGGTGAACAGCCTCTTTTCCACTCATCCTCCGGTAGCTGAGAGGATAAAACGTCTCAGATCTATGCTCTAGAATGGATTACTAATCCAGCGGCGAAAACTCCATTTTGCCAACGCCGCAGATGGGACAGACCCAATCTTCCGGAAGATCCTCAAAGGCACATCCCGGCTCTATGCCGTGCTCAGGATCCCCCAGATCGGGATTGTAAATATAGCCGCAAACATTGCATACATATCTTTTCATGTTACCTTGTTATACCATCCGGCAATTTATTTCAAACCATTATTTCTATATTCGGTATGAAAACGCCTTTCCGGCCTATTAAAAAGAGCAGAGATGCTTTTACGCCTCTCTGCTCCTCCACGAATCTGTAATCTGTATGCTTTAGGCTTCAGGGCTGCGTCCTCCGGGTGCGCAATGCACCTGGAGGACGCCTTTGGCTATGCTGCTTTGGCTAGCGCTAACTTACCCTCGGTGTCCGTTTCAACCTCTATGGTATCGCCGGGCCCGATTTCACGGCGGATAATCTTGCCGGAGATGGGATTTTCCACCAGCTTCTGGATAGCTCTTCTTAAAGGCCTGGCCCCGTATACGGGATCAAAACCCTCTTCGGCTATTC
>JAQUEL010000007.1 GCA_028685295.1 bacterium
GGAGCTTTCGTTCTTATTTCTCGAGCCACTCGGTATGGAAGACACCCTCTTTAGCTATTCTGTTGTAGGTATGAGCGCCAAAGTAATCTCGTTGAGCCTGAATCAGGTTGGCTGACAATCTGTCGCGTCTGTAGCTGTCATAATATGACAGAGCGGAGCTGAAGGCCGGGACGGGAATTCCCAGATTGGTAGCCGTGCTGATTACCAGGCGCCAGTTGGCCTGGGCTTTCTGGACAGCATCTTTAAAATATGGTGCCAACAATAGGTTAGCCAGGCCGGGTTCGACATCGAAGGCATCCTTTATGTGCTGCAGAAATTGAGCTCGGATGATGCAGCCGCCTCTCCACATCAGCGCAATATCGCCAAAGTTGAGCTCCCAGCCCCATTCCTTGGCTGCTTCACGCATCATGGCGTAACCCTGAGCATAGGAGCAAATCTTGGAGGCATAAAGGGCCTGGCGGATAGCCTCTATAAAGGATTCCTTGTCGCCCTCATACTTCCCATCAGGGCCACTGAGAACTTTGGAGGCTGCCACTCTCTCATCTTTGATGGCGGAGATGCAGCGAGCAAAGACGGCTTCAGCTATTGTGGGTGCCGCTATGCCCAGATCAAGGGCTGTCTGGCTGGTCCATTTTCCGGTGCCTTTCTGCCCGGCTGTATCCATGATAAGCTCTACCAGAGGCTGTCCTGTTTCCTGATCCTTACGAGCAAAGATATCTCGCGTAATCTCTATAAGGTAACTATCGAGCTCACCCTTGTTCCACTCGGCAAAAACTTCATGCATTTCGTCGGCAGTCATATTTAAAGCATTCTTCATGATATAGTAAGCTTCGCAAATAAGCTGCATATCACCGTACTCTATGCCGTTATGTACCATCTTGACAAAATGCCCGGCTCCATCATTACCCACCCACTGGCAGCAGGGCGAACCATCGGACACCTTCGCGGATATCTTTTGAAAAATATCCTTGACATGCGGCCAGGCTGCCGGAGAGCCTCCGGGCATGATACTGGGGCCCTTCAGTGCACCCTCTTCACCACCGGATACGCCGGTGCCGATAAAGAGAAAGCCCTTCTCCTCTAATTCTTTTGTGCGACGTATGGTATCCTTGAAGAATGAATTGCCGCCGTCGATAATGATATCGCCTTTATCCAGATAGGGGATTATCATATTAATGAAATCGTCAACCGGGGCGCCGGCCTTAACCATCAGCATTACCTTACGAGGCTTCTTTAGTGACGCCACCAGCTCCTGGACGGAATGAGTACCGATGATCTTCTTCCCCTTGGCATTGCCGGCTAGAAAAGCATCCACTTTCTGAAGAGTACGATTGTAAACGGCTACAGTATAGCCTTTGCTCTCCATGTTAAGAACAAGGTTCTCACCCATAACCGCCAATCCTATTAATCCTATATCTGCTTTTGACATCTTTCTTCCTCCCGTTTTTAATCATTTTTGAGTTCGTTTGTATATTTAGGCTCCCTTACCGAATCCAAGGCTATCATCTTAGCCTGTACAATACCTCTCCGGCCTGGGGAACATAAAGTATACCCTCATCCTCGCGACCGGTGTAATCCTCTACCCTGATGCCGGCCGGATCCATATAGCCAAGATTGACCTTGCGGCAACGCTCCTCAGGTATACCGGTAGCCAGTATAACTTCCACTCTGGGTTTTTCTATGCCGTTCTCATATTTACCGACACCTCTAACATGAGTAGAGTGCGCCACCACGCCCCAGGGATAGGATTTAAACTCTTCCCATTGAGCGGTGTAATAATCGCGTGTATGGTAGCCTATCTCATCCAATATCTTGCCATGGGTATAAGATATCTCCGTTATATGAGGCGCATAGATGATAAGCTTGCCGCCATCGGCCACTACCGGCTCCAATTTATACATACATTTTCCGCCTGTCCAGAGGTCGTCATACATAGCCGGAGCACAAGAGAGAACCGTATGGTAGGGCTTATCCTTATAAGTAATGTGCAGCTTGTCCGAAAGGTCGGCTGCTGCCGACCAGGCATCTTCCGGAGCACCGTAATATAGCCCGGCGGCATCGCTGCCCTTGACTACCAGACAGAAGGCACTACGCTGCACCGGTATATAGGAAACAGCTAGATCCACTACGGCACGTACCGGAGTATATTTTTTGCCGATAATCATGGGATTGGTGATCAGTGCGCCTAGCCAATGGAAGAAATCAATGATCTCCTGCCCGGCTATGCCGGGGAAGATATATTTATTGCCTCCGGAGAAGCCTACGACCTCATGAGGAAAGACCGGGCCGATGATCATCAGATGATCATAATCCATTACCATCTTGTTGACGGCGATATTAACAGGCAGACTGAAAAGACCATCGCTGATTTCCTCAATCTTCCCGGGGGGAATAGTGCCTACTGTTGTCAACGCCTCAGGGTCCTTCCAGAGGTGATTAAAGAACCGCGCCTTAGGATACTTCTCCTTATGTTCACCGGCGGTGATGCCCACCCGATGATAAATCTGCTCCATGGCCATGGGCGGGTGCGTTCCCAGAGCTACCAGTATATCGAACGTAGCAGTCTTATCCGCCAGCAGCCCATAAAGAGCCTTAAACATTACATCGATAGGCCCGGAACGCGTATGATCCGGTATCACCAGCAGCAATTTTTTCCCTTCCAGACGAGCCCCTTCCAGCGCCCTGGCGGCAATATCGATAATTTCATTTTCGGTCAGAAAACGATCGGTATATCCTTCTCCTGTAATCACTTCTGTATCTCCTATTATTAGCCTGTTAGCCTATTAGTTATATTCACACACCGCTGAAAGCAGAAAACCCGCCATCAACCGGAACAACTATTCCGGTTACGAAGGCCGAAGCATCCGATACCAGCCATAACAGCGTTCCACTAAGATCCTCAGGCTCTCCAAAACGGCCCATAGGTGTATGGGCAATGATGGTATTGCCTCTGGCAGTCAGATCGCCGGTCTTTTCATCAGTAAGGAGGAACCTGTTCTGATCTGTTAAAAAGAAGCCGGGGGCAATTGCATTGACACGTATGCCTACCGGCGCCATATGAGTAGCCAGCCATTGTGTGAAATTGGATATGGCTGCCTTGGCGGCAGAATAAGCGGGTATTTTGGTCAATGGGCGAAAAGCATTCATGGAAGAGATGTTAATTACCGTTCCATTCCCCTGCTCTGCCATTACTCGGCCGAATATCTGGGTAGGTAACAATGTTCCCAGGAAGTTGAGGTTAAAAACAAACTGCACTCCCTGAGGATCGAGATCAAAGAAAGTTTTCAGCTCTTCGGCAACCACCGTCAGGTCTTCCGGAAAGAGCCTCTCCTTGGAGGTTGTGGCTCGCGGATTGTTGCCGCCGGCGCCGTTGATCAGAACATCTATGCGCCCGAAGACCTTTATAACCTCATCGCAAGCCTGTTGCAGGCTATCGCGTTCCAGAACGTTGCATTCCAATCCTACGGCTCTGCCGCCATTTTCGCATATATGGGCAGCGGCCGCTTCAGCTGCGTCCTTTCTAAGATCGAGAACGGCGATTTTCATTCCCTGTGCAGCCAGGTCGCTTGCCATACGTTGGCACAGTACCCCGCCCCCACCGGTTACTACTGCTATCCGCCCTCTGACATCGAACATATTATAGCTGTCCTGACACATAATTCTGCTCCTCTCCTTTATACTCCTCTTCTTGCTCAAGTAACTGCCTGCCTAATTATACTACGTTACAGGAACTTTTGTAAACGACTTTAAAAAGATCCTGTGCAGGAACTAGGCATCCCGCTTTACCCGGCAAGAGTATCTTCAAAGCTCAAAGGTATCGCCCGGCAAGGGAACGGCAACATCATGCAGACCATTATCAGTAAGGCTATCGGATAACCCTTGCAGTGCATCGGGATCGCCATGCACCAAAAATATCCGGCCTAAGGAGGGACCGATGCGCGCAGCAAAACCTAACAGGTCGTTTCTGTCGGCATGGGCGCTAAGCTCTTGCATAACGGATATCCTGGCTTTCACGGTATGCACTTCTCCAAGAATGGGAACTTGCTTCTCTCCATCAATTAGACGCTTTGCCAGAGTGTTCTCTGCCGCAAAACCGGTAATAAGCACCAGATTATTAGGGTTGCCTATACCATGACGCAGATGGTGAAGTATCCTGCCGCCTTCACACATTCCCGAAGAAGCAATCACTATACATGGCTTACGATATCCATTCAGCACTTTGGATTCGGCTACGCTCTTGATATAGGTAAGGGAACCGAAGCCGAACGGCTTTTCATTGGAAGAAGCGATAAACCGTCGAGCCTCTTCACTATAGTACTCCGGGTATTCGGAAAATATAGCGGTGATATTCATAGCCAAAGGACTGTCCACAAATATCGGTATGTGGGGTATTCCGCCCTCGTTATACAGGCGGTGGAGGATATAGATAAGGGTCTGTGTCCTCCCTACGGCAAAGGCAGGCACTATTATACGACCGCCATTACGATATATTTCTTCAATATGCCGCCGCAGTATCTCCTTGCTCTTCTCTATGGGCTTATGAAGCCTGGAACCGTAAGTGCTTTCCAGAATAAGGTAATTGACATTCTTTACCTGGTACGGGTCGCGTAAGATGAACATGCGAGGACGTCCCAGATCACCGCTAAAGCAGAGAGATTTATTTCTTCCATCTTCCTCAATATCACAGACAATAGCAGCCGATCCCAATATATGCCCGGCATCGCGAAAAACGGCCGTCATTCCGGGCGCTGGGTAGAATTTACGATCGTAATCCACGCCGACAAATCTATCAAGACATTCCGCCACGTCATCGGTATCATAAAGTGGCTTGACCTCCGGACTGCCTACAGGAAGATGAGCATTCAAATATCGGGCGTCTTCCATCTGTACGCGCGCACTGTCGAAGAGAATAGCTATTGCCAGGTCCCTGGTAGCATGGGTGCAGAAAACCTTGCCGGTAAAACCGGCCTTGACCAGTGAGGGTATATTACCGCAATGGTCCAGGTGGGCATGTGACAGTAATAAGCAATCTATCCGGCGAGAATCAAAGGGGAAGCTGCTGTTACGCTCCCGGGCCTCCTGCCGCCGTCCCTGGTAAAGGCCGCAATCCAACAGTACTTTTTTATCGTTGAATGATAAGAGATGCATGGAGCCGGTAACCGTCTGAGCGGCACCGTGGAATTGAAGCTGCATAGATCCCCTCTGCCTAAATTAATCAAAGGTTCAATTATAGTCTTATTATATCACGTCATGGCAAAAATAGAGATCTAAGGACTATCTGCATGCATATCCGAGCCTGTTGTGCGACATTGGGCTTCAGGAGGCAGAAGGGAAGAGAGGGCCGTTTTAAAGCGAAATATTCTTAATTGGAATCTTAAACAGCCCAAAATCAGCCACCATATTCCTGGGTTCCAGCCTGGGCGCTTCCAGCGTGCCGGAAATTTCAAGCGTTCCCTTTACGGGAGCGGATATCTTTGAAAGAATGATCTCGACGCCATGGCCCATGGTGCCTTTGATATTGAGCTCGGGACGGAAGAAGCTCTTATCCGCACTATTCAGACCGGCCAAAGACACTCGGCTGTTATTGATGCCGATACTGCCTTCAATCAGCGGTTCTGCTACCGGACCGGAGATAAGCAATTCAGAATCCACTAACCCATTAAAGTAGGGTGAATAATTGATACGAGCATTATTGGAACCCACTGCCAACTTCAAGAAAGCGGGTTTGATGCCATCCAATTCCACATCACCGCTTATATTAAAGGTACCCTTATCCATCATGCCTTCCAACCCGGCTATTTCAAGTTGATTGCCACTCAGATGAAGCTGTCCGTTCACACCCGCCAGAGGAGTTTTTAGAGAACCGAAATAGCCTCCGGCATCCGCCAGACAAATATCTCCGGTAATATCGGGAGCGGATACCTTTCCATCGATACAAATATCAGCCGCAAAAGCACCCGAAATATTTTTAAAATAGGGAGCGGACAGACCGGCCAGGCTCTCCAAACGTCCATCCGTCAGTGCCAAACGCCCATGCAGCTTATCCAACTGCCAATTCTGCAATGTTATATTGCCGCCACCGCTGAAGTTACCGATGATATAAGAAGCAATGGATGAACCGCCACCGAAGTGCCCTATCTTTCCTCTCAGGTCCGCTATAGCAATTTTATCCCTGTCGGCTGTAAAATTACAGATCAAAGCACTGATATCAAGCCCCTGTAAATTCAGATATCCTTCAGGGAGAGCAATATTACCGGATAAAACGGGATTCTCGACACTGCCGCTCAGGCTTCCATGGATTTTCAGCGGCCCTGAGAAATCGGCTAAACGTTTCCAGCCCCAGGCTGTCATATCCGCAAGCGACGCATTTATCTTTCCGGCAACAGGACCGCCAAAGCTTATTCGGCCGTTCTTAACCGCCACCGGCACGCTTATTTCGGTTGCGGTTAAATCCCCGGCAGCCTGCTTTACAAGCAGGCTGGGGATTCTTAATCGGCCTTCGCTATATATTAAATCGGCTTCGAGTTTATCCAGCGGTACATTATGATATGTCAATTCCCGACCGCTGACAACGGCGCGCAGAACAGGTTGAGAGCTCTCTTCCGAAGAAGAGAGCTGGGAAAATGCCAGGTGTAAAGAGTTGCGCTCGCAAATTTCCGAAGAAGAGGTCTGAGGGAATGCCAGGTATAAAGTGTTGACCCCGTAAACGGCTTCGCTGAAGTTAAAACGGGCTGCGAGCTTCATTCCCCCCTGAGATGAGGGACCTTCTATCTCGGCCTTCATATCGGCTTTGATACCCTTGAATTGCGGCGGCAATATTCCGCCGGGCTTGAGATCGCTGCCGTGAAGAGAGATATTGAAGCGACCCTTATGTATGATAGCCTTTGCCTCAAGCGTTCCAAACTCGGTGCCGAACTTCATCTCTTGCAGGTTGATACCATTGCCGTTGGAACTGAAACGACCGGTAACGGATTTATAACCGAATCCTTTTATATTTCCTGAACCACCTAAGAATTTACCTTGCAGTAAATAATCTTCATGCCCGGACCGACCTTGAAAATCCAAAGATACTCTGCCTATACCGGCCAGACCGGCCTGTGCCAGAGCCGGTATACGTCCGGCCTCCAGATTATCCACCTGACCGGCATAAAGAAGCCGACCGTTTTTGCCCGTCAAACGGCCGCTAATAGGTGCGTCAAGATAGCATGCTTCACCTGAAAGAAGGTATCTGCCTCCATTTAAGCATACAAATTCAGCCTTGACATCTTGTAAGCGCTCTTTATTATAACTGATACCATCGCTTTGAATTGAGCCGAAGAGGCGCGGTGAGGATAATGAACCCGACACCCGAATACCGACCGTGCCCCGGCCCTTTATACCAGGCAAATCACCCTGCATTACTGTGGCTGCCAATCGAGCTAAGTTTGTCTGGTCGGCATCGATTTTCAGATTAAGCTTACGTGCGTGCCTGTAATCTTCGATATTGCCGGAAAGATAGGCCGTTTCACCAAGCCATTGCAAGGCTGTCCGAGGCAGATAGATATTTTTATCATCCAGGCGCAGTTTCGCCTGGCGTACTATAATTTCTGCAGCATCTTTATAAGGTACTATACGCGCATCGGACAAATTAACAGAAGCGTTATTCAATATCCATGCATTGGATTTATGTTCTGCATTTATATACCCGCTAAGGCTGCCGGAGATTATATCTGCAGAGGTAAAGCGAGAGAGCATCCGACGCCATATGTCGGTCTGCAATTCCTCAAACTGCATTTGCAAACGTCCGCCCGCTGTACCGTAACCGCCTTTTAAAACCATTCTGTTCCTATTATTCCTATCGGCACCTAGCACCCCTGCAGTTACATTGAAAGAGAGGTCTTTTTTGTTCAAATTCAGAATGCCGTTATCCAGATTGACGGTCATACGATCAGGTAAGATGCTATCTCTTCCAGCTGCATCAACCGCCAAAGTTCCGTTATGGAGCGTTATCTCCATATCCGGCCATCTTCCACCGCAGCCGGAGCCTGATACCGGCAAAGGAATATTCCATCCGCCATCGGAAACCTGAGCCAGCCTGACCTGCGGCTGCCTGATATGCAACCCTTTTATGATATCCACAGGTTTACCGCCCGAAAGGAGATATCTCAGCAAATTGAGCGTCACATCAACTTCATCGCTCTGTAGAAAGGGTTCCGTGCCGGATTCTGCATTACGTCCGGCTATGGCCACATTTTCCAGTTGGATGGAAAAAGGCCCTCTAAAATGAACATCGCCAATGAAAACGGCCGTATCCAGGCTGCGGGAAAGCTCAGAAACAACCGCCTGCTTGATAAGTGCTGGAAAGCTTCTGCTTTTCATCCAGATTGAACAGATGCCCATAAAGATAATCGTGATTGCGATTATGGCTGCAATTATGGCTCTTCTCAAAAAATCACCGATACTGTTGTATATATTTAGGATTATTATATTAACATACCTATACAGTTATTATATTACACAGCTTAGACGAGATCAAATCGTTAAGAGTTCCGGTCAAATATTCACCAATTCAAATTATTTATTACCTCCCTTACGCCCTCAATTGCGCCGGCTATTTCCTCTGCCTCCCCGGCCTCTTCAAGGCTGCCTACCTTTCCATTAAGGAATACTATGCCGTGATTGCTGGATATGCTTATATTATCCATAGTGATCTGATCGCTATGAGCCAGTTCATATTTGACCATCTTTTCCAGGTAGTCATCGGGAGTAACCTCTTTTCTAAAAGCAGGATCCGTCATATCGGATTCATCCTGCAGCTCACGCTCGGCAGGTGGGCTGTACGGATCTTCCAGAGGGGGAAAATACGGTCTGGCATCATTGATGGACATATCAGGGTCATCTGCTTCATAACCTGCATTCTCGGTACCTAATATCTCCAGCATCTGGCGCGCCTCATCGGTAGAGAGAGCCTGCAGTTCATTCACCTCGATAGTGCTGTCCGGTCGGCCTACATTCTCTTTCCTCTTCTTTTGCTTATTCTTGTTATAGCCATTATTTTCAGCCATCGGTTTGGCCCTCCTTGCTCTTTCTTTACCCAGCTCTATGCTTCTCAATCAGTAACGCCTTCTCAAATTAGATGACAGCACCTCCATCTCCTCACGATATTTAGTCACAGTGCGACGTGCTATGTCATAACCCATACCACAGAGCTTTTTCTTTATATCCTCATCGCTGATGGGATTGCATGGATCTTCCTCCGTAAGGATCTTCCTGATTATCTCCTTTATACTGAGTGAGGCATCAAAAAAGATATCATAATCGGTTATCTGATGGTTGGGCAGTTCCACATATTTATTGGTCAGAGCCCGGCTAACGGTAGATTCATCTGTCCCCAGGGTAGCGGCCACTCTGGTACGAGTCAGGGGTATGAGATCCAATCTATCTCCTGTTTCCAGAAATTTGTATTGGAAATCGGCTATGCAACTGGTTATATCATGAATAGTCTGCCGCCGTTGATGAATATTTTTGATCAACAATTCCGCTCTCTCGATATAGCCGACGGTATGTTTTCTTTCCTCCAGAGTATAACTCTGTCTGTTGTTCTGCATATCCAGATAGAGATTACGATAGAATTTATTGATTCTGAGCGTTATATCCCGTCCGTCCACAACTTCCACCGTATAAGCCTTTCCATCATAACGGATAATAACATCGGGCCGCGTAAGGCTTGATCTGGATACCGGCTGAAAATCCCATGAGCTGCGAAACTGCCGGCCGGGATAAGGATTTAAATTATCTCGGATAAAATCGCTGGCTTGTTGAACCTCAGCCACCTTTACGCCCAAAGCCCTGGCTATATCTTTGTAACGATGGTTCCCCAATTGAAAGAAATAAGATTCAACAATAGCATGAGCCAATGGATCTCCCATACCTCTATCTGCCAGATAATCCAGTTGTAACAGAAGGCATTCTTGAGAAGTGCGCGCACCCACACCGGGAGGGTCCAACGTCTGCAATGACTTTAATACTACGTTAACCCTCTCTTCCGGCAAGCGCAGTGTCTCTGCAACTTCACTCGGGTTACAATGTAAATATCCGTTATCGTCTATGTTGCTGATTAAAAAATCTCCAATGATATAATCCTCATTGGAGATGATGATACGCAGCAATTGTTGCAAATGTTCCTGTAATGAAACCTCATCCTCCAACCTTGATAACGGGTCGTATTGATCTTCACAATGGTGATAGTTGGTCCCGTCATAGTAATACCCGAATTGCTCCCACACCAAGTTATCGGCATTCGATCTATCATCGGAAATTGCGCCGCAGTGTTCACAGATACTGTTCTTCATGAGTTGATTACAGTTGGGGCAAAGGCTCTCTTTTTCCTCTTCCAGCGCAGGGTTCTCCTGAAGTTCGCTCTCTATCTTCTGCGTGAGTTCCAGCGATGAGAGCTGTAGAATGGCACTGGTAGCTATTATTTTGGGATCTATTTTTTGTGACTGCCTTGTCGTCTGATGAACTCTCATGCCTTCACCTCATTCTCTTTATGATTAAAAGTAAGTTGTATGTTCAGAGGAAGCATCTCCGGCGTCAATTCCTCACAGCGTTCATCAGCCATAATAACGGCATATTCCATAGCGTTCTCCAGCTCTCTGATGTTGCCTGGCCAATTATAGCCCTGACAGAGATCGGTCGCCTCGCTGCTTATTTCTCTCAGCTTTTTACCGTTCTCTTGCGAAAAACGCCTGAGAAAATGTTCTGCCAGCATGGGAATATCCTCAATGCGCTCTCTAAGCGGAGGAGTATGCATCTCTATAACCTTAAGACGATAATATAGATCTTCACGGAAATCGTTCTTTTTTACAGCCTCCTCCAGATCGCGATTGGTGGCTGCTATAAGCCTTATATCTACTTTTATGGTCTTTGTACCTCCCACCCGCTCGAACTCACGTTCCTGAAGTATACGCAATAGCTTTACCTGAAGTGCAGGACTGATCTCTCCTACTTCATCCAGGAAGAGAGTACCTCCATCCGCCAGTTCGAACCTGCCCGGTTTTTGCGCCATAGCTCCCGTAAAGGCGCCCTTTTCATGGCCGAATAGTTCACTTTCCAACAGATCGTTGGAAAGTGCAGCACAATTGACGGCGATAAATGGATTATCGGACCGCCGGCTATTACGATGTATAGCTCTGGCCACTAATTCCTTACCGGTGCCGCTCTCGCCCCTAATCAGTACAGTAGCCCGGCTTCCGGCCACCTTTTCTATCATATCCGTTATTTCGGCCATGGTACGGCTATCTCCGATCATTTCGTCACAGGCGCAGCGCCGGCCTAATTCCTGTTTAAGAATCCGGTTCTCCTTGACCAGGCCGGCCATATTGAGTGCGTTTCGAGCTACAATCTTGACCTCATCCATTTCAAAGGGCTTGGTGATATAATCCCTCGCTCCTATCTTCATAGCTTCAACAGCTGTTTTAATAGTGCCGTAAGCAGTCATAATGACTACAGCCGTACCGGGCCTGCGCTGTTGAATTTCATGCAACAGATCGATCCCGCCCATCTGGGGCATGACCAAATCAGTTATGATCAGATCAAAAGCTTCTTCTTCAAGAAGTTTCAATGCAGCTTCGCCGTTATCCGCTGATTGTACCGTATATCCGTCTTTGCGTAAGATAGCGCCGAGTATGTGCCTTATATTGGGTTCATCATCGACGATGAGTACTTTTGATTGTTGTTGTTTAGCCATATTGCTCCTCCTCTATCTTGTCAATTGCGGACTACCGACGTCCCGGCAGCTTCGCATTAACTCTTCCGCCTCTTCTCTGGTCCTGCACGGGATATATACGCTGAAGATGCTACCGTAACCAGCGCGACTGCTGATACGGATAAAGCCTCCATGGCTTTCCACTATTTGATGTACTATAGAAAGTCCGAGCCCGCTGCCACCGTTCTTGGTAGTAAAAAAGGGAACGAATATCTTTTCCAGATCATCCCGGGCGATACCACAACCGCTATCTCCTATATCCACCCGTATATAACCGCCACCGCCGGTTTCCTCCCTATCGCGAGTCAGGGCGCTGGATACGGTCAGCGTTCCTCCGCTCTGCATCGCTTGCAGAGCGTTGATCAGAAGGTTAAGGAATACCTGCTCCAGATGATCGCTGTCTATATATATTCCCGGCAGCTTGCTGGAAAGGCGTACTTTTGTTTTGATGTCTCTCTGTTCCGTTTCTACAGCCAGAAGATCCAGGCATCGTCCTACTACCTCATTAAGATCATGACGGCGTAAATTGGGCGGGTTGGGCCTGGCAAAGGTGAGAAAATCTGTAATTACTCTATTAAGCCTATCTGTCTCTTGGCTAATGATAGCGCTGAATTCAGACAACATGGATTGCTCTCCTAATTCGCTTTGAAGATATTGAGCGGCACCTTTGATAGCGCTGAGAGGGTTCCTTATCTCATGCGCTACGTTGGCGGCCAGCTGCCCTATAGCTGCCAATTGGCTTACTCTGCGGACCTGGCCCTCTATAGCCTTGCGTTCGGTTATATTTTCAAACACCAGAACTACTCCTATAATCTCACCGGAACTGCTTTTCAAGCGGGAACAATTCAGATTAAAGGTAAGCTCTCCTTTTTTTCCGGGCAAAGATATCTCGTATCCTCGTACCGTTCTTCCATAGCGCATTACCTGACGCTTCACCTCGTCTATACGCCGGCAGGCTTCGGCATCTATTCCTCCCATGACATCCATAAGGCTTCCACCCAGGACCTTACGTCGTCCCAGGCGCGTAAACTTTTCCATGGCGGCATTCCAAAGGCTTATGCGCCCCTCGGTATCCACCGTAACCACTCCCGAAGCAATACTGCGAAGTATGTTCACCGTATAGCTGGTTAGAGTATCCAGCACTTCCAATGATTTATATGTGGCCGCTGCCTGAGAGGCAATAATTGAAAGCATGCGGGCATGATCCTCCGTATAAACAGCGGGCTCGCGACTCTGGACAGCCAGAATACCTATAGCTCTGTGCTCCACTACCAGCGGTATTACTATGCCTGACCGCATTCCTCTCTTCTCCGCCAGGTCTTGGGATAGCTTTTCTCTGGCAGTATCGCTGAAAATAACTGCCTTTCCTTCATGAAAGGTCCAGGCATAGGCATTATCCTGGTCGGCACAATCGATAATCCGGCATGGAGGATCGGTTGCTGTTCGCGAAGCATTGAGTATCAGCCTCTCATTGATATCATCGTAAACATAGATGAAGCTCTCATCATATTTAACGACACCGCTTATTATATCCAGAATGACATGATTGGCTTCCTCGGCATTAGAGGCTGAGCTCAATCTGGCTGAAGCATAATAGAGCGTCGATAACTCCAGGGTTTTTTGCTCTGCGGCACGCTTGTAGGAGAGAGCATTCTTTAATATCACTGCCGCCTGAGCAGATAATATAGTTAGCAGACGTACCAGCTCCGGCGGATACTCCACCCCGGTGGATGCGGCCAATATCAGCAAACCTATATTTTTCCCTTCGGCTCGCAGCGGCAGCGCCACATAGCTGTTCAACCAGGGGCAAACCTTATGCAGAGCATCAAAACGATCCTCCGCACTGGCGGCATCATGTACGAACGGATTGGGCAGTTCTTCAACCAGAAGATAGAGGTCTTCTCCAAGAAGCTCCTCCAAGCCGGAAGCAAAGGATGCCGCCTCTCCTTGAACATATTCAAGAGTAAGCCGGCGTGCTTTTTCATCCAAAAGCAATGCCAGCCCGCTATCGCAATTGAGTATCTTGCCTGCCAGGCCCATAAGAAAGGAGACCACTCTGTCAAGATCAGGAGAGGCACTGATTACTCGGCTGGCCTCATAAATGGTATTCAGTTCGTTCAGGCGCTGCTCGCAATTCTCCAGCAGCGCAATATTCTCCAAAGCCCGAAAGGCCTGCCGGGCCAAAGGCATCAGTATCTCTTTGGCCTGAGGATCGATATGGATAGAACCTCTTTCTGCGGGGAAATATATATGGACATATCCTCTGGTTATCTCTCCAACAGCTACATCCAGGCTAACCATATCACCGTTCTTCGGCGTTTCTCCCCAACGAAAGATATTCTCTATTACGCCTCTGCAATCAAGACGATAAATCGATATGCCTGAAGCTGGAGTCAGCCGTTCTATCCATTCCTGCAGAATTGCTATTATTCGCT
Organism: bacterium; assembly: GCA_028685295.1. Classification (GTDB taxonomy): domain Bacteria; phylum UBP13; class UBA5359; order UBA5359; family UBA5359; genus UBA5359. Next base: position 14,182 of record JAQUEL010000007.1, read on the forward strand.
CAGGATCCGGGAGTGTGCTTATCTGTTCAACGGCAGTCAGAATTTCAAGGCATATATCGGACGGCATATGCCGCTCTCCCGCTCTTTTCAAATTACTTACATCCAAATACATCATTGCCCCTCAGGAGTCCGGACCATGAACATCTTCCCGACCGGGCCTTCACCCTTCTTCCAATCTTATATATGTGAAAAATACAATGGCATGATTATTGCCATTGACTATCCTATTTATACCCGAGTTGGAACAAAGATAAACTTGTGCAGTTTGGAGGGGGGCTTTTTATTCGTAGTTTATTGTGAAAAAGGTGCCGGTAGAGATGTGCTCGGCAAAAATTTCAAATGTATTGGCTCCCGGTTCAAGTTGTAGGATGGGCCGAAAAGAGCTGTATCTCTTTCCGTTTATGACGGCATATTCGGCGGCTGCATTATCCCATTTCAATACTCCCTGTCCGGATGCGCCATGCCAGACAACCAGATCGGGGTTGTTTACTCCTTCGGCACAAAGCATGGATAGCCGGACCTCGCTCTTATCCGTCTTGTCGGGGATATCGATAACTTCCGCCTTACTCTCACTCCAATAAAAGATAATTTCTCTATTGCAATAGTGCAGGCTTTTGTTCAATAGCAGCGATAGATACCTGGCAGGCACGAAGAGCCTTCCCTGCTGAAGAATTGAGGGATAGCCCATTTGCTCGGAGTATATACCAGCCGGAGCAGTACCAAAGAAAGCGCGGTCGTCATCAGGGAGGAAATAAAGAGCTTTCCTTAATCTCCATCTATCAATAAAGGATATTTCTGCTTGCCGTACCTGACTATTCCAGCTTATCTGTGCCTTTGCCAAACAGGCGGCTGACCGAAGAGGTATATAAGATACACCATTGAGATTAAAGGAAGCGGCAGCCAATGACACGGCCTTACCGTCGCATACGGCCTTATCTTCACCGATCTTCATCCGGACCGTATGCTGGCTTTTATAAATCCTGATATGATAGGCAGGATCGGCCTGTAACGGTAGTTGGTCGCAAAAAAGCAAAGGGAAAAGCAGCAACAGCATCATCTTGATTTTGCGCACAACCGGCCCTCCGAGCCTACTGAGGGGGAGGTCTGCACTTTTGGCAAAAGTGTAGACCTAATCCCAAAGTTCAAAGTTATTGGCAGGGCCGGGACTACCTCCCCTCGACTAAGTCGAACAAGCGATGCCGTACAACGGCTAACTAAATCGCTTGCGGCCCTGCACAATTCGTGATTTCTCAGTATTAATTCGACATAATGGTTCCTTTATCCTTTTCTTAATTATCGGCATAAAAAATGCGCATCCATGGTTGTTAATGATTCCGTTATGAGAGGCAGCATGCATCAGAAACTACTGCAAGTCACCGCTTATAAATTTGCCGATATACTGAGCAGCAAAGCCTTCCGCGTAATTACCTTTGTTCTGCTGGCCCGCTGGCTGGATCTGGATATCATAGGAATAATCGGTATTGCTGAAGGCTTCCTGGCCATTCTGGGCTTTTTGGAGTTCTCATTTATCAGTATCATTTACCGTGATGATTCCTCCGGTCAGCAATCGGAGTATTTCTCGGCCGCATACTATTTCTGGCTGCTGCAGAGCCTGGCAATGCTGGCGGTCGCAATTATATCAGGCATCTTCATGTCTTATCATAAAGGTAGTATGCTGGTGTTGATTGCTATATTAGGCCAGACGTTCAGTTTTGCCCTCACTGCCGGTATGGATATTTCACGCAGCTTCTTTTCCATCGACCTGCGGCAGCGCCTGGTTTTTACGGTAAACTTCTTGCTGGGTTTGCTTTCCAGCATCGCTTTAATCATACTCTATTACCGGCCGAGCCTCATGCTGTATATGTTGATCCTAACGATCAACTCTGCGTTAGGGTTTTATCTTTGGACATCGCTGCTTGTAAAATGTTTTCACGTGCATTTGCTGCCTTGGAAAGAATCATATCCTCTTATCCGCCGCGGTTTCGCCGGATTTGCCGTCTGGAATTATCTTAACAAGAGTTCATACGATACCATATTGATGGTCGATACCTTTATCTTGGGCATATTTGCATCTTATCACGATGTAGGCAATTATACGGTAGCTCTTAAATTGACCAGTATTTTTCTTATTGTCCCTACACTCATATCTAGCGTAGTTACCGTCTTCATTAAGAGATACGGCCATAGCGATGCCGATCTGCTTGTTAACCATTCAGTCAAATATAGTTTTGTGCTCAGCCTTCTGCAACTTGCCGTCTTTATGCTATTAGGCAAGACCCTTCTTAATTATATACTGCCGCATGGAGATAAGAATATTATCTTCATTTACGCCCTTCTGATGAATATCGGGGTCGTCTTCCTGAATATCACCAGACCCTTTCAATCTTTGATTTTGGTAAAAGGGAATATCAAAGAAGCCTTTATCAAAGTATCCATGCCGTCGATAATCTTTGGACTTATGGTTTACAGTCTGCTCGCCTGGGGATGGGGGGCTATGGGAACGGCACTGGCCAATATCAGTGTTTATGCGGTTACTGCAGCTGTTAGTGCATGGTATGTAATCAACCGATCGCTGCTCAAATGGCGCTTCGAGCTCATTTCAAAAGAGGAACGCAATTTGATCAATATCTATCGCCTGAAGGCTGCGACGTTATACGACAGGCAGAAAAGCAATTGGCGAATACCATGAAAAGAACGGCCTTTATCGAGCATGATGACGGTTTCAGCTCCCAAATTATTAGAGAACGGACTTACTCTCTGCAGAAAAACGGCTGATACATCGGTGATAATGGTTATGATGATATGGGTATAAATAAGCTGATTGCGAGAACAGAGCTGCTATGTTTGGGCGATAAAGAAAAAAGTATAGAAAATGCATTATGCAGCAACCGGATAAATTATGAAAAGGGGTAAATTCTATAATCTTTTATACGAGGAGCCGTGATTTATGAACGAACATTTTCATCAGTTCTTTCGCTTACTACCGGCAAACTTGCAACAATACGGAATAGATCTCTTGGGGTGGTATCAGGCACGACAGAGATTCGGACCGATCTTCGAAGAGATGCAACAGGAGTATACCGAGCGTGAGAGATGGCCGGCCGATAGGATGATGGATTTTGTGGAAGCCAGGCTGCGTCGGCAATTGAAGCTGGCCTATATCAGCGTGCCCTATTATCGTCGCATCTTTAGTGAATACGGCATTACCGCACAGATGATAGATACTTTTACAATCGATGATCTCAAAAAACTGCCGTTACTGGAGAAAGCCGTAGTGCGCAGCGATCCTGGCATCCTGCTTACAGAAGAGGCCCGGCGCAAGCCTGGTGCTTTTTTTCATATTTATACCAGCGGCACCGCCGGCAAACGTATCAGAATCTATGTAGACGCCGCTATGCATCAACATACCGGAGGGGTCAGAGAGGCGCGCTCGCTCAGATGGGCTAATGTGAGTTATCATCAACCTCGGACGGTAATAGGAGGACGCAAAGTAGTTTCAGCCAATAACTCCTATCCCCCTTTCTGGAGGCACAACCGCTGGGAACAACAGCTCTATCTCTCAGTTTTTCACATCACTCCGGATAATGCCAAGGCGTTTACAGATAAATTAAATATATTCAAACCTTCAGTCATGATGGGGTATTCTTCCGGACATTACTTTCTGGCACAATTGATAAACGAATTTCAACTTGAAGTGCATGCTCCTAAAGCCATAATTGCTAGTGGGGAGCGACTTGAGCCCTCAATGCGTCCCATCATGGAGAGCGTCTTTCATACCAGAGTCATTCAGGAATACGGCAGCTCGGAGAACTGCGCTCTGGCAACTGAATGCGAATACGGCACCCTGCATATCAATCCGGATTTCGGCCTGGTGGAGATACTCAGACCGGACGGAAGCCCGGCGGCAAAGGGTGAAACCGGTGAGATGGTGGTTACCGGCTTTGCCAACGTTAATCAAATATTCATCCGATATCGTAGCGGCGATATGGCCGCCTGGGCGGAAAAAAGCTGCCCCTGCGGACGAGATACATTGCCGCCATTACAGGATAGCGTCAACCGTTGTGAAGATATGATTATCGGCGAGGAAGGACCTATTAATACAGCCCTCTATCATATGCTGTCCAGCCTGCCGGGAGTCCTGGCGGCTCAACTTATAAGGACTGATGCTTCATCATTCACTATCAATATCGTGCCCTCTTTCGGATATGAAAAGAATACCGGAAATATCATGAAAAGGAGTATAGCAGATATGCTGGGACAGAACATCACCCTTAACATCCGCGAGCTGCATTCAATCCCCCGGGAAGAAAATGGTAAATTCAGAGCTATTATCAGCTATATTTGACTTATTCAAATCAAAGACTATCTGCTGCCATCTCTTACTGTAAAGTTCTGGGTCATGGACCTGCAGAATATATTCCCTGGAAAGAATCGATAGCCGTTCTCGATCTGCAACGGCTTCATCTATCAGCTGGAGATATTCAGAGGCATCAGCATCCGTATCCAGAATATAGTGCCCGATAACGGAATCTCTTTTGTGAATATCCGACATCAGCCCTACCTTGCTCCCCACTACCGGAATACCGGAAGATAAAGCCTCAGCAACAGCCAACCCATATCCCTCATATCGGCTGGGCAACAGAAAAACATCTGCAGACCTATATGCGGTTTTCATTGCTGCCGGATTCAATCCCAGCATATAAATTACATTTGAGGTATTTCTTATTCTGTAAGTTTCTTCCATCTCACCGGCGCATATCAGGAAATTATATTTTTTTTGTGATAAGTAAATGATCTCGTTAAGAATATCGGCACCTTTGGCATATTCAACCCGGCCGACAAAAATGATCACCGGTGCATCCGATTCAAAGATCCTTTGCCTGTTCATCTTACGCTCTTCATCGAAAACGGGGGTAAAGAAAGAGGTGTCAACGGCGTTCTCTATGATATGCGACGTACTGAGCCCATAATATCGCTTGAGCTCTTTAGCACAATATTCGGATACAGCCACCACCGTTTTACCGCGGCCGCTGAAACGCTCCAGCATCTCCATGGATTGCAAACGCAGATGGCTAAAAAAAGAAAGATGGCTCGCCACTGCCCTTCTATAGCCTGCCACCGTGCCGTGATAGATATGTATACAGCACTTGCGTTTGATATGCATACCGTAAAAACCGTTTGTTATAATAGCGGCATACTCTTCGCCTCGGCTAAGCTTACGAGCAAATATTATATTGATTGCAAATTCTTTAAGCCTTAACCAGGATAAGATAGCAAGAAAAAAGATCTGTCTGGGAGAGAGCGCTTCCTCTACCAGCCAATCCACCTTATATCCGGCTTGGGAAAGAAGAGTTTCAATTGATGCCAGGACCCGTTCTACTCCACCGGGGTAATCGGCTGAGCACAAGTTGATGATGAGAATCTTATCACCAGGCACTTTGCATCTCTTTTAACAGACAACTATAAGGCCTGCCCGGCCTGACCAATCTGTAGCCATCGACAAAAGCCAGCCAGTTATCCTTATCTAGGCGATAGGGGTCGATGTTATGCATGCCTTCAGCGTTCCACCCTCTGCCGTTACCACTAATAACCGGCTTGGCGGCAATAGGCCTTTCGGCATATCCGAAGATGGATAATTCGGTTATCTCAAAGGCCCAAACCTGATAACCGTAAGTAGGATAATCATCCTGAACATAGCGTATGATGCGGCCGTCCGCAAATGTGATTCTACCTCCGCATCTGCAGAATCTTCTGTCGGCGCTGACAAAGGGGTTTTGAGGATGCTCATGCCATGGCCCTGTAGGCCGATCTGCATAAAAGAGACAGAGAGTATCTATTCTATCCTTCCGCCCTGTCGATGTCAGCAGCCACCATCTGTTATCATACAAAAATATACACGGATCAACAAAATTTCCTTCTTTTAAACTACCTGCAAAGGCCCATTTTTCAGGAAAATCTATTGCTTTATAAAGCCTGAGAGAGCCTGAAGCGGAAGCTTCGGGTAATATATAATATAGGCCTTCCCACTCAAAAATATAAGGATACGAAAGGTGAAAAGGTTCCTCCAGGACAATACGTCCGTATCTCCAGCTATATCCATCATCACTGGTAGCATAACCGATAGATCCTCGCCCATTATCGGCATTTACAACTTCAAAAAAGAGGTACCAACCTTCATTTCTGCGAAGGGCAAAGGGATCTGCCACAGCTGCAGCCGGTATATCAGTAATATCAGCTACCGTTAGAACAGGGTTTTTTAGATTACTGCACGGCATCAAAGAGAGGGGGGAGTTGCCCGAGTAAAGACCTATAGACCATTCGTCCTGCAAAGTTATGATACTGTATAGCTGGCGTTTCAACAGACGTTTTAAACAGAGTGTCATATTCCTCACACCACAGGCTAAGTTTCTTATATAATCAAACCAATCAATCTTTACCCGGGTTAAGAGGAAATAAACATCTATTATTCCTGTATTATAATATATACACGGGTATGTAATGATCTGCTCGCAGGTGGTATAATTGAAGCGTTTATGCCACAGAAAGGAACCCTGCCGACCATGTACAATCTATCTTTTATGCAGTGGGCTGCGGCCATAGCCAGCGCTCTAATTTTCGGCTTATCTAAAACAGCCTTGCCCGGTTTGGGAATATTGGCTGTACCGCTTATGGCAAACGTCTTTCCTGCCCGCATCTCCACCGGCATAGTATTGCCCATGCTTATTTTTGCCGATGCCTTCGCAGTGATTTATTATCGCAGAAGGGCTGTTTGGACACACTTGATATCTCTTATCCCATGGGCTGCCGCAGGCATAACCTGCGGTTATCTTATAATGGGTAAAATAGAGGATCAACAGCTTAAGCCTATAATCGGGGCCATAACGCTTATTATGCTGGGAATCAACTTCTGGCAAGAAAAATACAGCACGCAAAGGGATATTCCTAACGGATGGAGTTTCGCCTGCCTGATGGGCCTGGCAGCAGGCATTACTACTATGCTGGCCAATGCTGCCGGGCCTATCATGATTATCTACTTATTAGCCATGCGCCTGCCTAAAATGGAATTTATAGGAACAGGCGCCTGGTATTTCTTCTTGCTAAACTGGTTTAAAGTGCCTTTCAGCCTCAATCTGGGTTTGATAAACAGCGGCTCTCTATCATTCAATTTGCTGCTCTTTCCGGTGGTGGCTGCCGGTGCCGTTATCGGCATAGTCATTCTGAAACGCATCCCGGAGAAGAGATTTATCCAGGCAGCACAGATATTGGCTCTTCTGGCAGCTTTAAATCTGATGGTGAAATAATAAAGGCCTTGGATATCCAAGCATATTTACAGGTGCCTATGTGCCTTGGCTTAAGTAACGAACTTGAGCCTACCGTTTCTTCTTTACTGCTGCCAGAGCTTCCTTGGCAACTTCCGCTACATCTGCAACCGGTAGAACTACCGGAAGGATATTATTACCCATACCTGATGACGAAACCGCTTCCCTGGGAAGCTTGCGTATGGTTGTAATACCAAGCAACTTGCCATCCATTGTAAAAGCAGGCCCCCCATAATTATTGGCATCATTCAGCACGAAAAAAGTACGGGGCTTCTCAATTATGGCCCTAACCCGACAGAGATCGGCACAAATGGTACGGTTCCCCACCACACCTAAACGGCCTAGCAAGAGCACCTGATCAAGAAGAGCGGGCGTTGATACCTGATTCAGATCCATAAACGGCAAAGGCTTATCCGGCTTTTTCAACGGATTGATAAAAACCAAGTCCAGATCTTTATCACGCAGCACTACCCTGGCGGGGATTTCCTGACCGCCAGGCAGCAAAATTTTCAGGCCGGTGATCTCTCCGCTCTGCTTAATATCGCCCTCTGCAGAGATGGAAGAGAAGATTTCGCTGAAGAACTCGGATGGATTGATCATCGCCAGAGAGCTCACAATAAGCCCGGAAGGATCGATGATCATGCCGGCAGCCTCACTCTTGCTCTCGCTCTTACGCTCCTCACCGAACATGCTCACTCTATTGACCGCTACAACTTCCAGAGTTACCACGGCAGACTGATTTTTAGCAATGGTCTCCCTGCAAAGAGCAGCATCATCGCTCTGTACCGGTAAAGCTGCAAAGAGAATAGAGAAGAAACATACCGGAACCATAAATATACTCACATTACGTATCGACACAGAAAGCCTCCTTTTAAATCTCGAACGCCATTATTAACGATTATTTAGATACTACTTTTGGTTTTTTGCCGCCTGCAACTCAAGGTATATATTCTGACGCTTCCGTTCCACCTGAACAATAATCGTTCGGCTGCTCTCCGCCATAACCTGCTGCATAATCCTTTCGAATCCGGCCACATCATTAATAACATATCCGCCTACGGCATAGATCAAGTCGCCTGAGGACAGACCGCCCAAAGAGGCCCATCCGCCATCATCAACGGCCTCGGCTATGACTCCCGTCTGTTTTTCAGACCAGCCCTCCTTTATCCGGTCCATAAAGGCTATGTCACGGACGGAAAAATCATAATTTTCGCAACGATATCTGTCCATCTCACGTGCGGGCTTAGGAGCAGCCGGCAGCTTCATCTGTATTTTTATTTCTCCGGCATTACGCAGCACCGTTAATTCTACAGCACTGCCTATCCTGTATTGCCTTACCATGGTAGGCAAGACCTCAAGGTCCTCCTGTCGGGTGGCCTCGATAGGCTGCCCATCCAGGGCTACAACTATATCTCCCACCCTAAGCCCGGCTTTTTCCGCACTGCTGCCGGAATACACCTGAACTATACGGGCGCCTCTTTTTCCCTCCAACCCCAGTGCGAATGCCATATCTGCAGTCAATACCTGTATGCCTGCCGGTATCCAAGCCTTGACTACTTCCAAGCCCTGATCACGCGAATCATCCGGACCTATTTTAAGCACTGTCAAATAATTACTCTCTTTACGCTCAAACTCTACCAGTACGGGTATCTGCTCAGTCTCATCCTTTAATAATTCTTCGGTTATGTCGGTTAATTCATCGATTGCAGCAACAGGTTTACCGGCAATCGATACTATAATATCATCAGCTTCCAGAGAGGGCTTGGCGTTATCACAGGGGCTGCCGGTGCGTACCGATTTCACCAGCACACCGGAAAGAGAACTACGTCCTATCCGCCGGGCTCGCATCGGCGTTATATCGCAGACACATATACCCCATATCTTCTGTTCCCTTACCTTTTCCACTGCGGAAGGCCGCTCTTCCGCAGTTACGCTCAAAGATAATTCCTTACCCTGGCGAATAAGAGCCATTTCGATCTCTTTGCCTATCTCCAGAGCCGCCACACAACGGTTGAAAGCAGGCATCTCTTCTCTGAAGCGGACATCCACCGGCTGTTCACCAAGCTTAACTAATATATCGCCGGCTTGAACGCCGGCTTTATGTGCCGGCGATCCCTGCATAACGTCGGAAATCAATACCCCTCTTTTCTCCGTTGAATTCTTCAATAGAGGCTGCACGCCAATTCCTAGCCAGCTTCGACGCACCCGGCCAGCTGAGATCAGCTTATCAGCTATTTCGGATGCCAGGTTACCCGGTATGGCCCCTCCCAGGCCAACACTGATTTCGTTTATACCTATAATCTTACCTTCCAAATTCACCAAAGGCCCGCCGGAATTACCGCCATAGATATCGGCATCATGCGCTATCCAAACAACAATCGAACCGACATCTTCTCCATCGAGTTCAAGCATCTCATTAAATATATCGGACATGGTGAGCTCGGTATTACTGACTACACCTCTAGTAACGGATTGTGAGAAGGCTAAGGGGCTTCCCATGGCCAGCACATTATCGCCCACTTTGACCTTTGATGAGTCACCGAAAAGAGCAAAAGGAAAGCGTTTAGGCTTATCCGGGCAAAGACGGATTACAGCTATATCGGTTTGAGGATCGGTCCCTACCAATTCGGCATCTATCTCCTCCCTGTCAGCCATGGTACAACTTATATACCTGGCGTTGCCGGCCACGTGATGATTGGTCACCACATATCCATCTTCTGAAATAATGACTCCGCTGCCATAGCTCTCAACCTTCTCTTCACGCCCTCTATAATAGGTTGCCGATACCACATGAATACGTACCAATGCAGGTTTTACTCTGGCAATAGCTGCTTCCACAGCCTGCTGCTGCGTATCGACAGATGGCTTGGCAATATCTTCCGCAGCAGCAAAAGATGATGGAGGCAACGGCCATAACAGCACGAATAAAAGCATGATGATGAGGCGACAACTGCATTTGAACAATTTGATTTCTCCCCTCCACTTTACAGACCCATGACCTATTCCATTTATATGGAGTAGCTCTAAGCATTTACATTTATTACAATCGGATGAAAGCTCTTCTATGGTTAGTTACGATTGAAATTCGACACGATGCCCCTCTTTCCCTGCCGAAGAATAGAAATCAGGCCGTAATTCTTCCCTGGCGAATTATCGTTATTGAGATGCTGGTTATAGCGGCGGAAGCGGTATATTATCTACTTTTTGCAGGTCAAGAATAGAAGCACCGCGGCTAAAGGTAACAACACGCCGTTGATCCTCTATGGACTGCAATGCCTTTTCAAGGTTACGCAAGCGCTCTTCAGCAGAGGAGCGCTCAAAATCGTCATCATGGAAATAACGCAGTGAATCCTCCAATATTTGACGGTATTCTTCAAAATTAGCCGGCTTACCGTAATACTCACGATCCAGATAACGGCACATTGCCTCCGATTCGGCTTCCCTTACCAGAATAGAAACGCAGCCGCCCTTACCGGCGCCGGTAAGTTTGCCGCCCAGATAACCGGGGCCTCGACGGGCGATACTCAGTAATCTGTCCAACTGACTGTTGGAAACACGAAAATCAAAGCAGAGAGTATGCTGTAAATGGTCGATCATACCACCGACCTGTCTACGATAAGCGTCGTACTCCTGAGAATCGATGGAGATTTCACCGGATGCTACCCTCTCTTCCGCTTCCAAAAATATACGCTCCAGATTCCTACCGATAATGTTTTCTCTATGAAAGAATCTAGCGGTGGTACGGATATGATAACCGCCGATAACCCGCCTGGGACGAGTATATAATTTCTCGATAATATCCCGCTCCCTGCCAAGCAACCTGGCAGCGTCGTCTACAGTAACCTTTACCGGTAAAGTTGCGATAAGCTCCTTGACAGCTTTACCGGGTATCCCTAAGATGCTCTCATCAAGGCTGCCGAATTTCCTGTAATTGGCCTTGATCTTCTCCCAAAGCTCGGGATTATCTTCCAAAAGCGGTAGTTCAGGTACAAAATCGAACCCCAGCGTCTCTTTTAAAACGGATGATACCCAGCCTTTACCGGATGCCTTGCCGGTCGCAATGGCTTCGGTAACGGCGGCAATAATGAGACGCAGAATCTCATCTCCAATCTCCATCCATCCTTTGCGCATATTGAAACTTTGATTGCCGTTCAACGATTTGTTGACTTCCCATAGAGAGTTAGCCAGCACTACATGGACACCATTAAGAAAGGGCAAAGGTGTGGATTCCAGCTGTTCACACGAGTGACGATTGTAAAGGACGCTGTTAGGACGGTTACAGAGAATAGTGGTCTGATCATTAGCTCCGCCATGGGTGCCCACATACCATTCTGCCTCACCCAGTAGCTTGCAGGCGTCGGTCAGGGTAAGCTGTGCCATGCGCCGGCGATTACAGATAGATAGCGCTAGAAAGGACAACACTACAATGGCTGAGGAGGAGCTGACTCCGGCCCGAAAGGGCAGAGTTGCTGTGCCGAAGGAGATATCCCCGCCCCTGAGCGGCTCCCCGGGCTGGGCCCACATGGTCCTAAGATAAGGGCTGAGAACATAATTAAGCCAATTGCCCTTGCGCCTTCCAAAATAAGGCAGTATTTTAGTTCTGTTATCCCAGGTATCCTCCATGCCCGGCGAATGCTTCTCCAGCGGCTCAGCGGTAAAACGCTCAAATTCAGCATTAATAGATATATCCTCTGCCGGAAAGAGTGGATTGATATTGGCCGCACTGATAATATCATCTTCCCGCGGCGAGAGAGCTGCCGGGATATCACCATCTATGGTTGTTGACATATGATCTCCGGCACACATATCCAGATACTCCAGAAAGGCATTCAGTCTACCGGGGACCCTGAGCAACCAAGTAGGCTTATCCCCTACCCGATGCAGATGAAACCTTACCGTTTCCGCTAAACGTGCTCTCTGTCGATTTAGATATTCGCTATTGGAGTTGGCATAAACTTCATCACAGAGATAACTATCCAGCTCCGGACTACCGCTCTCCAGAATACGTATTAACTCGCTTGCCGGCAAAGCTTTTGTATTTAAATCCAAGTATCCGCTCATATATCCACTCTGTATAAAGTATTTTCGGATAGGCAGATAAGCTGCGTATCATCACAAGGAAAACTTATAGTCAGTTTATCTTTCACATGGTGATTTGTCAATCAGCCCGCAGGGCATCGCAGGGCATGGGTGCGCCCAGGCAGGGCGGGCAGGCTAATTAATGAATTTCATCGATCAGTCTCAGAAAATCGATAATGCTCAACCCGGTATGGTAGCAGGGATCGGCATCAGGAGTAGCCGAGGCGATATCGACGACTCGGCCCTGCGCATCCCTAGTCTGATAAGCCATACAGCCTACCGCCGGATTCATGTATAAAGAAAATGAACTATTCCTATCGTCTGTCTTACGTTCCTACTCTACAGCATTCATATGCTATCTTACATACTTTAAGGCTTGAAATCTGCAGCAATCCGGGCACAGGCTTCTTCGATGCTCATTTTTCCAAGTTCAACTAGAGCCAAATGATCCCCGGCCCGGGTCTTCCATTCATTATCACCTATACGATAAGGCATGGGTACAGTCGTAAAGAGCATATCTCTGAAGACTATATTCACATCAGGCCTACTCTGATAATCGAGAAAATCCTTCCCGTAAGCCCATTTCTTGAAGATAGTTATATCCGACCTATCCATCGTGATCAACTTCTGTCCTTTCTCACCGGTTACGAAGGAAATGAATTTCCATGCTTCATCAGGATGTTTACTGTTGGCCGATATGGCTAGGCTGGAAGCTACCAAGAAGCGAGACGGCTTATCTCCTGACGGCATGGGGGCTACACCCCAGCGAAACTTGCTTCCGCCACGTTGTCGTAGCACATCCATATAATCCCTCCCGGCAACATGCATGGATACACTGCCGGATTGGAACAGATCGATATTGCGACCCGAGTTGCCCATGCAGGCTACTTCAGAGGCTTTAGGTGCAGTATGGTCTTTCAAGCGCAGTTCCGAAAAGGCCTTGAGAGCAACCACTGAGGCCGGTGTGTTTATCAAGCATTTTTTATGATCATCTGTGTACAAGCCACCACCATGGGCGTAAAGATATGACAAGAGCAAAAGATCACTCAGTGAAAAAGTGGTGTCATGGGCATAGATTTTTATCTTCCCGTTCTCCTTTTTGATCAGCTTTCTGGACTTGGCCTCAAACTCCTTGAAAGCCCAATTCTTTGAAGGATAAGGCACACCAGCCATATCAAAGAGGTCTTTGTTGTAGTATATACCCGGAGTCCAGGTCCAGATGGGTACAGCCAGTTGTTTGTCATCCACATTAAAACTCGCCATAAGCCTCGGCCACATCTCTTCTTCAACCGCCTTGAACTTTGCTGTATCGGTATACTTATTCAACGGCAGCAAAGCACCTCTGGAGCCCATATTATAAACATCAGGAGCAATAACAAGCACTACATCCGGCAGAGTTTTGGATGCCGCCATAACCAGCAATTTATATGTATACTCCCCCTGAACAACTACCAGCTTAGCCGGCATTACCGGATTATCGGCATTATAGGAAGCTATCAGCGTGTTAGCAAAGTTATAGTTATAAACATCGCCCCACCACAGTACTGTTATCTCTTTTTTACCCTGAGAGCCACACCCGCTGAACAGACCAGTGCAAAGCAGCAGTATCAACACCAGTATACTTTTTTTCAAGACTCTTATCCTCCTCGGCCGCTACTTTGTAATATTATAACTGCCTTTATCATAATCCACGATTATTCCGGTCCCATCGGAGTAAGTCGTTTCGAAAACGCCATCGGCAATCTTGCGGTGATTCTCGATCAGCTCGAGTTGGAGATACCCTAGTTCCTTACACAGCGTTTCATACTGTTTACTCATATCCGATAACCGTTCCAGATATGAATCACCGAACTCCTGATGCTGCCTGTAAGTCAGCGCTACCCTCGGCAATGCTCCGTATTCTATTTCGCGAAGAAGCCCTTCCCTTTGATCGCCGTATTCCGCACTTCCGGCATCATACAAATGGTATCGGATTATACCGTGATAAACAATTTGGTAGAAAGGCACATGTTCATCGATGTAGTCTCTCACAAATTCATTATCCACCATAAATTGATTCGTCGCTACCTGTGTTTGTGCTACGCCGTCGATAACATCCGACATGAAATCCATGTTATTTTCGATAGCGCAACTTCCAAATACATTCCTCGCCACAAGAGCTATCTTCCTCACACCTTCAGCATATGCCCTTCGGCTGGCAGCGTGTGAGTGTTTCTTGTCAAAACAAATGCGCGGAGGTTGTACCATAGCATCAAGATAATAAAAGCCGTTTATCCCTAACTCTTTTATCTTTGGTAAATCCCTCTGTGCAAACTTCAATCCTTCTTCCGGACAGATAATGTACGATTGCCCTCCGGCCCAAACGCCACCTCGAATCAGCCATCCGTCTCTATCCTTGCTTATATCGTCCGGCTTCCAATCAGGAGCGCCTTCGTATGCATCCGCATAATTATCATGCAGAGTGATTTGGTAGTTTAAGCTCTTAGCATGCTCTATTAGTTTCCTAAGTCCGTCCTCTCCCCCCAAACAGGGCTCCACCGGCAACCTGGTCGGATATTTGCCGTCATGTCCCTCGCTGTTCCACCCAACCAGAATAATAGACGCTTTCTCAATACCAACTTCTTTAAAACTATCCAGCATTCTCTCAACTTCCTGAAAAGTCGTGTATATCTCAAGTTCCCCTCTGCCGTCACGCGAAGGCTTTTTACTGGCACAGAAAACTTTTATAAAGTCATAGGCGCCCACAGAATAATCCAGACCCGGATTGTTCGGCAATCTGTCTTTGAGCAACCTAATGTTTTTATTTGTTATCAGATAATCTCTGTATGCCCTAGCCATACCGGCATAATCGGCATCTTTTCCCGTCAGGAAACAGTAGCGGGCAACACGATCAACTTCGTCTATCTTATCCGCTTTTCCATAACGATAATGGAAACAAGGGTAGACGGAATTACTCCTCTTCACTCCCTGATTCAGTTCAGCAATAATCTCTGTATCGAATTCCCCACCGGTTACTATCCCGATAAAGGCCGAATCATCATTAACAACGCCCCAAACAGGCATAACAGCAAAATCTTCCCATTGGCTTTGGTGGTTATAAACAAGATTGCCGTGCCTTTTGGTGACGTTTTTATCGAAACGGCATATCACGCCACTGTAATTCGGCAATAACATATATCCAGGTTGTCCGGTAGGTGTATAACCGAACATTGCCAGCGGCACTATGCTAAGCAAACGAAAATTCGGGTCTGTCTCCTCAATTTTGCAAGTAGGGATACGAATATCCACTTCATTGCCGGAAAGCGTATACTCTATATGGAAGATTATCCCTGTTTCTGAACACCTATAAATCATCTCGACCTTACTATCGGAATCTATTTTCTCCACATAACAGCCCTGTCCGGCAGGAAGGCAGACCTCTTTCAATCTGTCCTCATTTACATTAAAGCATCTGATTATAATTGGGCAGTCGCCGGCAAACCATGTTTTCCCCGTCCTTTTGTCAAGGACGGATATCACTCCCACCGTATCTGATGTTATCTTCAATATGCTGTTTTCCATAGACTATTTCCTCACATCCCTGATAATAACTTTGTATTTATTGGATAATCAATTCTCTGATAAAGTTACAGCTATCAAAGGTGCCAATGCATGCTCTATATACGACCTTGCTCCAGAAGGTACGCCTTCTACAGTGTACGTTTCATATACGGCAGGAGAAGCAGCGATTATATTCACTAGACACGCTAGATATTTCTCAGCCATATCCTTTTTGCCGGTCCTCCGCAATGCGGCGATCAGTGTCGCGCCACATCTGCCGATCATCGTATCCCTGCCGCCATGCCACGCCGTACAATCCTCCAGCATATCGTTTACCGGCTCAAGCCATGAACCGTAAAGAAGATACGGTGCAGGGATAGTGCTCTCCCTGAACGGATGATCGGCAAAAGCTTGCCATATTTCATTCACCTGCTCCGTTGTAGCAACACCGAAAATTATGGACAGCATATGTGTATCTATCCGGTAATGAGGGTGTATGTTCCCTTCAACATCCCGCCAGTCTATATAGCCGTTACAGTTCCATAGTCCACCTTCGGCTACATTCCTGTTCATGGCTCCACGCAACCTTGCTGCAAAGTCCAGATAACGGCCGGCCAGTTCGGCAGAACCGTAGTATTCCAACATTTCAGCCGTTACGTACAACCCACGATATGCCAGAATATTAATTAGCGAAGAATGCCAGCCGTTTATTAAAAGATCCGCCCACTCGCATCCTTTCATCTTACTTTCAGCAGCCACAAGCCCGTCATCCGTCATATAATGCAAATAGAAATCAGCAGCCCGGATGACTAGAGATATGTTCGGCGCAATATCGCCCCATTTCCACATACGATATACCATATCAAGCCATAATCCATTAGCGTCGAAAAATAGACCGTAATTATCGCTATTCCATATATGGTAGTATGGTATGCCCGATTGGCACCCGCCCCAGGGTATGCACCCGTCAAAACGCATATGCTCTCCAAGCCAGTCTATTTGTTCTTTCCAGAAGCCCCGTCGCTGGTCGGAGATATACGGATAAGAACCCAGGAATTGGAAATATGCATCAGGGATGCCGTCTTCCCCATAGCCATCGTTGGTACTCGGGCGTTGAAATATTACGCCACCCTTTCCTCTCCTTGTGCCTCCCAAATAGTCAAGCAGTCCCCTGATAAAGGCATGCTTTGTTATCGAATCAGCCTCAGGCAAATTACGAAAAGGGAAAGGATGCCTTGACCAGTCGGGTTCATTCCCCTGGTAGGTATACAAGCAAGCCTCAGAGGTTTGCAGGACCAACCGTAAGCCGTCACCTGCGCGAATTATTTTCCATAACGCATCCGGAGAATCTATGTAAACACCCCACCCCGGCTGAGCATCAACCACACTAAAAAGACTCAAAGAGCCTTGGCCACAAAAGTAGCCATCCGTATGTAAAGCACCGGCCAGAGGTGTGCCATCCGACGTCACATCTTCACTGCAATAAAAGTAACGTAGAGCTGGATCAAGCCCAAAAGCAATGTTATCCAATCCGGCAGCCCTATAAATCAACTGCCGTGACCTATCTCCTTCCACCGGCATTGCCTTATCTGCATCAACGTAAGCAAGCCAATGACCGTTTTCATCAACTAATTTGACAGAGCCCTCTTGAATAGACACTATTCCCCTCCGACTACAATCGTTTTTAAGCCGTGCCGTTATAGATCCAAGCGTTATTTTATTGTCGTTAAAAAGCGCACATCACGAGCGCTTACCGGCACCAAGAGTCTATCGCTGCTAAGGTGGAACTGCTCTTTCATAATCGCATCAGTAAAGCTGTCGACGTTATTTCCAAGCAACCCTTTGCGATCAATCCAAATATCCAGCTTAACATCCTCATCAGTATCGTTAAACAGAACAAGCATCACTCTGCCTGAATCGGTCCGCCTGTATATCGATACCACCCTGTTTTTCGATTGGGGACTCATGACTCGCACGTATTGCGAGTTATTCCAGTAACCGAAAAACTCAATTTTATCATCCCATAGCCCAAAATCATCTCCAGCTTCCCATACCGACAGCCAAGGCTCCCCCCCCGGCAGCCAAATCTTACCATCGTTAACCATGATTAAACCTAATAAGTGTTTGTTTGGCTTGGCAGCATCCTTGCCGGACCAAACAGGCTGTCTGTCCGGACTGAATATAGTTGCGCCTCTTATAAGCTCACACAAACAAACCGGTATCGGCCCCCAGACTAGCGACGTATATTCCGCCCGGAATTTATCGAGTGTAAGGATATCGAAATAGTTTCCTTGCTTACCTACCGCTTCCGTAAAATTCTCACCATCCACTAATATATCCGCGAAAGAATGAACCGGCATTACTATCTCCCCGGAACAGTGATACGCAATAAGGGCATCTTTTCTATATCCCTTTGCCATTATGTAAATACGCTTAACCAATTCTCTCGTTCCCAAAATATTGTAACTGGCGTTAATACTGCCATTATTGTCTACCCAACCGCATCCGTGTTCTTGGCTTTGACAGAATAGCGGCACCCCATAATCAAAATACAACCCCTGAAACTTATGGTCTTTAAAGGCTTGTGTCAGCTTCCACAAATAAAAATCCCTATATTCGCTGGAATTTGCACATGGTAAAGCAAGTGTCCAGCCCAACGGCTCGCCGTCATCAGGACAGTAATTCGGTGTTCTTGCTTGAGGAAGCTTTCGCCATTTCTCCCCTTCGTATTTGAATTCAGGCGAGAATGGAGATACTGCAGCCAATGCCAGATAAGGCGTTACCTGAAGACCTTTAGCTTCGACACCTCTTAAGCGCTCGATCTCTTTAGTATTCTTGAATACGGGATAGTTATACCAGGTGCTCCAATCAGAAAACCATAAGACAACATTCGAACCTTTAATATACTCATCTCCGATTTTCCAATTACGCCAACCCTGAGGCCTAGGCTTAACCGGTGTAGCCTGGAGACCAAAAGAAATCTCCAAAGGTTCCTTCAGCAACAGCGGTCTGTCAACGATATTTAATTTTGCTGCTACCGTAATATCTCCGGGAGTAATTTCCAGGCTATTTCCATAATCATCCAAATGCCACCCCTTAAGGTTCTCAGCAAACCATTGCAATCCCACTTCTTCATTGCCGATCCAAAATACGGGCTTTTCCTTCAGGTTCTTTTTCCAGCCGTTATCAGGCAGCAGTCCTGTTCCCCTTAATGAATAGTCGCCGCAATTTATCAATCCGGCATATTCCCTACGTAAAGGAATGGTAAAAATCAGATTAGCTAAATTTGTCGGCTCCCTGGGCGTGAATCGCAAATTTATCCATACGAACCCATCGTATTCCAAGAGTATTTCCGATGAAACCTCTATATTGCCGAGATTCCCTTTACCTCTGAGAATAACCTTGCTTTCTGTATTTTTAATTACGCTTGTTCCGGCATCAGATAAGCTCGCAACCTGCCCACCTACAATCGCATCCAGGCGGCAAGGAGACGCAAACATTTTCTTGCCTTGAGATATTATTTGTGAAGGCAGAATACTATCTTTGAATCGGTATTCCCTCCCCCAGCATCTAACGTTATTGCCATCAATCAGCTTGATCTGTGTCCAGGGAGCGGGCACACCCTGTTCGGTTCCTATCCCGTTCTTTTGCCAGGGCGGAAGAAAAGCAAATTTGGTCCAATTCTCTTGAAAAGACGACAAGACATTTTTGCTTTCAGGCTCCAGAAAAGCGATCTCAATTTTATAGCTTCCCAAAGCCAACTTCGCAGTATCAACACTTATTTCGTCGTCATGCTTATCAGACTTGAAGAATTCTTCCAGGACAGGAGTTCCTCCAGTATCAAACATACGCACACGTATCGGGTAATACTTGCCGGACAACGTGAGATCCCTTTGATACACCCCAAGCATTACCCTCCCCTTTTCAGGGATTGTGTATAAATAGTTATATTTGAAGGGCGCCTCTGTAGAAAAAGGCAACAGACGATTGAAAAGAACCCCTTGACGATCTGTACTTATCGCTATAGATAATTTGCCCTGACCCTGAAAGCCTTTTTTCTGAAGGGGAAGCCTTATCTCATCATTGCTCTTAAGAAACAAGTCCTTACTGCAATTCAGCACGTTTCCCTTGTCATTTTCCAAATCAACAGACACATGAACATTTTCACTGCCTGCGGTCATATTAGCCACCGCAAGCTCCATATCAAGGTCACCCCGGTTTAAATCTCCGGGACTGCCTATGTTTATACATAAAGGACTCTCAATAAACTTCAAACGACTGAAGTTATCACTATCAAGATAATTATTCCTGACTGGGGATATCGCGGTATATCTCCCTAGAGAGGCGTAAGAACGGCATATATTAAATCGCCATATTTCTCCTGCTACAGGAGGAGCTGCACCTATGGAAGCAAAAGGGACAGCCATTTCCATAGTCCATATGTTGTTTTTAATATTATTTATGCACCGTCCCCCCATGTTCCAATTGGGATTGCTATTTTTTGCATCATAAACAGCATCCGCAGAGTTAACTATAAACTGGAAAAAATCGTTTTTTGACGGCATTAAAAAAATTTCAACTGCATCATCTTTCCAGACATTAACATTATCCTTGTCTCTGACGTTAGCAACAAGCGATCCGGAGACCTTTGATTGTATCCCCAGATACAGATTGCTTGCATCATAAGATAAAAAACATACGGCTTGATCAGAGCTGTAATTCCCCGTCCTTATATCAAGGAAACCTCCCGCCTTGAAATTATATTCATCATCGCCGATTTTGCCGTCAAGGACAGGCATATTATTCGCTTTGCCTACAGAGAGCAACGGTAAACTCTTGGCGCTTGAAGAGGGACGTAAAGTTTTCCACATTTCCGTTATTTTAGAGGCATCCAAAGCTACGCCATAGATTTTAACCTCGTCCATAAGAGTTTTCCCTTGAGGATTAGTGCCCCACTGTTCGGGTTTGGCCCCCCCTATGAAGAACGAAGCAAAAGGTGTTGTTGCCAAAGTCCCGATGTCTTTAGTATCCATCAGTTCCCCGTCAACGTATAATTTCATCGTTCTGTCTTTCCAACTGCATGCGACAAAATGCCACTCCCCGGGTTTCCATTCAGCCACACTGGAATAAGCAATTGTCCACTGTGCACTCCGAGGACCAAAAAGGAAAAACAACTTATCACTTTCAATATACTTATAAATAATCAACTCACTGTCCGCACCACGAGCATCAAAAAAGTGGTGAAAATACTTATCATTTCCGTTCCAATCCAAAGGCTTTACCCAAAAGGCAACCGTACCTTCTTTCAGATCAATATTGCCCTCTGCGCTATACTCATAACTCAAACCCTTCTTATCGTTCTCTATGCCCACAATTAATGCCTTGCCGGCAATGCCTTCCTCCAGCGCAAAAGCGTTATCGGTGCTGATCAAGGAGGAAGTTTCCAAAGACTGTTCCTCTTTCAACCCGTTTTCAAACGAGTTATAGAACGTTAGATTATCTTCGCATCGTCCCTGAGAGATCAACTGTAACGACAGCACACAAAATACGAATACACCACCTAAAAGCTTTTTCAACATCGGCTATATCCCCCTATAGAAATTTCCGTTTGCTCTACAATTCAGCGTCTGTAATTTTTAGCAGTCAATGCACCTTTGATTGTATCCCCAGATACAGATTGCTTGCATCATAAGATAAAAAACATACGGCTTGATCAGAGCTGTAATTCCCCGTCCTTATATCAAGGAAACCTCCCGCCTTGAAATTATATTCATCATCGCCGATTTTGCCGTCAAGGACAGGCATATTATTCGCTTTGCCTACAGAGAGCAACGGTAAACTCTTGGCGCTTGAAGAGGGACGTAAAGTTTTCCACATTTCCGTTATTTTAGAGGCATCCAAAGCTACGCCATAGATTTTAACCTCGTCCATAAGAGTTTTCCCTTGAGGATTAGTGCCCCACTGTTCGGGTTTGGCCCCCCCTATGAAGAACGAAGCAAAAGGTGTTGTTGCCAAAGTCCCGATGTCTTTAGTATCCATCAGTTCCCCGTCAACGTATAATTTCATCGTTCTGTCTTTCCAACTGCATGCGACAAAATGCCACTCCCCGGGTTTCCATTCAGCCACACTGGAATAAGCAATTGTCCACTGTGCACTCCGAGGACCAAAAAGGAAAAACAACTTATCACTTTCAATATACTTATAAATAATCAACTCACTGTCCGCACCACGAGCATCAAAAAAGTGGTGAAAATACTTATCATTTCCGTTCCAATCCAAAGGCTTTACCCAAAAGGCAACCGTACCTTCTTTCAGATCAATATTGCCCTCTGCGCTATACTCATAACTCAAACCCTTCTTATCGTTCTCTATGCCCACAATTAATGCCTTGCCGGCAATGCCTTCCTCCAGCGCAAAAGCGTTATCGGTGCTGATCAAGGAGGAAGTTTCCAAAGACTGTTCCTCTTTCAACCCGTTTTCAAACGAGTTATAGAACGTTAGATTATCTTCGCATCGTCCCTGAGAGATCAACTGTAACGACAGCACACAAAATACGAATACACCACCTAAAAGCTTTTTCAACATCGGCTATATCCCCCTATAGAAATTTCCGTTTGCTCTACAATTCAGCGTCTGTAATTTTCAGCAGTCAATGCACCTTTTTTCTTCCATGATACATGACCGTCACAAAAGAGAAAATTGCTTCCATCGCTATGAGGATTGCGGCACGCCATATCGTAACCGCCATATCCAGCGGAAGCGCTGTTTGTACCGTTGTTATAGTATGCGAAAAACTCTAATAACAAAACGGTTTCCGTTGGCGAGTGTATATCACTAAGACATGCTGAGCCTGCATGGGCGGGGTCTCCGTCAGGAGCCCAGCTTACTCCGTTAACACTATCATATTGATCACCTGCATTAATAGAGTAAGACCGGTCGTCACCTTGACCCGGACCTGGCCAGCCGCTGCTATCAGATGGACAAAGTAATAACGATACATTTTTATAATATGGTTTGATCAGATCACTCCATGAACTACTGAAGTCGAAAGCTGCGGGAGGAAAAAACTCATTATAGTCCTGAACATACATATCCATCGCCAGGCCCAGTTGTTTTAGATTACTCGCGCAAGTCGTCTGTCTGGCTTTCTCCCTAGCCTTACCAAAAACCGGAAAAAGGATAGCACTTAATATAGCTATTATCGCAATAACCACTAGTAGTTCTATTAATGTGAATCCTTTTTGCTTTCTAACACCTCCCATTTTCCCAACCTCCTGATTTATTTTTCTCAGAATATCTTTGAAAACTAAAGCGCACCTCTAACTCTTACCCGCTCGGTTTGCCGACTCATACCAGCTTCCGGCATGATTGTCTCTCTACCAGCTCAACCGGAAAAGTTATCTTTATTCCAGGCGTTCCCTTCCCTTCCATCTCACTTATCAGCACTTGCAGAGCCATCTTTACCATCTCTTTCTTATCCATTCCGATAGTTGTCAATGAAGGATAAAGATGTGAGGCCAGGTTGATATTATCAAAACTGATTACAGAGATATCACGAGGTATCCGTAATCCCCTTTCCTGGATCGCTTTATAAACACCGATGGACATAGGATCAGAAACGCTGTAAATAGCAGTAGGTAATGTATCCGTCTTCAAAAGAGAATCCGTTGCCTTTACTGCCCCTTCGATACTGAACCTGCCCTCTTTTACCAGGGTATCATCATAAGGAATGCCTGCCGCTTCCAACGCTTTTTTATAGCCATTAAACCTCAATTTAGTATCAGAATGCTCTTTCAGATATCCTACGATACAGCCTATTCGCCTATGCCCCATATTTATCAAATAATTGGTAGCCAGAAATCCGCCCATGAAACCATCAGGATGAACGCAGGAAACAGTATTATCTTCTACACGCCCGAGAAGAACGAGACACTTTACCTTTTTTCTTATTCTGTCGACTTCAGTCATATGTTGGTCACTCAGACCGATCAACAAACATCCGCCAATGATGTTAGGATTCACTGTATTGATGAAAAGGCTCTGATCAGCAAGTTCATCCAACGTATAAGTAAAATGATTACGGATACCCATTTCGAGCAGAACTCTATCCAACTCATCCAATATCTCAGCAGTATACGGCTCGGAATACTTTTCGTAGTTTGAAAAAAGAATACAGCCTATATCTCCATTACGCACAGGATGGCCGCTCTTGCGTAACGCAAGTCGCTTGCCCATTTCGTTCGGTACATATCCAAAGGCATCCACAGATTGCCAGACCCGTTTTCTTATGTCCTCACTGACATGCGGATAGTTATTTATTACTCTGGATACGGTCTTAATGCATACTCCGGCGTCTTTGGCAATGTCTTTGATTGTGATAGCCTTTGTCATGAATAGTTGTCCCTTTTGTCCTTAGTCTTGTCACCGTTGTCTTTTATTATTGTAGCACTAAGGTTACACTTGTCAAGAGGTATTACAATCCCAAAATCGGGAATAGACAACGCCAGCAGGCCCGAAAACAACTTGCCTGCTAATCACCTCGGTTTTTGCCTCAATGTAAGCAGACTTATCCTTTCAAAGATCGATGCTTAAGCCTGGCAGTATCAGACATAATTAAGCCTGAAATACGCGATCAAACTCTTTTCAGGCATAGATTGAACCGCTGTCAGTCTTAGGACTGACAGTAATCTAATGCCGCTTAGGCACTACTGCGACTACTCCTGGTCCGATATATTATCTTTGCGCCTATTACCCTGTCTACTGCTTGTAATGCATGGCCCTCAGATACATATATACTCGATTGGCTCCAAGCTCGCTTGCCGGTAACTGGCTGACCGCCACGCGGATTAATGGTGATAGACAAAGACTTTGAAAAATGAGGCAGAGTTCATTGGCGCCGCTGTTCAACTCTCCGGCTACATCGAACCTGTAGCCTGTATGAGCGTTCTCTACCGATGCCGTTTTCCATCCATTGAGAAAGATATCGCCGACGGTGTCCAGGCCGTCGAAACAGAGAAAAACATGCTTGCGGTCGGTAGCTTCTCCGCCCTGGGATATGGTTCTGTAGACTAAATCGTTATACTTGTATGGAGCGAATGAGTCCTCGTAAGTCGCCGAGGTTTCCCGCTTCACCAGTCCGGCCGCCTGCAGATCCGTCAGGTTGGTTTCCGGCACAACGGCGGGATGGAAGGTCAGACGGTTGCAGTCATCGGGAGATGATATAGAATCGTGCTCTGTAAAGGCAAATTCCCAGTCACTGCCTATACTTTTTCTCGCGATATGCACTATGAGCCTCCACCTGTCGCCTGTTCACCGTCGGCCTTCCCGCCGGCGCGGTGGACGGCGCCGGCTGCCTGAAGATAAGGTTTTAGACGGCTGTACCGTCTCCTCCGCTGCCGACGGCCTGGGCAGTGCGGTATTGAGAGTCTGATGATAAAATTCCTCCAGAAGCATAGCGATTACAGTCAGTTCATCCTCACTATCGGCCAGGCTGTGCCCAAGTGGAATAAAGCGCTTTATACGTTCCATCTCTATCTGGTCCCGAGAACGCAAGCGTGCTTCCAGCATAGCCGTCACCCTTTCGGCAACTACGGCTTCCACATCCTCATTGTTCGGTATAGAGCGTTCCTCCAGAGTGATGCCGTAACGACGAGCTATATGACGCAAATCTATCTCTTCCATATCAGCTACCAGAGATATGACCACTCCTGCGGCCCCAGCCCTTCCGGTACGACCTGCACGATGTATATAATTTTCCGGGTCCTTCGGTGTTTCATAAATAACTACATGTGAAAGGTTCGGAATATCTATTCCTCTGGCTGCTACATCTGTAGCTACAAGAAAACGTAGCTCTCCACGGCGTACACGTCCTAATACCTTCTCGCGCGCGTTTTGTGTTAGATCAGAGGTTAATTCGTCCACATCATAACCGAAACGACGCAATACGACGGAAACATAATGTACGGTTGATTTTGTATTGCAAAAGATAATGGCGGAAAGAGGGTTCTCCATCTCTATTATCTTTACCAGGCACCGATCCTTATTCATGGCCGGAACAAGATAGAATATATGGTCGCTGTCAGAAACATGCACTCGGTCTCGGCTGAGACTGAGAAATCCCGCCTTGTGCAGAAACTCTTCTGCCAGCCTGATAACATATGGGGGCAGAGTGGCGGAGAACATATAGCCGTTGATATCGTGGGACAGATATCGCTGCAGTCTCTTCATATCCGGATAAAAGCCCATCGACAGCATACGATCCGCCTCATCAAAAACCAGTATCCTCAGATTATCCAGTGAAAGAGCACCCTTCAGCAAATGATCCAATATGCGGCCCGGCGTACCGACCACCAGGTGAGCTCCAGCCTGAAAAGCCTCTATTTGCTGTTTATAGCCCACTCCTCCATAAACCGCTACCGAACGTATCCCTGTTTCCCGGCCTAATATTTCCGCCTCAACGGCTACCTGCTTAGCCAATTCCCGCGTAGGAACTAATATCAGAGCCTGGCAAACCGGCTGCTCATGATCAATGCGCTCCAGTATCGGTAACAGAAAAGCTCCCGTCTTGCCACTACCCGTCCTGGACTGGATCATGAGGTCCCGTCCAGCCATTATATAGGGAATAGTCCTTGACTGAACCGGCATCAACTCGGTCCACCCAGCCTGAGCCATTGCCCGACGCATACGTTCTGGAAGCTCTTCCGGGCTTACCGGCGGTAAAGGCTGCTTCGGCTCAGCTATAGTTTCCATGCTGTTCTTTTCTACTGCTACGTCGGATATAATTGGCGCTTCGACCTTTTCTTCTTTGTTCTTATTGAATATTATTACACTCATAATCTTCCTTGTCTAAGATGGAGGGACGTACCTTGACTAATTTGAATAAGAGTCCTTCTGAGCCAGTATCCTTGACACAGCTGATACAGAAACTCCTAATTCGCATCCCACTTCCGACAGCGACATGCCGTAACCACCTGCCAGCCTACAGACCAATTCCCTTCTTACCCTGGATACCGCCCTTCGCCTGCTGCCGGCTCTCAGTTCGAAGATAGTTATTCCTGCCTGCTCGCAAGTATTCTCTATTTCCATCTCGAATTCTTGTCTTCTCTCTTCAGGATAGGTATTCAGATTACTTAGTTCTTCCTCTTTACCAATGATGCGCTCGATAAATTCCGAGCTGCCTATAATCCGCTCATCGCCTTTAATTCCTTGACTTGGGCTTCTCTCTTTGTCAAACCCTGTATAGCTCTTTGTCCGGCTGACCTCCGATATCCCCTCTTGCAGATATCTACGGTATATCTCCACTGCTCTTACCGGTGTACTGCCGAAAACGGATAATACATAGGCTTTATCCTGCCAATCATTATCTATCTGTCCCATTATAGCCGCATGCCCGCTCCATGGATATCTGTCCAGTTCGGGTATGCTTTTCACTTCCCCTGCTCGCA
>JAQUEL010000069.1 GCA_028685295.1 bacterium
CTTAGCACCGCTCCATGCGACCACCATTCGACATGCCCATCTGCAAAGCCCAGGTTGAGGCCATCGTTATGCCGGTATGTCATGCCGTAAGGAACTCCATTGCTGCCGATAGTATCAGCGCCATTTATAGGAGAGCTGTTATTCCAATCAGTATCGTAATAAAACCCGCTGCTGTTTGTGGTCCAATCCGCATCAGCAATCAGCCAGGCCTCTGCAGGCTTTCGTAAATCCGTCAAAGACATGGGGAAAGGAGTTGTTTGAGGAGTTATTCCGGAAAAACCGGAGTACGCTCCCATTCTAAAATTAAAACAGTAAGACCGATTATTGCCTGAGGTGCCGCCATACGTATAATTATTAAAATCCACTCCCGGTGTCCGCGTTTTATCACTGGGGCAGTCCATGATAGTTATGGGCATGTATGTCGGTACAAAGCGTGTCAATATACGGCTTACGCCAAAAACGGGGAAAGTTTCATCCCAATCCTGCGTGTATTGTAATATTGCCATTATAATCTGTTTCTGATTGGAAGCACATTGAGCCTGCCGGGCCTTCTCTCGGGCCTGACTGAACACGGGCAAGAGAATTGCTGTCAATATCGCTATAATCAATATTACGACCAAAAGCTCTATAAGAGTAAATCCCCTTTCTTTTTTATGCTTCATGATACAAATCACCTCTCTTTATATTTCATGGCGCCCTGTCGCCGGGCGGCACCATCTCAGACCGGCGACAGGGCACACACCTTTACGATTGCCTGAAGCCCGCCTCCAGAATCTGGAATGATGTTTGCCCTGTTATCCCTGACACGGTATCACGCACGGTGATCGTCCAGTTCCCGGGCGCATCATTGAGCGCTATCGGCAAACGGTAGGTTCCTTGACCCTTTTTTGCCTCGACATTTGCGGTATAGTGATCCAAAATCTTGCCGTTGACTGATACCCTGACATGTAATATATGCCGACCTGCCTGCCCTCCTTCCGCTGCCACGGCCAGTGTAAAGGCGGCTGTCTCTCCCTGCTGCGCTTTCGCAGGGCCGGCGATTGTAACTTCAGAGACTTTATAAGGCAGGTTTGCCAGCAAAGCGGCTGAGCCACGCTGCAATTCCATGTTGAAGGTGTTGCCGTAGCCAAGATAACGGCCGCGTCGTATATCATAGAGATGCCCGCTATTCTCCAGCTTTCCATGCAACTTCATCACCCTGGGCATGGTAAGGACCCAGGCGTAATCACAATAATCGTTGGGGGTAAAGCCAAAGTAGGAAGCGCTGCCGTCCTTCCAAGTCACGATATCGATACCCCTTAATCGTTTGTTGCCGGATGCAACCGTCAGTTCCGGAGTTACATCTGCTATGGCGGCAAGTGCCCGGGCAATGTCCAGATAGAGATCTCCACGCGGTGTAGTGCGGATGGAGGGTATCTGCTTTGAACGGTAACTTCCGGGCGTATAGTTTCCGGCAAAATTGAGTAACACAGCCTTGCCTTTGCCGATCTTATGCTCGATAAATACCGGTGTATCCCCTATCATCTGCAAAGCTTTACCGGTGCTCACCCTGACGGCTGGATCAATTTGCACTGACGGCAACATGCCTCTGATCGGCTGTTCATACATAACGTTTAGCCGAATATCGGTAAGCTCTCCCGGTTCCCTTCCGGCTATGCGTTCTATGCCGAAGAGATCGTCCAAAAGACCCTTATCCAGCAACCTTCCATGCCTGTTCCGGATTGCCGGCAGAACATCGGCCACTACAAGCCCTCCGTTCTCCACAAACTTACGGATCTGCCGGCTTTCCTCCGCGGTGAGCGCCTGTGAAAAGGGCAGGACCAGCATTTTATAATTGGAAAGTTCTCCCTTTTCGATCTGTTCGGTGGCAATGAATTGCGGTTGCAAGCCGATCTCTTTAAAGCTCCAAAGGGTGGTCATCCAGGAGGAATATATGCGAGTAGGGCAGCCGGCGCCGGTAGGAACAAAGCCGCCGTTACTTAAAGTGCAGGCATGAATGCTGGGCTGGCTGTAATGAACGGCTATCGGGGCAAAGCGGCGCTCTGAGGTGATAAGAAGCTTGCCCGGGCCGCTCTTGATCTCCTGCACGCCATCCAAAAACGGCCTGGAAACCGGATTGGGCCTCAGATCAGGAAGATAGAGACCAAAGGCAAGATCTCCCTCCGACAAAGGGCGTACACCAAAGTAAGGCACCCAATACCAGATTGAGTTCATGCCCCAGAGCAGGCAGCGCCAGGGAATCCATCTCTGCGTGTCACGGTTGAATATGTCGATATATGATCCGTTCCAAAAGCCCCAATAAGTATCCGGCTGTTTGAAAGAGGCGGTGATCTCTTTCTCTACAGGGGTCATCCAATATCCACCCATAAGATTGATATGCTTGAACAAATTTCCCCAGTCATATCCCCGGTAGCTCTCCGTTTGAAAGGCTCCCTCGAACCCGGTTCGGGCCTTGGGGTCGATTTTCCCTACCGCTTCACCGCCGGCGATCATGGCTTCGGTGAAATACTCGTCCAGGTGAAGGCGGTGATCCACCCAGCGGGCTTCCTGCTTGCTTTTTTGGGCCTCTTCCAACGTAATGCCGCATACTTCGTTCCAGTTCGTAAAAGCGGTATTCCATTCGTTGTTTACCGCTTCCAAAGAAGGATATATCCTTTGCAGATACTTTTGAAAATGCCGATTTATCTCCTTATTATCCAGCGGCTTATCGGTTTTACCGCGAAAGGCCAGGTTGCTTTCGTCTCCCAGACTGTATTCGCTGCAATTGAAAGGATAAAGGATTTCGGTGTAACGGGTAAAGCGCTCCCGAATAGGCTCCGGCTTGCAATATTGCACACTCGGAATATGGTAGCCGTAGAGAAACGGGCGGCAGTTATACTCTCCGGTAATTATGCCGGCTCGCCGGGCATGCTCTTCCACAGAAGCAAACTTGGTCATAAGCCGGTCCATACCCGATTTCTGTAAATCTTTATAAATAAAGTGCCTGAAGTATGTATCGGCGAAGTCCCAGACCATGAAGGAGTAATCATCCCAGCCTGGTCCGACGGCAGGTTGCCTGACCGATATTTGGGTAATGCAGGTATCTACTGTTTTGTCTCGAGATACCAATTCCGCTTTGATACGGCCGGCAAGAGCAATCATATTCCCGCTGGGAAGGCTGAAAGGAATCGATGTTCCCTCTACCCTTTCAAGTATCTGCCGGGCTGTGATCCGTCCGAACGAGTCCTCGACTTCCAGTAATAGTTTATCGCCGTTTCGCAAGGGCTCTTTCAAATTGATCCTTCCGGAGATAAGCTCACCGGGCTTTATAAACTTTTCCCGGATAGCAATCCCTGCTATACCGCGATTATCGGTGACATCGAAAAACGATGAAGCCCAGTTGAGAACATTGCCTCTGCTGTCCCGTAAGACGGCATCGATAAAATAGCGGCTGATTGGCAGCGCGTTATCGGCTAGAAAAGACGATAGAATATTACCGGAGGGCTTAAAGCTTTTCTCCAGATGCACGGTGCCATCGATAGAGCGAAGGCGAACTTGAAGATTTATCCTGGAAAGGTTCTCCCTCTCTATTCCCTTGAGCTTCACTTCCAGCGTGCTTAACCTGCCGCGATCTATGGTAGCAGGCGTAACGGCCACGGCATCCAGTGCTATAGAGGGACTACGCCCTGCTGCATGCAGAAGCAGCTTGACGGCCATTGACTGATAATAATCGTAGGCACAGCCGTTGGCAAGATGCTCCGTAATGGTAAGCGGAGGACAGATAAATGAATTTACATCCTGTTTTCCTATAACGGCATATTGGGGCAACACTAACCTTCCCCGTCCCAGCCGGTAAACTTCCACAGCCGGTATGGCGGCTGAAGGGGCTTTCGCCTCCTCCATAAAGGCCGGCAGGGCTGCATATGGAACGGATGTTTTGATACTTTCCGGTAAAGCTTCGCTGGCGGCTGATTGCAGCAGCCGGCGCACAACCGGATCATCGGCCTTGTTTCCGGTAATGATCAATCCGGCACCTTTGGTTACCTGTCTTTCGATCTTTTGCCAAATATCTCCGGGCAGAATATCGGCATAGATGTTGCCGAGCAGAATTACGTCATATCTGGATTTGAGCGCTGTCCTGATCCGTTGCAGGGTTTTTCCCGGGCGCTCGGCGGAGTAACCCAAATATTCGCTGCTGTCTTTGAGGCCGGATATCTTGCCCAGCCCGGCCAGCATGACGACATCATATTGCAGGGACATACGCTGAGAAAGCTCGACAACCTCACGGCTGCCCCAGCGAGGCACGATAAACAATGCTTTCACTTTTTTGCCCTTTAGCGGCTTTGCCCAGGGTATATGAGGGGTGACGACCTCCTCCGTAACGCTGAACATGCCTTTATGCCGTTCCTCACCGGGAGCTTCCCCGGGCCATCCCTCGATTGCCAGGGCCGACTGTCTGGTAATGCAGATCAGTATACCCAGAAGAAAGATACCTCTATATAGCTTGCAGTTCTTTCGCTTACCAACCATTGATATTTATCTCCTTTATTTCTTATTGACGGTTAATTGCACCTGGCTATGGGTTCCTGTGGCCACATCTCTGGCGGTTATTTGCCAGTTCCCGGGCTTATCGTTCAATGCCAGCGGTATGGAAAAACTCCCTTTACCTTGAGGACAGAGTAGATTCATACTGTAGCAGGGCAAGGGCTTCCCTGTGGGGTCGTAGATGTCTATCCGCAATACATGACTGCCGGGAGCGCTGCCGTCTGTATGCACCATACCCTCTACATGCACGAGCTCACCAGGCGTAGCCGCCTTGTTGCAGGCTAATGAGATTCCGGATACTTTGTAGGGCAAAATAGAGATCAGACATGGATCGGTTCTGGAAAAGATCGTCTTGAATTCTCTGTCTTTTCCCAGGTATATGCCTTCGGTCATATTATACAGATGGCCGCTTATCGGCAATTTGACGGTTACCTTCCCTTCTTCATGCGGCATAATAAAGGCATAGCTGTTTTTGTCGGATAAAAAGTAACGGCCGGTACCGCTATATAGAGGCTCGCTACCCTCAGTCGTCTCTTTTGCAACAACGAACTCTGCGGGAGCATCTGCCCTGGTAAGCGCCGTGGATATTATCTGCCGCAGCCTGGCTCTTTCTTCTTTTTTCATCCCTCTGTAATTGTAGAGAAGAATATTGAGACAGAGTGCGGCGCCTCGGCCGTAGCTGTTCATGATAACGGCCTGGCTTCCTCCCGGTGATATGCCAAGCGCTTTGCCGGTAGTCGGCTTAAGGTTATCGGCAAGAGCAAAGGCATACTGCTGACCGTCTATTTGCAGGCTGTTGTCCGGCCTGGTGTTTAAACCGGCCCGTGTGACGCCGAAGACCTCTTCCATATCGTTGGCCGCCGCTATCTTGCCGTGGCCGTCGTATTGCCCGGGCAGCACATCGGCAATAAGCAGCCCGCCTTCACGGACAAAGCGCTTGATGGCTTCTCTTGCTTCACTGGAAAGGGCATGCATGGTAGGCAGAATAAGGCATTTATGCTTTCCTTCCTGCAATTTACCGGCTGCAATTTGCTCTGATGCCAGAATGGATGGATAATACCAGAGCTCATCCAGTATGACGCTAAAATCGCCGCGTCGCAATGATAGGGCGCGGGCTAAATGCTCATTAAGTGGTGAATAGATTACAGCAATCGGCGAATACTGCGCCTGGCCGGACAGCAAGAGCTTGCCGAAGCCGTTTTTTATCCTTTTTACTTCTTCTGTCAGGGCGGCAAATTGGTCTGTAGGTATATAGTCCGGGCCGAAGGCGGCATAGTTGCCTTCGGCGGCAAAGGCGCTGAAGAAGCCTGCACCGTTGCCGCCGTCCTGTAGTATCTTCCAGGCAAATCGACGACCGTATTCTATGCCTCTGCCATAGAGGCCCCAATCCCATAGCGGTGCTTTTTCCGGCAAAAAGGCGCTCCATTGCCTGGTGCCTCCGTATCCGCCGGCCATGCTCATAGCTTTTCCCAGTTTGTAGTAGTCGACTCCGGTCCCTCCGCCATAGAAGAAGCCCTCTGCACCTACTCGGGCGTCGGGATCTATCTCTTCTATGGCTTCACGGCCGAAGCGGTGAATATCGGCGAAAACACTATCCATATGCACTCTGTGGTCCAGCCAGGGGGCAAGATTATCCATAGCTTTCCCGGCCTTGAGCGCTTGCAGAGTTGACGGTATCGCTTCATCCCATGAATTGAAGACGCTGTCCCACTCGCTGTTCAACGCATCAAGGGTGGTATATGCTCTCTTCAGTTCAGCCTGAAGAGAGTGCACACAGGTCTTTGAAAAACAGATATCCGGACCCGCCTGATCGCCTCTTTCATGGGCAAGACCGTTCTCATCACCTAAGCTGTAGAACATGGGAGCGTAAGGCATGAGGCTGCGGGTAGTTGTTTGCAGATTCCTGGCCATCCTCTCCCGGAAAGAGGGATCGGTAAGACAGGGTGAGCGTTCAAGCTTCTTGGATATGGGTTTGGGATAAAGGCTGTATATATAGGGGACCATATATAGATTTAATCGGGACAGCTCTTTAGCATCTTCACTTGCATCTCCCATGCGGGTCAGCACGGCGTCGACACTGCACTCTGTCCGGGCCAGTTTTAATATATTGCGCTCCGGATAGCTGCGACAGGAGGAGGCGTTCCCCCAGAGAAGATAGAAGAAATCCGAAGGGTCTTTTTGCAGCCGCACCGGAAAGCTTTGAGCATTGTCCATGATCTTATTCTCCTGCCGGTAGAGCTCGGCTTTGATGGTATGCAGCACGGCAAGGGGCTGGAAATCCGGTATGGCAAACTGCACCTTCTGCCGGGCGGGAAGCTCCCGGCAGAAGATCAATCGTCCCAGACTGTCTTCCAGGCTTATCTTGATGATGCTGCCGGGCTGCTCTTTGTCCAACAAAATATTACCGGTGATCCTCTCTCCAACCTGATAACCATTCTTATCCAGGCTCACCGTCATGACAACAGGGGCGGGCCTCTCCCAGGCGACGGACTTCCAGTCGGCAACTGTCTCCTTGTTTTTCAGCTGAACATCCAGGTAATGTATCCCTGCCGGCAGGTAAGGCAGGGGGATATCCAAACGGGTGCCGGAGGGCATGGAAATCTCTTTGCTTATCCCGGCTTCGCTCTTCCCCTCGTTATCCCGCAAGGTCAAGACCAGGTTCATCGGCTCTTTTATAGATCCGTTAAGTTCTATTCGACATATATCATCAATAACTTTGACGGCAGCGATGCCTGTTGTAGCTGTACGACCTACAAGATGAAGAATCACTTTCGATAAAAGGGACATATAATAGTCGTATTCTATAAAGGTGCTCGCTCCCCGGGGTGTCAGGGAGTAAAAATCGCCGCTGCGATAGCGGAGAAAGAAGAGCTTCCCTTTGCCTGCCTGACTCTTGCTCATATATTTGGCTGCCAGGCTCTCTGCGGTATTGAAACCGGCAAAGGCGCTAAGTCTGCTAAAGGGTATGGTATTTGCAATATCTGCTAACGAGGCGTTAATCTTGCCTCGTTCGAAGGTCTCGAACAGTTTTCTATCAAGCCCCTGTGGATCCACATAAAGCAATCCACATCCTGCCTCAATATGACGCAGAAGTATCTCGCGTATATCCTCCGGAATAAATGTCCAGCGCAAAGCGCCGATGATGATTACATCATAGGGCCTTTTCAATTTCTCTCTCAGATACTCCCATGCCTGGGGCTGCAGGGCGGTTTGCGCAGCATTATCTCCGCCTGGTCGGTCAGCATACGGCACCGCTGCCACAGTACAAATGATGTCAAGACGCTCTGACAGTTCAAGAATGTCTCGTTGCCCAAAGGCGGAGGTAATTACCAATGCATCGATTTTACTCCGGCTAAGCGGTTTGGCCCATGTTGTGGCGGGAGTAATTACTGTGTGCTGAATCTGGCTGTAACTATACGTTCTTTCGGCAGCCAATGCGCAAACCGGCAAACAAAGGAACCAGATGCAAAGCAATACGGTTATACTGCGCTTCATACGCTATTCCTCCTCAGTAGTTGCGTATCTTACCCTGTTTTACTGGTTGTTTGCGTTGCCGGCATTAGTCGGCAGGATTGGTAGCATCGTAATAACTCTTTATTTCCTCTGCGGTCAGCGACCGCCCGAAAACAAAGAATTCATCGTATGCAGCATCAATAACATCGACGCCGTAATATCTTCCCAGGCTCAAGCCACGTCCCTCGATCTCTTTGTCCTTCCATTGCACGGGAGCGGAAAGGGCTTGCCTGCCGTTTACATATATAATGTATTTGTCGGATTGCATATCCCAGGTAGCGGCCAGATGTACCCACTGATCCTTCTTCCACGCTCTGGTTGAAATCAATGTTCCATAATTCTGATAAATCATATAAACAGCGTAAGGGGAAGCTTTTCTGCTGAAGGTACGGTAAAAGGCAAAATATTTTCCATCGCTTAATCGCAACCACATGAGACAACGGCGAAAGCTCTTCTCCTCCAGTTCATCGCCCCACCAGTGCGGCTTGAACCAGAACATCATGGTGCCTGCCTTCATATCTATGTTATCGCTGAAGTTATAGCTGATTGCACCCTTGCCTGGCTCCGGCAGAGAAATACAGTTGCCTACAACGCCGGGAATAAATTCGCCTTCTCCATTTAAATTTCCTGTCTTATGGTGTGCAGCCTGCTCGGCATCAACAGAAAAATCGAATGGAGCAAAGAAGAGCAATGATTTGTCGGCCAGCAGCTTTTCACGAGCAGGGTCCTTCTCTTCGCCGGCATAGCCGTTGCCCGCAAGCATGCCGCAGAACATCAGTCCAATTAATAGAATCATCAACTTGTTGTTTCGTCGGATAAACATTTTTCCCTCCTTAAAATATCTTCTTATTTAACATGCCGCCGGCGCCAGCCGCTATTATTTCGCCACTCCGTTTATGGTTGGCTTGCGACAAGCCCGGCGCCGCAGGACTCCCCTATCACCAGTTGAGAAGGGAAAGCCACCTTTTCCGCAGCTTTGACACCATTCTCTATATTATCTGTCAGAATATTTATCGCCTTTCTGCCAATATCATACATTGGCTGAATTACAGTAGTCATTTTAATAGAAGGGCTGTGCCCGGGGATCTGATATTTATCGAACCCGGTTACGGATAGCTCTTCGGGGACTTTCAATCCCATCCTTAATGCGGCCTCAATCACACCTATTGCCAGATGATATTCTGTAGCAGCTACGGCTGCAGGCTTATCGCTAACTTTTAAAATCCTTTCCACTACACGCTCATAAGCAGAATTTGAATATAGATCACGCGGTAAAAAAATTATTGTTTCCGCCTCGTTCCGTAGAGATCCTCCTATATTAAAATCTTTAATTGCTTGCTCATAACCTCTTTTTCTATCGACTGCTGAGGTCAGACAGTTCCAGTCATCACAAGCCAAAAGAGTTATGGACTTATATCCCAATTTAGCCAGATGCGCTACCGCTGCGTACATTCCTGCAAAATTATCGGTAACCACATAATTACAATTAAGCCGCTTTATATAGTGGTCAATCAAAACAAAGGGGATCTGTCTCTCCTGAAATTTAAGTAAAGCCGCCATGGTCAAGTCCGATGTATTCGCCATGGAAGAAGGCACCATTATAAGGCCGTCAACGATATCGATCAATTGTTCCAGCTGCTGAACTTCTTCCTCTACGTTATTGTGAGACATTCTAAATATCATCTCATAGCCATTTTCTCTAATAGCGTCCTGTATTCCCATACATAACTCGTTAAAAACATAGCCGGCAAACACCACCGCAGGCATCCCTAAGCAGCCAATTATCCGTTTGCCTTTCAATTTATTAGCCCGTCTGTAATCTGCAACAAAAGTACCTTTACCTTTTTCCCGAAAGATATATCCCTCATGCACTAACTCGGTCAGGGCCTTGTATAACGTGGTATTGCTCACTTCGTATTGCCGCATCAAATCTACTTCGGAAGGAAGCTTGCTGCCTGTTTGGTAACCACCATTGATAATCTTATCAATAAGTATCTCTTTTAATTGAGAAGATTTTGTTTTTTGAACCTTGATCTTTCCCATCTTTTTCGCTAATACTTCCCTTCTACCAATGGCGGCTTTCATAACAGAGCAATACTATCCCGCCATCCATAAGACATAATCCTCCACTAGCTACTAGCTGGTGGATTAAGAACTATAATTAAATTTCGACGTCACTCCAAAAATTCCTTTATTTCAAAGCAATATTTTATTGTGTATCGACAAAACCGTAAGTATGTTTGCTGGTAAAGCGGTCTATCTAGCGGTCTATCTATGCAAATTATAGGTCTCCCAGGGTATCCTCCGATATGCTCCCCTCAACCTATATGCATCCATCTGCTATCAGCTTGCGAACTTTTGACCACGGCTTTGATGAAGGCCATTCCTCTGACTCCTTCATCCACTCCAGGAAAGTCAGCTGTAGCTGCCTGATCTCCTTCCAGCCTTCTATCAAGCGCTTCTGCAAAGTTTCGGTAGATATTGGCAAAAGCTTCTATAAAGCCTTCCGGATGACCGGATGGGATCCTGGTATTGGCGATGGAAAC
>JAQUEL010000127.1 GCA_028685295.1 bacterium
AGTCAATTCTGATGGAAACGGCGGCTAAAAACGGACTTATTGCAGCCATCTGTGCCGCTCCTGCTGTAATTCTGGCTTCCATGGGGTTGCTGAAGGGCAGGCAGGCCACCTGTTATCCCGGTATGGAGGAGTATTTCCCTGCCGATGTACGATATACCGGACAAAGTGTAACGGTTGACGGCAAAATCATAACCGCTGCCGGTGTGGGCGCAGCTCTGAAATTCTCTCTTGTTCTGGCAGAGATGCTGGTCGGCAAAGAGGTTGCCGGCAGAGTAGGCATCGATATATTAGCCGAATAAGATGCACACTCTATTTTAGGCAGCTTGGCAAGCCCCCATTTTCTCGATGATAACGTATGCAGGCGCAGCAGATGCCGTGGCGCGAGCAACTTGTGGATGTGCAGGTGCAACCGCTCTTATTCTTATCTACGTTAGGACAGGACATTTTTTCCTCCTTTAATGCTTTGAAGGGTTTCCTTGTTTGTTTTATTATGCGGCAGATACGGCCCTCTTTCTCTTTACGACTATGCCGGCCAGGCGTTTGGCGGCAATATAAATTACCCCTATGGAGAGAAGCATCAATAACAGGTCGGCTGCTATCAAAGGCTTGTTATGGGCAGGTAAGTAATTATTGATCAGCAGCATGTAGAGGGATGCCAGCGTAGTAATCATCATGAAGGCAGCCGGAATAAGTGTTATCAAGGTCGGCTTGCCGCGATACGCCAGCCAGACGGATACGGCTATCAGGGTCAGTGCGGCCAGAAGCTGATTGGCGGTACCGAATATCGGCCATATAACCATGAAGGCGTTGGTCTTGGCCAGCCATAGCATCAGTGCTGCGGACAGCAGAGAATTGAATAAGTAGGATTTCATGATGCGGGGTACTCTGGTGAAGAGTATGGTCCATAATTCCTCAAATAGATATCGGTTGAGCCTGACCGCAGTATCTAATGTGGTGATGACGAAGCCTTCCACCATCAGAATCCCGAAGACGGTACCCAGTGCTATCGGCATCCTGATGGCATTATGCAATAATGTTCCCATGGCCAGGGCAAAGGCCAGGATGGGATTGCTCTTTCCCTGCAGGGGATAGACTATGCTCATATAGGCATCGAATTTCAAGCCCCCGGCAATGGTCATCAACACGACCAGAGCCATTATGCCTTCCAGTATCATGGCTCCAAAGCCTATCTTGCGAGCGTGTGATTCACGCTCTGCCTGCTTGGCGACAGTGCCGCCGGCCACCAGAGCATGAAACCCGGAGATGGCGCCGCAGGCTACGGTAATAAAGAGAAAGGGCCAGATAAGCCCCAGCTCGGCATTACCCCGGGCCAGATTGAAGGCCGGTGCATGTAGAGTCAAGCCGCCGAAACCGCCTCCGATTACTCCCAGCAGCAGCATTGCTATACCTGTATATAGGATGAAGGAGTTCATGAAATCACGCGGCTGAAGTATCAGCCACACAGGCATTCCGGCAGCGATGATCACATAAACCGATAGGATAACCATCCATAGCTGCGGATCGAGCGAGAGGGGAAATAAGAGCCCTGTTATTATGGAAAGGGTGCATATGATTATGGCTACGATCGAGGCTATCCAGACTTTGATCTTTTTGATATAGAGAAGCCAGCCGATGAGAGGTGCAAAGAAGGTGATAATTATTACTGAAGTTGAGGCTATGCCTCCTATTTTGGCTGATGGTACTCCGTTGATGGAAATGGTTTTGAGCAGACTGAGATCACCATTGGGGGCAATGTGCTTCAGCGGCACCATTGACGTTAATGAAACGGCCGTTAGTCCCAAAAAGGCTGACGTGACCAGAACTATCATAATGATGGTAAAAGAGATAAAGAGGAAGAAACCGAATCTACCCAGATAGCTGTTGGCAACATCGGCTACCGATCTGCCTTTTTCTCTCATACTGACAAATAATGCTGTGTAATCATGTACAGCGCCGAAGAAGACGGTGCCCAGTATAATCCAGCCCCAGACGGGAGCATAGCCGAAGATCAGGGCCGCAACCGGTCCTATGATAGGTCCGGCGCCGGCAATGGAGGCGAAATGGTGGGAGAAGGCTACTCCGAGAGGAGTAGGTACATAATCTACATCATCTTTTAATTCCACGGCCGGGGTTATATTATCGTCATTCTCACCAAAGATACTTGAAAGAAGCCGCCCGTAATACTTGTAGCCCAGGTAAAAGACGATAAGCCCAAGCAGCAAAGGTGCAGCTATATTTATCTGCATGATAAGTCCTCCTAAGATCGGCGGGTGATTATTACAGGTAGATAGAAAGTAGAAACAGAGCTTCCAGGTTCTCTTTACCCGAATATTAACTTCTATCCTGCAAAGGGATTTTCCTTTTTAATATCACAAATCGGGAAAAGTTATCTTGCAATATGGCTCTTGTTCTGTTAACTTAAAGTGGTGTCGATATTGCGGCAAGGAGCAATCTCGTTTCTAGTAGCAGTATACCCAGATGAGCATGTCGGCTTTAATATGC
>JAQUEL010000070.1 GCA_028685295.1 bacterium
AATCCTGAACAACGGACCGCTGATACCATATCCGATATCATTGAAAAGAGTTGATTTATCGACATGGTTAAAAGTTCATATTTTTATCTGATACCAATATCTGTTAAAATAAGCATTGTTTGTAAATTTTACTTTTGGCAGTAACGAACGGAGTTTATTAAAAATTATGGGTACAGTTTTAACCAATCCCGGAACAAATCGGGTTTCGGCCCCCGCGCTGCGCAATATCGCCATTATTGCCCACGTCGATCACGGTAAGACCACTTTGGTAGATCAGATGTTACGGCAATCCGGTGCCTTTAGGGCCAATCAGCAGGTGGAAGAGCGTGTCATGGATTCCAATCCGCTGGAGCGTGAGAGAGGTATAACTATTCTAGCCAAGAACACCTCTGTATATTGGAAGGGCATCAAAATCAATATAGTCGATACTCCCGGCCATGCTGATTTCGGCGGTGAAGTAGAGCGTATTCTATGCATGGTGGATGGTGTACTGTTGCTGGTCGATGCCTCTGATGGTCCTATGCCGCAGACACGCTTTGTATTGCGCAAGGCATTGGAAATGGGGCTGCGCCCTATAGTGGTCATCAACAAGATAGACCGTCCCGGCTCCCGGGAATATCAAGTCCATGATGAGGTACTGGACCTTTTTATCGAGTTGAATGCCTCCGAAGAACAGCTGGATTTTCCCGTCATTTTTGCCTCAGCCAGGGATGGCTACGCTACCACGGATCCCGATATCTCTAATGATAATCTAAATCTACTGTTTGAGGCCATATTAAAGCATATTCCTGCCCCCCGGGTCGAAATTGCGGGTCCGCTTCAGATGCTTATTTCCACTTTGGATTATTCTCCCTATCTGGGACAAATGGCTGTAGGACGCATCGAGCGAGGCTGTGTCAGACCCGGTGATCAGGTGGTAATGATAACGCTTACAGGCCAAACGTTGCCATTCAAGGTTTCCAAGCTGTTTACGTTTGAGCACCTGGAGCGGGTGGAAGTGGAGGAGGCCCGGGCTGGTGAGATAGTGGTTATGGCTGGTCCGGAAAAAGTGAAGATAGGAGCTACCATATGTTATCCTCAACATCCTGAACCGTTGCCGGGCTTTGCTGTGGATGAGCCTACAGTCAGCGTGGATTTTATGGTCAACACCTCGCCTTTTGCCGGGCGGGATGGTCAATTTCTTACCAGCCGGCATCTGCGTGATCGTCTAAACAGGGAGTTGCAGTCCAACGTAGCGCTGAGGGTGGAGATTACAGAATCTCCCGACGCATTTAGAGTATCGGGAAGAGGAGAGCTGCATCTGACCATTCTAATGGAGACCATGCGCCGTGAAGGTTACGAGTTTATGGTTTCACAGCCCAGAGTAATCAAAAAGATAATAAACGGCAAGGAGTGCGAGCCGTTTGAAGAGCTGGTTATCGATATTCCGGAAGATTACGTGGGCGCCGTCATGGAGAAGATGGGCCTGCGCAAGGCCGAGGTTCAGGAGATGGAGATAGGCGCGGATAACCGAACCCGTTTGCGCTACCGTATTCCTACCCGCGGACTCTTCGGCTATCGCTCCGAGTTTCTGACCGATACCCGGGGCATGGGTACCATGCATCACATCTTTGCCGAATATGCTCCTTTTAATGGTGAGATCGTCAGGCGTACACGCGGTGTACTGATCGCCATGAATCAGGGCTTCAGCACAGCTTATGCCATTGAAAGTCTGCAA
The DNA here is from genome assembly GCA_028685295.1 of bacterium. GTDB lineage: Bacteria > UBP13 > UBA5359 > UBA5359 > UBA5359 > UBA5359. Next base: position 1,718 of record JAQUEL010000070.1, read on the forward strand.
GAGAGAGCAACACTTTTCATTGGTCCCGGTGTGGAAGTGTACGAAGGCGCCATAGTGGGCGAGAACTCTCGCGAAAAAGATATGGTGGTCAATATTACCAAAACCAAGAAGCTTACTAACATGAGATCATCAACCTCCGAGATAGATACTATGCTGACGCCGCCACGAGTGCATACGCTGGAGAGTGCTATCGAATATATCGAGGATGATGAATTTGTGGAGCTTACTCCAACCTCCATCCGATTGCGCAAGGGCAACCGGGGGTCAGGTCTGCACATTTGACAGCCCGGCAGATTGACCGTTTATACCCCTCCGCCCTGCAGACTGTTCCTGCCATACCGGACTCAAATGTATATACTGCGCTCCGACGCATAAGCATCCCTCTCTACCAGGAGGGATTTGTATCTCCCTTGAAACAACGGCCCAACACGTTTATACCTTACATTGAAGTAAGCTGCGTATTCTGAATTTATATGCCGCATGATCTGCGACAAATTGCCTTGCGGCCTCTCGAGCATTACCTGACAATCTGCCACATGGTCCGTTTGGCTATTGCGATCCCTATACTTTACCATTACTTGATCTCTGTCAGCATGAAAAATCGATCGTTGATCTGCATGAAAAAGGCTAAGCACAGCCATGAGGCTTTTATCAAGCATTATCATGATAAATATAACTCTGAGCAAAAATGGCTTCCCTTATGAATGGCAAGCAAACTTATGATCTTTGGTAATATACTTATCTTTTATCGTGGCTTGCCGAAGCAGGTGCAGCAGGAAATAGCAAGTCAATACGGTATTGTGAACCAGTGCTGTTATCATAATTAAAAAGTTTGAGCGAAGTGCAAAATATTTGCGACTATCGTGCGCTTCTTTGGAATCGAGTAGCGGGCATTTCCCCTAAAATTCCAAGAGAGCACAAACACCCGGAATGACACAACCATATAGCAATTTCTGGGAAGAGACTGTTCGTTATGCTGACCATACTACATTATATGATGAGAATAATCGCTTCACAAAGTGGTTAGCGAAACATTAATAAATAGAGCTGCCCCCTTAAAGAAGTCAACGCTCTTCTACTTCGCCTTTAAGATCCTCAGCATCCACCCATTCGACTTCACCTTCCTGCCCGCCTTCCTGCGGCCAATAGACCATGGAGCCAACGTAGTTACCGTCCAGATCATAGACATCCTCTACCCGCTCCGCTCCTTCAAAAACAGAGATGTCACCTTCAGACCAGATATAATCCTCTTCTCTGGCTGGTATATGTATGGGATTCTGGACGTTATGATCGCTGGGTTCTGTAGCCATTTGAACACCTCCATTAAATGGATATACCCTTAAAATAAACTGGACAAACACTTTTGAATATGATAATATTTTTAACGCACTTGTAATGTGTCCGGGTCGTTAGCTCAGCTGGTAGAGCAGGGGACTCTTAATCCCAAGGTCAGAGGTTCGATCCCTCTACGACCCACCATAAAATTTCCAGTAATGATGCGGGTTTTAAGTTTTTCTTGAAGCCCGCTTATTCTTTTTCTTTCTCAGTTACAACAGAATGGCCTCTCTAACCTTCCTCCGCCGTTTTTACCGACACCTGGTGTTAAATGTTGGTATTCCTTCATACTTCTTGCTTCATGCTTCGAGGTTAAAAAATGGCTGTGTCCAAGCCATGAATTGTAAAACGAATATAAGCCGTGTCGATGAAGTAGCGCATTTGGCGGCACTCTGCCTGCTGCCCGGCCGGGGGGATTATGGCGCAGATTTAAGTGCCTCTATCTCCTGTCTGAGAATAAAGCCCATTCCCTTGTGCATGCTGTTACCGGCCTGCAAATGATCCAGTATGGCCCGGCGCAAACTGCTGTCCCGGGGAGCTTGGGACAGATCGGCCGGCTTATTTCCGAACACTCGCTCGAACATCTGCCGGTCGTCGTCCTGGATGGAATAAATATGGAAATCGCGCTGAAATCTGACGATATTGCTGCTCTCCGGCAGGATTTTGCGCAGCTCCGGATCTAGCAGCCAGGAGTGGCAGGTAAAAGCGTCAAACGGTATTTCCGGAAAATATGCCGGGAAGAATTCCAGCGCTGCCAGATACGAGGCACGGCATTGCTCATGGTCCAGCTTGCCGTCGGCCGGTATGTGCACTGCCAGCACGGGATCGCCCGGCTGAGGAATTGATGCCAATCCGGGCAGGAAGCCTTCTGCAACCGGCTCCTCGAAGACAGCACCGCAAAACTGTAGTCTACCCAGGCGGTAGAGTTCTCCTCTCAGATGCAGCAGCAACCAGGTAAATCCCGCCAGCCCCCATCGGCCGTGCTTATCGTAATAATCCTGCAACCAGATGTAAAAGTCACGAAAGGAGGCCTTGCTGATATCTTCCGACACTCCTCTTTGGCGATGGAATTCAAGCGCCGGCGGCAGCATTGATATCAGTACGACAGCGGAAAAGAGAGCGGCATCCGGCCCCATGGCTTTTATCGGCGACGGCCATTGAGTGGGATACGGCATGCTCTCTGCCTTTTTCAGAAAGATCTCTCGCCACAGCCAGGCCAGCCGGGCCAGCTTCTCATCCCGGCGGATCAGGCCGACGGCCCGAAACAGCGCTTCCACGGCATCCTGCGGCAGCAGCAACGTATCATTGGCCGCCAGGATGAAATCCCGGCACAGGAAATCCAGCCTCTTCGCTCCGGGGAAGCTGGCAATAGCGGCCTCCAGATTATCTTGCCAAGCTTCGGGAATGCCGGCAATGTCTTGGGGCTCGAACAGGAGATGGAGATTTTCAATAGACATAGTGATCCGTCCTTACATATTATCAGCGCTATCGGTCCCGGTCATGCGATTCCCAATTTCCGGAGTAACTTTCGGGATGCCTTCCGGAGCAACCGGTCAGTCACTATTAATTATACTGATATATCCGGCATAGCTACATCTCTCGTATCAAGCACAGTGATATGGGGAACCTCTCGGCCAAACGCTGTAGGCCATGGCAACCTACCGCTACGTAGTTGCTGACTTCCTGGACATCGTCAAGAGGCACGCCCGGTAACTGCTCCAGTTCAAAAAGCAACAGACCAGAGAGCGAAGACTGTGCTCTCTCGATCTGAGGGCCAGGCAGCAACGGAGTGAGAATAAAAGTCCGTATCCTCTCCCCGATAGTGGATACCGTCACGCATTGTCCCTGTAAAAATCTTTTCATGATTTCCTGTTAAAAATAAAATAAGAAGTTTATCTGGCACGCCCGGAGGGACTCGAACCCCCAACTCCCAGATCCGAAGTCTGATGCTCTATCCATTGAGCTACGGGCGCGTTTTTGAAACAGATTTATTATAACACAGCACCGTCGTCCCGGCCAGATAAAACCGGCGGGATCTCCGGTGCCTGGGTGTGTACAATAAGAGCCTTAAGTCATAAGATAAATGACGATAGCAAGAGATCATTAGTAATCATGGCTATTGCTATATCAAGCTATTTACTCTTCCTTAAAGCTTCTTATCTTTCTATTATAAAGCGGTCACCTTCAAAATGCACCGCAGGGCCGTTTGTTTTATCCAGAACGCTTGAATCCTTTCCCAGAAGCTTGAGAGGATTGGTGCAAGCTACCTGCCAGAGATCAGCTTCTCCTAAAAGCTTGAGTGAGGCCAGAAAGTTCATGCATTCCAGCATAGTGGAATGAGAACCGCCTAAACCGCCTGATTCCGGACAGAAGATACGCCCTGTAGCTTCTATGACCACTTCTTTGCCAAAATCATAATATTTGCCGGCCGGCATCCCTGCCAGCGAGGCTGCATCACTTATAACTATGGTCCGGTCGATCGTTTTAGTCCGCAAGGAAGTCTTGATCAGAGCTGGAGGCAGATGGTGCCCGTCCGTTATGAAGGTGCCCCAAAGATCATCACAGGCAAGCTGCCACCAGAGAGGATTGATATGACGGTGTACCATATTTGGCAATCCGTTGCCCAGGTGAGTGCAACTGCGGGCTCCGGCTGCAACAGCTCTTTCCAGAGAAGCGTTATCGGCAAAATGATGCCCCAGGGCTACCGTAACGCCTTTTCCCACAGCATGCTTGATTAATTCCTCAGCGCCGGTCCTTTCCGGGGCTACCGTAAGAATGGCTATATTACCTTGGGACCACTCCCAAAAGAGATCAAAATCCTTAATGGAGGGATCCCTGACAAACTCAGGCTGATGAGCACCTACCGCTCCCGGCTCCGGAGAAATAAACGGTCCTTCCAGATGTACTCCCAGTATATGCCCTGACAATTCCGGATCTTCCATGGCCTCGGCCATTACTGCCAAGCCTTTGCGATACATCTCCATGGAACCGGTCACTATGGTTGGACAATATGCTATAGTGCCCTTTGTTGATAGATCCAGGGTAACCCGGCGAACTTCATCTAACGTAAGCTCCTCTTTGGAAAAGTTTATACCCTTGTATCCATTGACCTGGATATCCACAAAACCGCATTTTGCCATCATTTATACCTCCGCATTTATCATCAGTTAACACCTTCAAGAGAGAGTTGCAACCAGTCCTCTAAAACCAGGGTAGCCACGCCTATCAGAACTGCATCACCGCCCAGCTCCGAGGCAACCAGCTTAAAATCCTGCCTGGTGGCTCTATCGGCATCGCGATCCACCGTCTCAGCCAGCGTCTTCATCAGAACTCCGCCAGGGCGAATAAGCGAGCCCCCGACAATAATCATCTCCGGATTGAACAAATTGATAAGGTTGACAATACCAGCGCCTAAAATTTCTCCGGCACGGCGTGACAGCTCAAGACATAGAGAATCTCCCTTGTCTGCACATTCGATTATATGCGCACCATTTATACGTGAGAGATTGCCCTCTGTTATATCCGTCAGATTGCTTTTATCTCCCCGCTGCAGCGCTTCTACCGCCGCTTTGGCCAAAGCGGCTCCGGAAACCAGCGATTCCAGGCAACCCCTGCGGCCGCACTCACATGGAGAGCCGTTTATATCCACTACCGTGTGCCCGAATTCCCCGGCCTGTCCCAGCCGGCCACGGTAAATGTGACCGTTTATTATCAGCCCGGCGCTGATACCTGTACCAACGTTAATATAAATAAGGTCCCTGGCCTTGCGGCCGGCGCCGAAGTTGCGTTCTCCTAAAGCAGCCAGGTTATAGTTATGATCGATAAAAACATCACAGCCTGTGCGTTTTTCCAGCAATTTCTTGAGAGGAATGTTCGTCTTCCGAGTATTGGTAATCCACTGCAAAGAACCGGTATGATCATCTATAAAACCTCTTACGCCGACACCGATACTCACTATACGTTCCCGCCCCAATTCCTCCACCAAAGCAGCTATACCATCAGCGACAACTTCCACGTTAGACAGATTATCAATAGTTCTTCGCTTTATTATTGAGGCCGCAAGATCTGCAACACCCAGAACAACATTATCACGTTTGAAATCCACTCCAATGATATAACGAGCCCTGGGATTAAACTCAAAAATGGCTGGTTTGCGCCCGCCGCTGGAATTGCCGTAACCGGCGTCATCCACAAAGCCTTCACGACAGAGGCCGTCCACTATAGCGGCAACTGTAGGATGGCTTAGACCGGTAGCCTCGCAGAGTTCTGTCTTGGAAAGCTGCCCATGATCCCTTATGGCCCTCAGGACAGCTAAGCGGTTGATACTCTGCACCAGTTTAGAATTCTTAACTCCGTTCATAATTGCCCTGTTCAACACTTTTTAAACCCTCTTTAAAAAGCATTATACACCAACTAAAGAAATCCTTCCAGAGGCTATATAGGACTAGAGGAATTGAAAGGAGCAAACAAAAAAGTGGCTTTCATCTTCTTACGCCTCCTTTTTCCGCCAGCTTTTTTCCTGAACTTGGTCTGTCTCCTCCAGCAGTTTCCCTTTCTCTTTTTCCAGCCGCCTCAATTCTTATATATAACGCTGCCATGAAATAATTTACAAGGAGCATTCTATAGCGGGCAAGAAACAATCGGTCCTTCAGTATACCTGTATGCTGCCTGGAGCTGTTCCATTTTCAACTAGCTAAAGCAGCCAAGCAAGATTTCTTTCGTGATGATAGCGGGATATAAAAAGCCCCACAGGAATTTTAAGCTATTCTGCGAGGCTTACTGTCATTCTACATGGTTTATAGGAATGCTTGCCTACTTCCTCTTCTTCTTTTTGAGCGTGGAGACTGAAGATTTTTTGACCGGTGTCTTTTTAGCCGGCGTCTTCAGTTCGCCCTGCTTCTTCATCAGATTCTGGAAACTCTCTTCGTTATACCATTTGACGTGACCATCCATGAAGAGAACGTTTCGGCCATCGCCGTGAAAAAGAGGAGAGGCTTCGTATACCACTACCACCCTGGAAGGATCCTTCATTAAATTGCTCAGCCCTCTGACAAGGAAATAACTGCTTTTAAAGCCGGGCTTGATCTCTGTCATCTCTGCACAGCCATCATCCGATGGACATTTGAATACATCAGTATTCTTGGCATACGGTATCAGAGCGCTGAGATCTGCCGGCAACCTCTCTTTGTTATCCTGTATATACATGAAAAGCGCCAAACCTATCTGCTTGAGGTTGCTCTGGCAATCGCCCCTGGTAGCGCTCTTTTGCGAATCCACCAGGCCTCTTGCCTGCAAAACCGCCAGATCTATACCCCATTTACCACCGTTTTTACGAAACGGCACCCAAATATCACTGTCGATATATTTATTGGCACGAGCCATAAAAGTAAGCAGGCCTATAGCCGTTGGTTCATCCAGACAGCTACTATCCTCCAGAGATACCCTGAGACGTGCCGTATCTTCAGAAAGAAGCTCAGCCTGCTTAAACTTAATCTCCGGTTTTTTACATCCTCCGCTTGACCAATTATCCATAATCTCGGCTAACCCCAACATGGGCATCAGATTCCTCAACACTTTGAGATTTTTCTTCATTGCTGCCGAACCATCGCTGCTAAAACATTCCAAAACCAGTGCAGTTTCCTGTTCTTCCATGGCACTCAGATAGGTGCTAAAACATTTATCAGGTGTTGAAAAGAGTTTCTCTAGCCTGATCTCGCTTGAGCGTATCATCTTCTCGGCAACAGAGATAAGAACGGCGCTTGTTTTAGACCCGGCAGGCACCTGAATGCCTACAATACAGTTATCGAGGACAAACCATTCCATTAGCGTGCTGTTGACTTCACGCACACAGCCGTAATGTTCGGCCAGCAATGCACTTTGATCGGCTGTAATCCTGGTACCGGCTGAGGCATAAGCCTCCATATCTCTGGTCGCCGAGGTTCTATCGGCATAGTAGTAAATTATTATGCGTTCTTCCTGAGTATAGATGTAGGTGCGCATAGCTATGGCAGATGGAAATTGCAGCACTGAGGCTTCATCAAGTTTAACCGGTAGATTGAAAGGCGGACTTATTTCCTCCAGCATAGGCTGTTGCGATGTTACCATAGACATAAAGCCGAGCGTTTCCAGCCGAGCCGTACATCTTTCCGGTAAAGAGAGCATAGACAGACATAAAAACAGAAGAATAACCGGTATTTTAAATCCAGCATGATTACTATTTGGCATTTGCCTTCTCCTCTCCAGCGGACATCTGTTTTTCTACCGCCGCATGCCCGTATTGCAAATGCTTGCTTGCAACTATCCTGCCAATTCAACATGCTGCCGATAGGTAATTCCTGGTTGTGAAGCGGCCGAATACGGGTATAAATTAAAAAAACCTTCAGGAGGATACGATTATGCAGCATGACGAATTTATCGGCCAGGTACAACATAAAGCTAGATTGGCTTCACGGGGAGAGGCAGAAAGAGCGACGCGAGCTACGTTAGAAACGCTGGGAGAGCGTCTCTACGATGATACTACTGATAACCTGGCAGCCCAGTTGCCGCCGGAGATAGGCCGTCATCTTCAAGAGAGCGGCGATTACCATAAATATTCATTAGATGAGTTTCTGGAACGTGTCAAGGAGAGAGAGGGAGAAGGTGTCGATCTGCCGGATGCCGTTCATCATGCCAGAGCGGTCATCGCTGAACTGGAAGAGGCTGTTTCCGAAGGACTTATCAAGAAGGTCCGCAATCAATTGCCGCCGGAATACGGGCGATTATTCGAAGCCAGCAGTGAAGGAGAGATGCCGCCAGAGCGGTAAAAATTATATACACTCCCCTATCATCAGCTTACCCGTTGTTCCAAAACAGACGGCTATTAAAGGAAAAGGCGCCGTTCCCTACGTCTTTCGTTCATTACTATATATTGACTGGTCAATACACCAGCGGATCAGTATCTTCCTTCCGGCTTGCAGCCAAAGAAGCCTCAAGCACAGCCTCTTCCTCGGGAGTAATTGCTTTAAGCTCTCGTAGCATAGGCCAATTCTTTACGTCCGTATTATAAAACGTAACGGCTTCTGTTGCCTTTCCTACCATTTCATCATCTAAAATCATATTAAAATCGATTCGTTGCATCATTTAACATTCACACCGAAATTATCCGGTTCCCATCCTTTCCAAAATGATGTTGAT
>JAQUEL010000071.1 GCA_028685295.1 bacterium
GAAGCTGCTTCCCGGCGTACCGCAGGTTGCGGTTTTTGATACGGCGTTTTTTCATACCATGCCGGAGAAAGCATATACCTATGCGCTGCCGTACGAAATCTGCAATACCTATGGCATCAGGCGCTACGGTTTTCACGGCACCTCACACCGCTATGTAGTACGACATGCCTTACAGCTGCCGGAATTAGCAGATAAAGAGAAGAAAGATCTCTCTCTTATCACATGCCATTTGGGTAACGGGTGCAGCATTACCGCTTCCGTAGGTGGACAAGCCATTGATACCAGCATGGGCTTCACACCGCTGGAAGGTCTGGTCATGGGCACCAGATGCGGCGATATAGACCCGGCTATTGTACCCTTTTTGCAGAAGAACGCCGGAATGGCTCCCGAAGAGATAGATACCTTGATGAACAAAAAGAGCGGTCTGCTTGGGTTAACAGGGATCAGCAGCGATATGCGTGATATAGAGGAAGCCGCTGAAAGAGGAGAAGAGAGAGCTGTTCTGGCTCTGGATATCTTTTGCTATCGTATTATAAAATATATAGGGGCCTATACCTTTGCTATGGGAAGAGTAGATGCAATTTGTTTTACTGCCGGTATAGGCGAGAACAGCCCGACAGTCAGAAAGCGGATATGCAACGGACTGAACGGGCTGGGGGTAGAACTTGATGAGCAGGCCAATGTGGCTGCATTCGGGAGCGAGGCTGTTATCAGCAGCCCCGCTTCAAAGGTTTTAGTGGCGGTTGTTCCAACAGATGAAGAGCTGATGATCGCCATGGAAACCAGGGAAGTAATCGCTTAATAGGAGGATAGAATAAATGGCATTGCCGAAATATAGAACATCCAAGGCAAGAAGAGATAAGAGGCGCACACATTGGAAGATTTCTGCCACCAACGTGGTGCATTGCTCAAAGTGCAAAACCGCCAAGTTGCCACATACCGTTTGCGGAAACTGTGGTTTCTATGGTGGCAGGGAGGCCGTAACGGTCGCTGCTGCAGAATAGACCGCTTCTTATGACATCCGATTTAATTACTATAGCAATAGATGCCATGGGGGGCGATTATGCTCCGGCGGCAACGGTGGCCGGTGCCGTGGAGGCAATGGAGTATGAGAATCTGAGGGTTCTCTTGGTAGGCGACAGATCTCAGTTACAGGTTGAGTTGGCTAAAAGATGCTATGACCCGTCCCGCATAGAGATTATTCATGCGTCTGAACGAGTGGATATGGGGGAAAACCCGGCCAGAGCTATGCGACGCAAAAAAGACGCCTCAGCCGTGGTTGCCGCACGCCTGGTAAAAGATGGACAGGCCACAGGATTGGTGAATGCAGGCAATACCGGGGCAGCCATGTCCATTGCTCTGCTGGTTATCGGTAGAATTAAAGGGGTGGACCGGCCGCCTATATGTTCTTATATCCCCAGTCGCAGCGGAAAGGTGCTGCTGCTGGATGCAGGTGCAAACGTCAACTGTAAGCCCGGGCAATTGTTGGAATTTGCTATCATGGGTGATATTTTTTCCAGAGCTGTAACCGGCAAGGAGAGGCCCCGGGTCGGCCTGTTGAATATCGGCGGTGAAGAGGGGAAAGGCGATGATCTTACCGTAGCCACATATGATCTTCTGAGTAAGAGCGATCTTAATTTTATCGGCAATATAGAAGGAAATGAGATATTTACCGGCCGGACCGATGTGGTTATCTGTGACGGATTCGCCGGTAATGTAGTCCTTAAGGTGGCTGAGGGGATAGCGGATCTTATTGCCTCTTCCATACGGGACGAGTTCAAACGTAGGCCTCTGTCATTGCTGGGAGCGCCCTTCTTTCTTCCTCCCGTCAACGCGTTCAAACGCAAAGTGGATTATAAGGAATACGGCGGAGCGCTATTGTTAGGAATAAACGGTGTCTGTGTCATTGCTCATGGCAGGTCGGATGCCAAAGCTATTAAAAACGCATTGCGGGTAGCCCGCGATGCCGCTGCACAGGACGTAGTAGGTCGTATCAGCCGGGTTATAGGGAGAAATCCCGAGCCTGAGAAGTCTAAGGGGTCAGAAGAAGCGTAAGGCCATCGTAATGAAATCTCCTGACCTTATTAAAAAGAGGTTTTATAATATGTGGAATGCAGGTATAGCCGGTATAGGAAGCTATGTGCCCGAACGGGTGCTGACCAATAACGATCTGGAGAAAATGGTTGATACTTCCGATGAATGGATAAGGACACGGACAGGCATATCTGAACGGCATATCTGCAGCGAGAATATGTCCACTTCGGATATGGCGGTAGAGGCAGCTGCAATGGCTTTGAAGGATGCCGCTGTTGATGCCGCTGATGTAGATATGATAATTGTGGCCTCTGTGACGCCGGATATGCCCTTCCCGGCCACGGCCTGTTTGGTTCAGAATAGACTGGGGGCGGTCAATGCCTCCGCTTTCGATTTAGAGGCCGGATGTTCCGGCTTTATCTATGCTCTTACCGTAGGTTCGCAATTTATTATTTCAGGCGTTTATCGTAATGTTCTGGTAATAGGTGCTGATGCACTTTCCAAAGTTACCAATTGGGAGGATAGAAGTACCTGCGTGCTCTTTGGCGATGGTGCAGGAGCAGCCCTGTTGCAGCGAGTGCCTTCAGGTTACGGGCTTCTCTCCTTTAAGCTGGGAGCCGTTGGCAGCGGCGGGGAATATCTCAAAATACCTGCCGGCGGTTCCAAGCTGCCGGCTTCCGCCGATACGGTAGCCGAAAGAGGCCATTTCATAAAGATGGAAGGCAACGAGGTATTCAAATTTGCTGTTAGAATAATGGGCGAAGCAGCTCTTACAGTTGTAGAAGAAGCCGGTTTGACAACAGATGATATCGATTGTTTAATACCGCACCAGGCTAATATTCGTATTATAGATGCAGCTGCAAGGCGGTTGGGATTGCCACAAGAGAAAGTCTTTATCAACGTACAGCGGTATGGCAATACCTCGGCGGCATCAATTCCCCTGGCATTGAAAGAAGCCGTTGACAGTGGTAAGGTAGTTCCCGGGAGCATAATTATTATGGTAGGCTTTGGAGCAGGATTGACCTGGGGAGCCGTAGCCCTGCGTTGGAAGGAGTAAACCCATGAGAACTGCCTTTCTTTTTCCCGGACAGGGATCACAATATGCAGGTATGGGGAAGGACCTTTACCATAGCTTCCCTGAGGTTAGAGAGCTATACGACAGAGCATCCGCAATACTAGGTTTTGATCTTGCCGATTTATCATTCAACGGCCCGTCCGATCTGCTGACCAGGACGGATAATGCCCAGCCGGCAATCTATACGCACAGCATGGCGCTGTCACATCTTTTAAAACGGGCAGGCGCTGAGGCGGATATAGTTGCCGGGCATAGCTTGGGAGAGTATTCGGCCTTAGCCTATAGTGAAGCCCTCTCCTTTGAAGAGGGCCTGAGGCTGGTGCGACGCCGTGGAGAGCTAATGCTCGATGCCGGCGGTTATGCACCGGGGGGCATGGCTGCCGTTATCGGTCTGGATGCGGAAGCCGTGACGGAGCTCTGCCGTCTTTGTACAGAGCAGGGCGAGGTTTACCCGGCCAATTTCAATGCGCCGGGACAGATAGTTATCAGTGGTCGGCAACAGGGGATAGAGAGGGCTGCAGAACTGGCTGCCGGCATGGGAGCCAGGCGTGTCATACCTCTGGAAGTCAGTGGGGCCTTTCATACGCCGTTTATGGTCCCGGCAGCAGCTGAACTGGAGAAGCTGCTGGCGCCTCTTGATAATGCGGCAATTCCGGTGGTGACCAATGCCGAGGCCATTGCTCGTATTGATAAGACGGATTTAAAAGCTGCTTTGGTGAAGCAGATCGCCGGTCCGGTTAGGTGGGAAGAGAGTATGCGGTACCTCTTGCAGCAAGGTGTGACCGTCTTTGTGGAAGTAGGCCCCGGGAAGGTGTTGACGGGGTTGATGAAACGCACTGAAAAAGGCGTGAATACTGCTTTTACCGATGATGCAACAGGGCTTGCGAGCGTGCTTGACTTTTTAAAGGCAGGTGGATAAAATGGGTATTATGCTGAAAGACAAGGTAGCGATTGTAACCGGTTCGGCCAGAGGAATAGGCCGGGCCATTGCCGAGGCCATGGCCCGGGAAGGCGCCGATATCGTCATCAACGATATCAATTTGGAATTGGCCGAAGAAACAGCAAAGTCTATAGGGGAGGCTTGCGGTGTTCAGACAATGGCATTGCAGGCCAATATAGCGCGTGCCGCTGAAGCGGAAGAGATGGTTTCCGCCGTGCTGAAACGCTTCGGACATGTGGATATCCTCGTCAATAATGCCGGAATTACCAGGGACAGCCTGATAATGCGCATGAAAGAGGAGGATTGGGATGCTGTTCTTACCGTCAATCTCAAGGGCTCCTTTAATTGCATCAAGGCTGTATCCCGCCCGATGTTCAAGCAGCGTAGCGGCAGGATAATCAATATTGCTTCCGTTATAGGTCTTATGGGCAATATGGGACAGGCTAATTACGGCGCTTCCAAGGCCGGCCTTATAGGGTTGACCAAGACGGCTGCCAGAGAGATGGCAACCAGAGGTATAACCGTTAATGCTCTGGCTCCGGGTTTTATAGAAACCGAGATGACGTCCGTTTTGCCGGAAGATGTCAGGGCGGCAATGCTTAAGCAAGTGCCCCTTGGCAGGATGGGAAGCCCTGAGGACGTAGCCGGAGTGGCCCTCTTCCTGGCCGGAGATACGGCATCATATGTTACAGGTCAAGTTATTCCAGTGGATGGCGGAATGGTCATGTATTGATAATGCATAGTGCCGTAATTCGGACGATCCGGTTGTACGGCATCTTTCATTATATGTAGATTTATCTAGGAGGTAATTACAATGGGGATTTTCGATCAGGTTAAAAAAATAGTGGTAGATCAACTGGGTGTTGATGAAGTCGAGGTTACGGAGAACGCATCCTTTACGGATGATCTCGGTGCGGATTCTTTGGACGTAGTGGAACTGGTAATGGCCCTTGAGGAGGAATTCGATCTGGAGATACCGGATGAAGATGCAGAGAAGATCAGTACTGTCGGAGAAGCCATGAAGTACATCCAGGGGAAAAAGAGCTGACAATAGCTGATTAAGGAGAGAGCTTAACTTGAAGAGGGTTGTTGTAACCGGCATGGGAGCGGTGACCCCCGTAGGCATAGGTGTTGAGAATTACTGGCGAGCGTTGCTCGGCGGTGTTTCCGGTGCGGGGGCCATTACTCTTTTTGATGCTGCAGGTTTCGATTGTCGTATTGCGGCCGAAGTGAAGGGATTTGATCCGCTTGATCACGGCATAGAGCGCAAGGAAGCCAGGCGTATGGATCGCTTTGTGCAATTAGGCATGGCAGCGGCCCGCATGGCGCTTGAAGGGTCGGGTTTGGTTATCGATTCAAGCAATGCCGGCGATACAGGTGTCATTGTCGGCTCAGGTATCGGCGGCATAGGCACCTGGGAAGAGCAGCATGCCAATCTGATATTGAAAGGGCCGGGCAGGGTAAGTCCCTTCTTTGTGCCCATGATGATAAGCGATATGGCTTCCGGGCAGCTTTCCATAGCCTTTGGCGCTAAAGGGCCTAATATTTCGATAACCACTGCATGCGCTACTGGAACCAATTCCATTGGCGAAGCCTTTGAGATTATCAGGCGCGGCGATGCCACCGCCATGATTGCCGGCGGATGTGAAGCTGCTGTTACGCCGATGGCTGTGGCCGGGTTCTGTTCTATGAAGGCCCTGACCGGTAGGAATGACGATCCGCAGCATGCCAGCAGACCATTTGATAGCAAGAGAGACGGATTTCTTATCGGTGAAGGAGCCGGTGTACTTATCCTTGAAGAGATGAAGAGCGCACAGGCCAGAGGCGCCGTTATTTTGGCAGAGATTATCGGCTACGGCAGCACTGGCGATGCTTACCATATAACTGCGCCGGATCCGCAGGGTGCCGGGGCCTGTCATGTTATGCAGCGAGCCCTCAGGAAGGCAAGGGTGGAGCCCGGCCGGATTGATTATATCAACGCCCATGGAACTTCGACTGAACTCAATGATAAGCTGGAGAGCGCTGCTATTACCTCAGTTTTCGGTGCCGCTGCCGGGAGTGTGGCTATAAGCTCAACCAAGTCCTGTACAGGGCATATGCTGGGTGCGGCAGGCGCTGTTGAAGCCATAGCTTGTATCAAAACGATTATGGAAGGCATAATCCCGCCCACCATTAACTATGAAAATCCGGATCCTGAGTGTACACTTGATTATGTGCCTAATAAACCTAGATCAGCCGAAGTCGATATGGCTATGTCAAATTCCTTTGGCTTCGGCGGGCATAATGCATGTTTGATTTTCAAACGATATGAGGACTGATAACCGTGTCTGACAACCGACTTGAGCGATTGGAAGGAAAAATAGAATATAGCTTCAAGGATAATGGCCTGCTTAAACGGGCCATTACTCATTCTTCGTATGCCAGAGAACATGCTGATTGTCCGGGTGATAATGAGCGGCTTGAGTTCCTTGGGGATTCAATTCTTGGCTTTCTAGTCTGCGATATTCTTTATAAAGAGTATCCTGATCTAAATGAAGGCGAGATGGCCAAGATAAAGTCGTATGTCGTCAGCGAACCCGCTCTATCTTCTTATGCCGAAGAGCTGGCATTAGGCGATTATATTCTGCTGGGGCGCAGCGAATGGAATACGGACGGCAACTACAGGCCCGGGCTATTGGCAGATACATTTGAAGCATTGACAGCGGCACTTTATATCGATGGAGGGCTTGGACCGGCCGCCGAATTGACCTGCCCCTTTATGCGCCGGCGGATCACTTTAGCCGTTACCAGTGGCGACTACAGAGATTTCAAGACGGTTCTTCAGGAGATTATTCAAGAGCACAGGCGTATAACACCCACCTATACGATTCTGTCCGCATACGGACCGGAGCATGATAAGAGCTTCGTTGCCGCTGTTTACGCAGATAAAGAGCTGCTGGGTGCCGGAAAGGGTAAGAGCAAGAAGGCTGCCGAGCAGGATGCAGCTAAAAACGCCCTGGAAAAGTTAAGATAGTTTTTGGCTGTTTAGGCCAAATGTTAAATGTAAACTCCTGACCCCAACACAGGCACCTTGGCTTAAACAACAGACGTGAGTGTGAATTAACGTTGTATCTAAAAAAAATCAATCTCTATGCCTTCAAGACTTTTGCAGATAAAACGGAACTTGAATTTGATCCCGGCGTCACTGCCATAGTGGGACCAAACGGCTGTGGAAAGAGCAATATATCGGATGCTGTAGCCTGGGTAATGGGAGAGCAGAACCCCAGACAACTACGAGGCAGCCGTATGGAAGATGTTATCTTTGCCGGCAGTGCCGGACGGCGTCCTTTGAATCTGGCCGAAGTGACACTCATTCTTGATAACTCCGATTCACAGCTTCCCCTGGAATACGATGAAGTCAGCATAACAAGGCGCCTCTATCGTTCAGGAGACAGCGAATATCTGCTCAATAAAACACCCTGTCGTTTGAAAGATATCAGCGATCTGTTACTGGATACCGGTCTGGGGAAAGAGGCCTATGCCTTTATTACACAGGGAGAGGTAGATGCAATCCTCAGCAATAAACCTGAAGACAGGCGCTCCATATTTGAAGAAGCCGCCGGAATACAGAAATACAAATATCGTAAGCGTGAGGCATTGCGCAAGCTGGATACTACCCAGACTAATCTTATCAGGCTTAACGATATTGCACTGGAAATAGAGCGCCAGATAGGTCCGCTGGAAGAGGATGCCGCCAAAGCCGAGGAATATAAAGCAGCTGCTCAGCGGCTGCAATCCGCTCAGTTGGATCTATTTATTCATCGCATAGCAAAGTTTATCGCCCGTTTGGAAAAGATTGCCGAACAGACAGGCACTATTACTATTGAGTTACGCATGCATGAAGGTCGCATGGAGACACTTGAAACCGAACTGGCCACCGCCAGGATAAAGCAGACATCCGAAGATGATAAAGCCGACGGTCTGCGTATCGCGTTGCAGCAGGCCACATCGGAATCCGATAGATTTGACAGTGAATACAGGCTTAATGAGGAAAAGATAAGCAACCTCAAACGGCATCTTGCTGATCTTGAAACGAGATCCGCCGAAGCGGATGAATGGTGCCGTCAGGCCCGGCAGGAGAGTGCGTCCTCTCAAGAAGAACTGGCCGAATTAAAAAAAAGGATTGTGGAAGCTGCTGCAGAGGAAGAGGCGGCCGTAACCCGGCGCAAGGCTATAGCCGAGCAAGTGGAGAGCTATCGCTCCAGGATAGAGGATATGCGCCGGAACAATCTTGGAACAGTGGCCGATATGGCCGGCAGACGCAGCCTGTTGGAAGAGCGGGAGAAACAGCATCAATCACTCTCCGAGAGCCTGCAGCGGTCTGAACAGGAAAGGCAGAATCATCAAGCATCTCACGAACAGCAGCAGGCCGAGATTGCGGCACTGGAGATAAAGCAGAGCGCATTAATTGCACAACGGGATGATAGCGCAGACGAGCTGAAGAGCCTTATGCAGCAGGCAGCCGGATTGGAGGCTAAATCGGTTGCACAGGCAGAAGAGGCTTCACAGATGCAGCGTCAGGCGGCCTCATTGCAATCCCGCTACGATCTTCTACGGGAGATGGAGAAGAACCTGGAAGGTTATTATCAGGGAGTAAAGAGCGTTATCGGCTGGATGCGTGCCGGTCAGACGACGCAGGTTATCGGCACGGTGGCCGATATTATCAATGTCTCTGGAAAGTATGAGGTTGCCATTGAAACAGCCTTGGGTTCGGCCATACAGAATATCATTACTCGTGACGATCTTACGGCCAAAGAGATGATTGCCAGGCTTAAGCGGCATAAAGGCGGCAGAGCTACCTTTATGCCGCTAAATATGATAAAAGCGCCGGACAGGACCAAGTTCAGGCGTTATGCAGATAAGCCGGGCGTTGTCGGCCGGGCAGCCGATCTGGTGGAATGTGCGCCGGAATATAAAGAGGCGCTGGAGCTGTTGCTTGGGCATATTATCGTTATGCCGGATCTGGATTCCGCTGTGGAACTGGCCAGAAGCGACAGAGATATACGTATTGTTACTCTGGAGGGCGAATCAATCAGTCCCGGAGGAGCTATAACCGGTGGAAGCAGCGCTCGGCGGCAGAATTTTTTAGCGCGGGAGCGTGAACTGGCGGAAGCTGCCGCCGCTCTGAAAGGCCTGGACGAAGCCGAAAAAGAATTATCCGATCAGCGCAGGACAATATCCGCAGCAGCTGTTGCTCTGCAGGAGGATATTAAAAACAGCGAAAATACTCTTGCTGAAATGAATAAACGGCTGGCAGCCCTTCGAGAGGAGCTTAATCAGGCTGCCTGGCGCAAAGATGCTTTGGAAAATGAAATGCGCAAGGCATCACTTGCCGTGGAGAGCTACAAAAATGAATTGGCGAACGTTTCTGAGGAGATCGTTTTAATAGGAGATGAACTGCGCCAGATCCAGGATGGTTCAATCGATGCCGATGCCGCCTTGCAGAGCTATCTTGCACGAGAAGATGAACTGGCTTCAAAAGAGCGAGAGTTGCAGGAAGTCGTTACCGCTCGGCGCATGGAGATAGGCTCACTGAACCACAGAGAGCAGACACTGCTTGGCCGACTGGAGGAACTGGAGAAAGGGCTGGCG
>JAQUEL010000072.1 GCA_028685295.1 bacterium
GTCGGAGCACGGAGGAAGAGATACGGGCCTACACCGTGATGCTGGCCACAGAGGTGGGCGCAGCAGGCGGATATGCCCTGGGTTCCGGCAACAGCATAGCCTCGTATATACCTATAGAGAAATATCTAACCATGCTTGATGAGGGCTGGCGCTTACGTAATTGATAAAAGGTATAGTATGCTGCGTTTTTTGCCGGTAAATAGTATAGTACCCTGTTAAGATGAAATCTCGGCCTTCCTGTGATATATTATAATACGTATCGTTGCGGCGACAGGCCCCAGCGGTAGGAGGGGAATAATTTATCGGGCCGGCGCTTTGTTTGGGCTGGCCGGGGAGGCAATAATGGCAGAGATAAGAGCATTCAGAGGCATAAGATATTCAGCTAGGGATGGAGCATCTTTAGCTGCTGTGTTGGCCCCTCCTTATGATGTCATCAATTCTGATCAGCAGCATAATCTTTGCGATAGCGATCCATACAATGTAGTCAGGCTTATTCTGGATAAAGAATGTCCAGGGGATAATAATACTAATAATCGCTATACCAGGGCGGCGAATCGCTTCAATAGCTGGCAGGAAAAGGGTGTACTGGTTCGGGATAAGCAACCTGCACTCTATCTTTATGAGCAGGAATACACCCTGCCCGGAGGGGAGCACCGTACCCGGCGTGGTATTATCGGCGCCGTGCGCCTGGTAGATTTCAGCCAGGGTATCATATTACCGCATGAGCAGACCTTTTCCAAACATAAGGAGGACCGGTTACGCCTGATGCAGGCCTGTGGCGCCAACTTAAGTCCCGTGTTCGGGCTTTACAGTGAACCGGAGGGACGCATCGCCGAGATCTTTAACCGTGTAACGGCAGACAAGCCATTGGCTGTTGCTGCTCTGGACACTGAGGAGCATCGTTTATGGGCTCTTACGGATCCTGATATGCAGGCTGTTGTAATCTCTGCCATGGCCGATAAGCAGCTGTTCATAGCCGACGGGCATCACCGTTACGAAACTGCTCTGAACTATAGTCGTGAACAGCGCCGCTTGCGTGGTCTTGGAGAAGATGGCAAGTATGATTTCGATTATGTTATGATGGTCATGGTAGAGATGTCCGATCCTGGTCTGACCATCCTGCCTACCCATCGCCTGGTGATTAACGGCAAGCTTCCATCCAGGGAGCGGCTGGAAAGATTCTTTGAGATACGTCCGGTTTGCCGTTGCTGTCATGATACGGCCTTATCATCTCTGGCGGAGGCTGGCCGGAAGGGGCCGTCCTTTATCTTGTACACAAAGGATGAAGGCATGCAGTTGCTAACGCTTCGTCAAGAGATAGCCGCTTCCGGGCGGGTGGGAAATATTACCGGTCCTCTGGCCGGATTGGATGTTACCATCCTGCATGAGCTTTTGCTTAAAGATCTCATGGGCGTGGACGATACGGACCCAGGGACTATCTCCTTTGTAATAGAGGCGGATAGAGCCCTGAATGCAGTTCAAAGTGATGAAGCTGCCATAGTGGTGCTGCTCAATCCTGCCAGAGTGGAACAGATTAAAGATCTGGCTTTGGCCGGAGAGAGAATGCCGCGCAAGACCACCTATTTCTATCCCAAGCTCATAACCGGTTTAGTAATCAATAAGTTGCTATGAATATTAGCCGTAAAAAGCCACGAATAGGTATGATGCTGCCGCCACATTTGCAGAATTGCACCATGCCGGGTATAGCCGCCCGGATAAATATGTGCTGGGAGCTGCCTCTGCTGGCCTTACTGGCTTTCTGTTATTTTCTGTACTTTACCCATCATTTGCCGTTTTACTGGCATGATTACGATTATCTTATAGCTTTGGAGCGGGGTATTGATTGGAAGGCTGTTTTCAGCATTGGAAGAGGATTTTTCTATCGACCATTGGAAACGGTTGTTTTTTCCGGTCTTTATGCTTTTTTCGGCTCCAATCCTCTGGGTTATCGTCTTTTCAAAGCCTTGATTGTTGCGTTTCTGATTATAGCACTGTATATTCTGGTCCGGTTGTTATCCGGCAGCAGGATGGCTGCTGCCATATCTTCGTTAGTATTGATTATCTCTCCATCCACATTGCAAAGCGCCATGTATTTCAGTGATTTTGAATTGCTTGCCGAGACTTTGGTAATTCTCTCCTTGATATTGCTGGCTTTTTACTGCCGAAGCGGAAGCAAACGGTGGCTGGCGGGGATATTTCTGTTTGTAATGGCAGCCTGTCTTATAAAGGAAACAGCCCGTATCTATCCTCTGCTGGCGATGGCCTTTTTTATAGCTTTTGAAGGGCGAAGCAGTTTACGGCGCCGCAGCAGGCTTCTTCTGCTTTTGGTGCCGATCTCAGTATGGCCTAACCTTTTTGGCGCCGGTGGCTTGGAGCTTTTCAAAATTGCCAGTCTGGATAGGGCTGCCAGATTTGCCTTTCGCATGTTAACCGGAATTACTTTGCCGCTGGCGGTGGTTATCATGGCAGCGTTGCTGCCGGCCTGGAACAAGGTGCGTCGGTACCTGCCGGGTTGTAATGAATACGATAAGCGTATAGTCGCCACTCTGCGTTTCATGGTAATATGGCTGGTCCTTGTCCTGCCGTTGACCGCTCTGGCCCCTCTGTCTGAGTGGCGTTATCAGGCGGTGCTCTCTTTGCCGCTGGCCGGCATAGCCGGCATGGCTATAACAGGGTTGGTCGGGTATGTAAATACTTTCGGTAATGTACGCAAAGCAAGTTGCATCCTGCTGATTCTGTTGCTGGGGTTCACTTTCAGGCAAAGCTTTTCAGCTTCTCGCTCAACAGTCGCTGTAATCGGATCCTACGTGTCAGGCCTGGATATGATTATGCGGTTTATAGATAGCGAAGCCGTAAAGGGGCATGCTGTTTATTACCAATCCTGGCGTTCAGAGCTTTATTCCCGTAAAGGAGTGAGCAATTACGTTAACATCTCTTCAGGTGAAGAACCTCTGCGTTATCTGTTGCAGAGCAGAGCACGGCGAGGAGATTTTTTTCTGCTGTTACCGCTGCAGCAATTACCGGCAGGATTACCGGCCAGCTATGTAAAAGAGTTTGTTTCGGGGACGAATCGGTTTGTTCTGTACAGCATAAATTGATACTTTGCATTTTTATATGAGTGAAATTCGGGTAATAAGCAGGATTTTTAGTCGTTGAGAGAGAATACTTTTAGGGTTAGCCGCTTTGCGGCGTTTTTTTGCTTGAATTCTTTTCTTTGAAGGCGAGGATCTGTTTTATGAAGCGTTTCTTCAGCAGGTTGGCTTCCAGCGAATCGGTAGCAGGGTATGTGTTCCTTCTGCCCAACTTTTTGGGTTTCTTGCTCTTCACATCGTTGCCCGTTTTGGCATCGCTGGTGTTAAGTTTTATGGATTGGGATATTCTTACTCCGCCCAAATTTGTTGGGATAACCAACTTCGTCAACCTTTTTCACGATAAGCTCTTCTGGCAATATGTCGGCAACACAGTCTATCTGATGATCAATATTCCTCTCTGTATGGTAGGTGCCTTGCTGGTAGCCTTGCTGATGAACCAGAAGCTGCGCGGCATAGTTATTTATCGTACCATCTATTTTCTTCCCAGCGTCTGCTCTGGTGTTGCCATCTGTTTATTATGGCGCTGGCTCTACAACCCTGATTTCGGCCTTATCAATACGATGCTGTCTCAAGTCGGTATACAGGGCCCCGACTGGCTTTCCAGCATTGCTTGGGCTAAGCCTGCTTTGATGTTGATGGGGTTATGGGGTGCTGTCGGCGGTATGAACATGATTCTTTATCTGGCAGCCCTGCAGGGTGTGCCGCCGGAACTCTATGAGGCAGCGGAGATAGATGGGGCCAATGCCTGGCAGAAGTTCAAAGCTATTACCTTACCGTTTCTATCGCCTACTACCTTCTTCATAGGTATTATGGCGATAATCAACGGCTTCCAGGGCGGCTTTATGTCTGCTTTTATTATGACCGGCGGCGGCCCGGCCGGCTCTACGACTACCATAGAGTACTATATATATAGTAATGCTTACCAATGGTTCAAGATGGGTTATGCCGCTTCTATAGCCTGGGTGCTATTTATAGTGGTCCTATTGATCACTCTGTTCAACTGGCGCTTTGGCGGTAAGCTGGTGCAGTATAATTGATAGTCGTATTAAAGCTTATATTTATATATTAAAGGGTGAAGAATATGAGCAGTATGCAAAACAATGAGGCACAGGTTATAAGCAGAGCACCGGTAAGGGTTAATAGCGATGCCTATATACGCTCCCGTAAGCGAAAGCATGTCAGGGAAAGATTCCTAATGACTATTACCCACTTGGTTCTGATAATCGGCGGCATATCCATGATAGTTCCTTTCTTATGGATGCTATCTACCTCTCTTAAGGAGCCGGGGGCGGTGTTTACCTTCCCGCCGCAGTGGATACCCAAGCCGGTGATGTGGGAGAACTACGTCAGAGCCTGGAAGGCCGTTCCCTTTGGGCGGTTCTATCTCAATAGTATTTTTGTAGCCGTATGTGTAACTTTCGGCCAGGTCTTTACCAGTTCTCTGGCAGCTTATGCTTTCGCCAGGTTGCATTTCCCCGGTCGTGACAAACTCTTCCTCTGCTATCTGGCCACTATGATGATCCCCGGTTCCGTAACCATGATACCGGTATTTATTCTACTTAAAACCATCGGCTGGATAGATACTTATTGGGCTTTGATAGTGCCGGGTATATTCAGTGCTTACGGCACCTTTATGCTGCGACAATTCTTCATGGGGCTGCCCAAAGATCTGGAGGATGCGGCCAAGATAGACGGCTGCAGTCTCTTTGGGATATACTATAGAGTGATACTGCCTTTATCGTTGCCGGCTCTGGCTACGTTGACTACTTTTACCTTCATGGGGTCATGGAATAGCTTTATGTGGCCGTTGATTGTTATCAACTCTATGGAGAAGAAAACGTTGCCCGTCGGCCTGGCATCCTTCCAAGGGCTTTATACCACAGACTGGACGCTGCTTATGGCCGGATCAATTATTGTTCTGCTGCCGGTGTTGATAGTGTTCATCTTTAACCAGCGTTTCTTCGTCAAAGGTATACAACTCGGCGCCGTCAAAGGCTAAGAAATATAGTTTATCGACGGATTATGTGTGCTTATCAAAGGGCTCCTGCGTCTCCGCAGGCGCCCTTTCTCTATGCTCTTGCGAATATCATAAAAAAACACTAGGAAGAGATATTAATGTTGTGCTATAATACTACGGACATAAAATAATAATAATACAAAGGAGGGAAACAGGCATGTCCAGTGTAGATTTTGAGAAGCTCAGGCACTGTATCAAGATACCTGAAGCAGCCGAGAGACTTCTCACAAAGAGAGAAAAGGAGATCTGCTTCAATCTGACCATTGTGCTGGATGAGAATACGGTAATTGAGGGGGACTGTTATGTCGTTTATCATAACACTGCTCGTGGCCCGGCCAAAGGGGGAATCCGCTTCTCTCCGCAGGTGACTCTTGATGAAACTAGAGATTTAGCGGAAAGAATGGTTTGGAAGACAGCCTTAGCAGGGATACCCTTCGGCGGGGGCAAGAGCGGTATATGCCTGGATCCGACAAAACTCACACGTTTCCAGAAGACGGCGGTACTCAAGGAATTCGTGCGTATGATAGAGTGGGAGTTGCGTAGCGGCGCTTATGTACCGGCCCCGGATATGGGTACGACACCCTTCGATATGGCCGTTATTTATGGCGAAACGCGTATGCCGGAGAGTATTACCGGCAAGCCGCCGCGGGTAGGAGGATTGCCTGGCCGCCGTGAGGCTACAGGGCATGGCATAGCCTTTGTATCCATCATGGGATTGCAGGAGATTTTGCGTCAGGTGCCCGAAAGAACAACGGTTGCCGTACAAGGTTTTGGCAATGTAGGCAGTTACACGGCTCTCTTTCTTCAAGAATATGGTTGCAAGGTACAGGCTGTTTCTGATATTACCGGAGGATTCTATAACGAAAAGGGCTTGGATGTCGCCGAGATGTTCGAGTATGCTCGTTTGAACGGCAGTCTGGCTGGATATGATAAAGGAGAAGCTATTACCAATGAAGATCTGCTTCTTCTTGATGTGGATGTGCTCTGCCCCTGTGCATTGGAGAATGTGATTCATGCCGGCAATGCTGCTAATATCAAGGCTAAAATGATAGTGGAAGGGGCCAACGGTCCGACCACGGCAGAGGCTGATCTCGTTCTTAATGAGAACGAGGTAGTGATAATACCGGATATTCTAGCCAACAGCGGCGGTGTGGTGGCTTCTTACGTTGAATGGCGCAAGGCCAAAAGCGGCAGCATTACGGAGGCAGCGGAAACGTATCATACTATAGATGACCGCATAGGGTTGGCTTTCAACCAGATGCGTGAGTGCAGTGAGCGGTTTAAGGTAGACAACCGGACGGCTGTGCAGGTTATTGCTGTAGAGGAACTGGTCTGCTCTATGCGTGAAAGAGGTTGGATATAGGCCATTTGAGCAAGGAAATACTCTGGTTATCCGAGATACCTTTTGATATACTGCCTCTATGTTGACCAGTACTTTCATACATATACCGGGAATAGGGGAGGCCGGCGAGCGCCGCCTTTGGCGACACGGCTTCCTCTCCTGGGAAGATATAATGATAGCGGAGACCGGAGAGGTTCCGTTGCCATTATATCGACTCAAAGAGGCTTTAGGCGATTCCGAAAGATATCTGGATGCCGGAGATATTGGGCCGTTTGCCTCTGCTCTTTCTTCACGGCTGCACTGGAGGTTTTTCCCTGAGTTCAGGCATAGGGCTGTGTATCTGGATATCGAAACCACCGGGCTGGGAGAGCCGGGTGACCACATTACGACCATAGCCCTCTATGACGGGGGCCGGATCAGATTTTATATTCACGGTATAAATCTGGATAAATTTAAACATGATATAACTGATTACGATTTACTGATAACCTACAATGGTAAGAGCTTTGATCTCCCTTTTATAGAGCGTACACTGGGAGTTTCTCTACAGCAGGCGCATATAGATTTACGGTACCTTTTACGATGTCTGGGATATAAAGGCGGCCTTAAAGGCTGTGAGAGACAAATGGGTATCGAGCGGGGGGACCTGGATGGCATCGATGGATATTTTGCTGTGCTCCTGTGGCGTGAATATTGTTGCAATCATTGCCCGGAAGCTTTGGAAACTTTGCTGGCCTATAACATTGAAGATGTGCTCAATCTCGAGAAGCTGATGGTCAAGGCTTATAATCTCAGTTTGCGGGAGACTCCTTTTGCTGGAGTCAAGGACCTGCCGGAGGTTATTGAGCAGGTGGCCTCACCCTTCAAGCCAGATATGCAACTGGTGAGGAATATAAAAGAGGCATTCTATTGAAATAGCGGGAGGAGGCGAAGGCCGCCTCCCGCTATTTCTTCTTTAGTGCTTTATTACTTTTAGTACATTCCGCCCATTCCGCCTCCGGGAGGCATGGCTGGGGCCGGAGCTTCTTCCTTTGGCTTCTCGGCTATAAGCGCCTCAGTGGTCAGCAGCAGAGCTGCTATAGAGGAGGCATTCTCCAGAGTGTAACGAGTTACCTTGGCTGGATCTACTACGCCGGCTTTAACCAGGTCGACATACTCATCGGTCAGGGCATTGAGTCCGTTGTTCTTATCCAGACTCTTGACCTTCTCGACGACTACGGAGCCTTCCAGCCCGGCGTTATTGGCTATCTGGCGCAGAGGCTCTTCCAATGCGCGACGCACTATGGCTATGCCTACCTTGGCATCTCCATCAGCTTTCAGGGCGTCTATCGCTGTGATGACGTTGAGCAGTGTTTTGCCGCCACCGGCTACGATGCCTTCTTCAACCGCTGCTCTAGTGGCTGAAAGGGCATCTTCGACTCTGTGCTTCTTCTCTTTGAGTTCCGTCTCGGTTGCTGCACCTACTCTAATCACGGCTACGCCGCCGGCCAGCTTGGCCAGTCTCTCCTGCAGCTTCTCTCTATCATAATCCGAGTCGGTTTCTTCAATTTGCTTCTTTATCTGATTTATCCTGCCCTGAACGGCATCCTTGGTGCCTTTACCTTCAACTATGGTAGTTTCTTCCTTGGTGATGTGTACTCTCTTGGCCTCGCCCAGCATCGACAATTCCACGTTCTCCAGCTTTATGCCTAGATCTTCGCTGATGAATTGTCCACCGGTCAGAACAGCGATATCTCCCAGCATGGCTTTTCTTCTGTCCCCAAAACCGGGCGCCTTGACGGCTGCACAGGTGAAGGTGCCTCTGATCTTGTTCACCACCAGGGTGGCCAGAGCTTCGCCTTCAATATCCTCTGCAATGATTACCAGCGGTCTGCCTGCACGGGCTACTTTCTCCAGCAGCGGCAGCATATCCTGTATGGAAGAGATTTTCTTTTCATGAATCAGGATATACGCATCATCTAGGATGGCTACCATATTTTCGGAATCGGTTACGAAATAAGGGGAGACATATCCCTTATCAAACTGCATACCTTCCACTACCTCTACAGTGGTGTCGGTACCTTTGCTCTCCTCTACGGTGATAACTCCATCCTTGCCGACTTTCTCCATGGCCTCGGCGATAAGTTCACCAATGGCGTCCTCATTACCTGCTATGGAAGCTACGTGAGCGATGTCCTCTTTGCCTACTACAGGTATGGCCAGCTTGCCTATCTCTGTTACTGCGGCATCCACGGCCATGTCAATACCCTTCTTGATCATCATGGGATTGGCGCCTGCTGCTACGTTCTTAAGTCCTTCCTTAACTATGGCCTGAGCCAGTACGGTGGCGGTAGTAGTTCCATCACCGGCCACATCATTGGTTTTGCTGGCCACTTCACGGCACAGCTGCGCACCCATGTTCTCATATGGGTCCTCTAACTCGATATCCTTGGCTACGGTTACCCCGTCCTTAGTTATAGTGGGGGAACCGAACTTTTTCTCCAGCACTACATTGCGGCCTTTAGGACCTAAAGTCACTTTGACCGCATTGGCTACGACGTCTACGCCGCGCTCTAGTGCACGCCTGGCTTCTTCATCAAATGCCAGTATCTTTGCTGCCATATCTCTTTCCCTCCTTTTTCAGTTTTACCTACTCCTCAACGGCGTAGATATCATCTTCGCGAAGGAGCATAAACTCCTCGCCGTCTACTTTGACTTCGGTGCCGCCATACTTGGAAAAAACGACCTTATCACCTTGCTTTACCTGCATGGCTGCCCGCTGTCCGTTTTCCAGCATCTTGCCGGGACCTACGGCTATAACCTCGCCCTTCTGGGGCTTCTCCTTAGCCGTATCCGGCAGATAAATACCACCGGCGGTCTTTTCTTCTTCGCTGGCCACCTTTACGACTACACGATCTCCTAAAGGCTTTAACATTACTTAATCCCTCCTCTCACTTTCTTTAGTCAATATTGATATTTTTGAATGTTTAGCAC
Source organism: bacterium (assembly GCA_028685295.1). GTDB lineage: Bacteria > UBP13 > UBA5359 > UBA5359 > UBA5359 > UBA5359. The sequence goes on from JAQUEL010000072.1 coordinate 9,425, forward strand.
TCACGCGTCAAGAGTGCTAACAAATCATATAATAGGCAATCGTAAGCATGTTGTCAATACCTTTCTTAAAGTTAGGAAATTCAGATGTTAAGACGGGTGCATGTAAAGTTTTTTGGGACAAGCGAGAGAGATAGCCGTTAGCCAGCTATCATAGAAAGGGATAAAAAAATGTTATCCTCCGTCTTAGCACTCCCGAAAGGGAAGAAGGAGGATAACATTGG
>JAQUEL010000073.1 GCA_028685295.1 bacterium
TTAAAGACACAGCATAGGAGGCTCCATGTCAACCGAGGAAGATAAAAATTTCCACAGATTACTAATGGGACATTTTCATAAGTTAATTTGCACCCTAAAAAGGGACATTTTCATAAGTTATTGACAGTGCTTGGATGCTGAGGCAAGTTGTTTGGGATGTAAGTCCGGTTGCAAGTTTAGGAGTCAGAAGACGGGAGTCAGGAGGGTTGGGGTTGGGGTCGGTTGCTTAGTATTTAAGTGCGTTTGCAGGTTGGGGCGGGTTGTTTGGGATTGGAGCACGTTTGCTGCCTTGCCTGACTGCAATCCGGCTATACTGTGCCCAGATATGTCCCTTTCGTATGCTCAATTGCCTGGGCACATTCCACAAGAGTGGCTCTCAGATGCATGTTGCTCTTGCCGTTTTCCCACTCCTACGCTTGCCGGTACTTTTGTTGTTCCCAGAGCATACTCCCGCCTAGGATACAAGATGATCTGCCGTTGGAAATCTGCTCCTATCTATCCCTGTCTCGGCTATGATCTGCTCGGCTATCCATTCACCTATTCCAGGTATGCCATCTATAGCGGCAAGGGCCTTCTCAAAAGGGCGCATCCGCTCCTTATTCGTGTCTTCGCTGGTCACGCTCTGGATGCCACGGCCAAGGGGTTGGACAAGGATCTGCTCTCCGCGCTGCGGCAGGGCATCAAGATCAGCTCTGAGGCGGCAGTGGACGGGGCTATGCAGTCTACTATCAGCCTGACAGCTGGTGTATGGGGCAGGGCAGAGGTATCGGCGCTCTTTGCCGATGTCAACGATCGGGCGGTGTTAAGCCTACTGTCTCGGAGCCGCTATGGTGGCGGTTTGAAGCTGTCAGATAGGGTATGGAAGACCAGCCGACACGCCAGGGTTTCAATCCAGCGGATCATCGAGGACGGCGTAGCCCGAGGCAGGAGTGCCAGGGATACGGCCAAGTTGCTGGAGAAATACCTGCAGCCGAATGTCTGGACGGCGCTCAAGGCTGAGACACGGCGTAATTTGGGCACGCCCAGGGATGTGAGCATGGAGGCCATGCGTCTGGCGGTGACGGAGACGAACAACGCTTTTCACGAGGGGGCTATTGCCGGCTATCATATGATGCCGGGATATACGGGCAGTTACTGGAGGTTGTCAGGCAATCATCCACTGCATGACATCTGCGATGACTACGCGGCGCACAACGGCAACGGGTTCTGGCCCAAGGGTGGGGAACCGCCTAAACCTCACCCGAATTGTCGCTGCCATCTGGAGCCGGCCACAGAGCCGCGGGAGGCCTTTACGGCACGCCTTAATAACTGGGCGGCTGATCCTGCTTCCGAGCCGGATATCGAGGAGTGGTACAACGACGGGCCGCGGCAGTTTCTTAAGCGCCCTGGTCTGGGTGTCATGGTGACTCCGGGTATTGACCTGGCACGGCGGAGCATCACCAGCAGCATCTACGAGGCGCACGGCTGGACGCCAACGGCGAACAAGGCTGTGGCCGAGGTATCGGAGGATATCCGGCAGCGCACAGTGGATGCAGGCGTGGAATTTGCTGCTATGGTGGATGCAGAGACTGGGGAAAAGGCTGGAGGCATAATCCAGGGTGAAAAGCGGGAGGCGTCAATAGGTAGGCATCTGCTGGCTATGCAGCCGCGGCGGCGCTATATAATGCTGCATACGCATTCCAGCAATACGGCGCCGAGTCTGGAGGACGTTAAACATCTTGCTGACCCCTGGCTTGAAAACAGAGTGCAAACGATGTATATTGTGGGGGTAGACGGAACCCGCTATCTCTTGTCCAGGAAGCCGGGGGCGAGGGTGGCAACTGCTGCCGAAACAATGAAGGCCTTCAGCGAAGAGGAGCGCCGTCTGGAGAAGGTGCATAAGAGCAAGAAAGCCTTATATCATGCGTTGTGGAAGAACATCGCCGGTAAGCTGGGGTTGATCTATCACATGGAGGAATGATTCATGGCGCGGATAGTTAAACCGGAAGAATTTGCGAACTTAAGCGAATGCCAGGCTCTGGCTGAAGTGGAAGATATAGAACTGGAGTATGTTATTGACGATTTCGACGCGGCTTACGGCTTTTACGCTCTTGACATGGATGGCGATATTGCCGAGGACAAGGCGAAGATACGCACGTTCGTCGAGAAGCTGGAGAGCGAAGAGCCTGATTTGTCTTACGATGAGATGTGCAACAGGATAAAGGCTGAATTTGGGATCAACGAGGCCGCTTAGGCCATAAAACAGATAGCGTTTTGAAGGGCGTCGGAAACGGCGCCTTTTCTGTTGGGGAGGAGTTATTATGGGCGAGAAGACGATGGCTGTTACCGGCACGGAGCTTGACAGGGTTCTGGTGACTTGCCCGGAATGCGGCCTGGGGCTGTATGTGGATTTGAACAAGTCTGTGGCAAAACAGCTCAGGGAGGGTTGCTGTCCCTGTGGGGCGTCTCTGCGCGATATGCGCGAGCTGGTGCTGGCATACCATACGGCGCTCTCTCTGATACGCGACAGGGGCCTTGAGATCTCCTTTGCGGTGAAGGGTGGTGATTGAATGAGCGGATATATAGTGAACAGGCCTGCGGCTCGGGATGCCGGCGGCAAGTTTACCGGAACGGTAGTCCGAAGCTCCGGGTCATGTGTGGTGCCTAACACGCCGAAGGCGCCGCCCGGACCGACAGTAATAAGTCAGATCGTTGTTTCAATCCACGCCCCCGCAAGGGGGGCGACCGTGGGCAGGTCCAGATCGAGAGCAAGGACGACATGTTTCAATCCACGCCCCCGCAAGGGGGGCGACTTCTAGCAGCAGCTATATCCACAAGGGGAGTGTTGTTTCAATCCACGCCCCCGCAAGGGGGGCGACGCCTGATTGGGTGAGTTCCGGTATATTATAGAGGTTTCAATCCACGCCCCCGCAAGGGGGGCGACTGGTCGTGCCTCCGGCATTGGAGGTTGTCGCCCAGTTTCAATCCACGCCCCCGCAAGGGGGGCGACGTGTGCAAGGTTGTCATTCCAAAAATGGCCGAGCAAGTTTCAATCCACGCCCCCGCAAGGGGGGCGACAGATCAATCTTGCCCAAGTCTATCAGATCAGCCGCTGTTTCAATCCACGCCCCCGCAAGGGGGGCGACGGCGACAGGCGGTAGATTACTCATGGAGCTGGACGTTTCAATCCACGCCCCCGCAAGGGGGGCGACAAAGTAAGCACCTCCTTTAATCTTTTGTGTTTCTTGTTTCAATCCACGCCCCCGCAAGGGGGGCGACCATATCGGAGCGTATATGGCACCAGGCTACCAGATACCATGCACCATTGCGGTAATAAAGACGGTACGGATCCGCGGTACGCCGTGTCTGCGCATTCGTGCTGGCCGCGCGGTAGATTATGTCCACACTTTGCCGCTTCTCTATTGCATGCGTTAGCTGATTGAAGAAACGGGCTGTCCTGACGCCGTCACCGCGCAGGGGAGGCAATTCAAGAAAAATATTATCCAGCAGAGAAGCGCTATCGAAGGAAACCTCCTCAGGTAGCAGAGAGGATATACGATCAAAGGCATGCCGAACGGTATCTTCCAACACCGTGCCAGTGCATTGGCTGAGAATATTTCTGCCTAGATAGAGGGCCAAAAGCTCTCCCTCGGTAAAACGCAATGGCTGATGTAGACGAAAGTTCCGGTCAGGACAGTAATAGGAGCGATGACGGTGGCTGTATTCCAATGGCATGCAGTAAAATGTGCGCAGATCGTCAATATCCCGCTGCACGGTTCTGCGGCTGCATCCATACTCTTCGGCCAAGCTGTCGATCCTGATATACTCTCCCTGCTGGAGCCTGTGAGCAATCTTGAAAAGGCGAAGCTGTGCAGCACGCCGCATAAACACCACCTACCTATATCGATGATTGTGCCGAAAATAGGCATGCCCCGTATCAGCAAGCATGCGCATGCCTGCAGGTATAATAACATTATAAGCCATCGTACAGGCTGGAGCAAATCGTTCGATTAGTCCCCTAGTCTCAAAACCTCCCTCATGCCTCGGGCCGGTATGCTTTACATATATTCACCCAATACTTCTTCACCGACCAGTATCTTCTCGATCATGGATAATCTCCTTTCCCGAACGCCGATCGATGCACGCTTGACGAGCTATGAGAGGAGCAGATGCCCATTCTCTAATCTCAAATGATAATCGAAGGAAGCTGTCGGTGAGGAAAAATTATGACTGATAATGAATATTTGCTCGAAGGTATCAGCTACTTCGCCTACGGTAATAAGGCGAATCAGCGCCTCTGTACGTTCTCTGTCAAAGGAACCAAGCGGTTCGTCCAGGAAGATAAAGGAGGGGGCGCTGCCTCGTTCCTGAGGTAGCGTAGCCATAGCAAAGGCCAGCCGTAATGCCAGTGAGAACTGATCCCTGGTGCCGCCGCTGAAGATGTTCTTGGAACGCCAGCCGCCTGCCCTCTGATCCCAGACCCGTATACGATAATCTTCGCCTATCTCCACATCATGATAGCGGTCTGCAGTTAACAGCGGGAGCATGCGCCGCATATAGGCGGTGGTGGCCGGTAGAATACGCCTTACCAGTCGTTCCCTGGCCCGGGAAGCTAACTCGGCTACGCATTCTCGTAGCGCCAGATCATGCTTCAACGCGGTAAGCTCGGCTTCTGCAGCGGCGCGATCCCCGCCAGTAAAGCTCTCCGTTCCAGCGTATTCCGGCATTAGCGCAAAGACGGCCCCTCTCTTCTGCTCCATCAGGCGTAGATGCTCCTGATGAAGTCTGGACAGCTCCAGATACCTGCGCCCCTCCTCTGAGAACATAAGACCTGCTCCAATCTGGTCTGCAGAGAATGCCGTTTCGGATGAGAGAAGCCTTTCCAGATGCTCTCGATGATAGCACTGGCGGGCTTTGACATCCACCAGGCGCTGCTCCAGAGCATCCAGCTCACCGACAGCCGCCTTTAATTCTTCATGCTGTGCCTTCCGGCTTGCAGACAGACTCGAACTCTCTGTATCTTTATCTCTCTGCGCCTCTGCGCCTCCATGCTTTTTATAAAGCATAAAGAGAGTTATCAGAGTGGATAAAACAAAGATACTTCCGGCAGCAACCATTCCAAACTTCAGTCCGGCAATATATGCGGCCAGGATTCCGGCCAGCAGCGGCCAGATATATTCGGTGGCCTGCGGTCTTATCATGGATGCCGTCTCATGCAGTTTGGCTTTCAGAGTTTCTAATTGCTCTTGCGCAGCCATAGCCTCTTCACGGGCAGATAAAAGGCTCTTTATCTCCATTTCCAGCCTGGAAAGCTCTGCCTCTGCAGCGCTGATCGCCGCAATGGATAGCCTCTTTCCAGCCTGCTGCAATTCATCCGCCAACAGAGCCGTCTCTCTTTTTAGGTCATTTATCTCCTCATGCAATCCTGCCAGCTTTACCCGAGCTTTTAAACTCTCCAGTTGCTCCAGTTCATGCCGTTTGAAACGGCCTCCCTCTTCAAGCTCGTTAAGTGCCTCCAGGTTCAACAGGCTGAGAATGGCTTTGCGCCTTTCTGATGCGCTCAATCCCTCCAGCCGCTCCAATTTCTTCTGTTCAACAAAGACACTGTTAAGAAAGGTCTGCCCATCAAAGCCCAGTTCGGCCGTAATTCTGGAGCGAACGGCACCGACGGAGGATACTTCCTCCGTTATATCTCCACTGTCGGAGAAGAGGGTCATGCGTGCGCGCGAGGGTTTGCCGCGGCTCAGCCTGCGTTCCACCTGCAGCCTTTTGCGCCCTATGGTCAAAATCACAGAAATTAACATCCGATCGCTGTCATAGGTGATAAGATCATCCAGCGATCCTCTGTTTTCTTCTGTAACTAAAGGCTCTCCAAAAATACCGAAATAAACTGCCTCAAAGAGGCTGCTCTTTCCGGCCTCATTGCTGCCCTCTATCAAAAAAGTGCCCTGTTCGGGTAGCTTGAGATCGATATCTTTCAGTCTTTTGAAACCGGATACGGCTATATGCCGCAGTTTAATCATTTGACTGGCCTCTCTCTTCCCCACGCAACCTGATCAGAGCCGTCGCCAGTGCTTCTTCCACCAGTAGACACTCATTATCATCATGACGTGAGGCTATCATCTCGGCGGCGGCTCGGCGCAGTTCCTCTTCAGGATCTACAGATATACCTGTTGCCGGAAATTCCTCTTCGGCCAATGCCAAACCGCTCAGGCCTAAATCAAAATAGAAGGACCGCTCTGTACCAAACCGCCAAATCTCGGTCAACCGTAAGCGGTGATAAGCAACGCGATCCAGCGTGCCCTCAATATCCAGGCGCAACAACGCCTCTTCATCGACAACCTTTGATAGCCGTTTCAAAACAAAAGCGGTTGGATCATCAAGAGCAAGCTCTTCGGCCGCTACTCTCAAGCGGTGCATCGGCTGTGGTGTAAGCGGTATGAAATCAGCCTGCACCTCTCCGCTTTCAAGCTCCAACGCCCAAAAACCCGGAATATTATCGATTTCACCGAAATCCAGCCTTTCCGTAGCTCCGGCTGAGAGGATCACCGCGCTTCCTGCCGTCTCACGAAAAGCACGATGGTTATGGCCAAGAAGCACAACATCGGCCCCGCAGGCTGACAGGCTCTCACGACTTGCCGCCGGCTCGCCGGCCATCCAGCCGTGGCCGGATAGGCTACAATGCATAAGCAATATAGATGGAGGATTGTCAGGGAAAGAGCACTTCTGCAGCGGATCATCGCCGGGCTGTAATCCGGGATCCGACGATGCGCCGCCTACAATCAAATCTCCATGACGAGTGGATAGACGCACGGCTTCCGGGCCGCCGCTGCCGGCAAGATAGAGAACAGCGCTGTTATGGCTTAGTATCCGATGAGGAGCCGTGCTGCCGGGCGCATTTGAGGATCTGGGCGTATCATGGTTGCCGCCGATCAGCACTGTCCGTATGCCGCCTGTCTCCAAACGCTTTATTTCACCCATTACAAAAGCAATCTCTACATTACGCGGATCCGGCTGGTCAAAAAGATCTCCTCCCTGTAAGAAGAGATCCACCTCATTATCAAGCGCATAATCCACAACCTGCGACAAGGCTTGGCGCAGAATCAGCCGCCTTCTCTCCAGTTGCGCCGGAGTCATACGCGCATAATAGCAACCCAGATGATTGTCAGCAGTAAAAACGATTTTCATACAGTGATTCTAACTGAATTGATGCATCTTGTCCAAAGCCAGGACCTGCTTGCTACTACTCTATCTCACCCATATCCAGCAGGTGAGGAGTAATAAAGATCACCAGCTCGGAATCACGAGTGGTCTTTGTCTTATTACTGAAGAGGCTGCCGACCAACGGTAGATCACCCAGCAGAGGTATCTTAGTCTGGTTATGAAGTTCTTCGGATGATATCAGACCGCCGATGCTGATACTTTGGCCATCCTTGACCCGGATGCTGGTATCCACCCGGCGCTGAGATACTTCCGGCAGCCCGTCGGCGGTGATACCGGAGACGTTGCTGACTTCGGGATGTATGTCCACGGTTATATCGCCGGAAGCACCCACCCAGGGCACTATCTTGAGAGTGGTGCCGGCGTTGATGGTCTGAATACGAGTGGTAATATAAGTGCTGCCGGCTGAACCCTGTTCGGTGGTTATCTTGTAGTTCAATTGCTTGCCTACATTTATCAGCGCTTCATAGCCGTTCAACACGGTAAGCCTGGGATTAGCCTTGACTTCGGCTTTACCTTCTTCAATAAGGGCGACGACCTTGGCCAGAAGCCTCTTGCTCAAGCTACCGCTGGAATCGTAATTCATGATGCCGCCCTTGCCGTCAACAGCAAGCTGACCGTTTTCAAAGTTAAGGTCCACGCCCAGGTCCCTGACCAGATTGCGATTGACTTCCACTATGAGAACATCTATAGATATCTGGGGCACGGGCGTATCCACCTTGGCGATAAATTGCCTCAAATCCTCTATCTGGTCATCGGTACCGGTGAATATGATGGAGTTCTGATCCCTATTTATATCTATATTGGCGGCAATCAAGCTTTTGGGAAGTATCTTTCTGATATCCTCCGCCTTGTAGTAAGATATGCGGAATATCTCCGTCCGGATGAACATGGCGGCCGAAGGACTGTTGGGAGACGGATCTCCCACGAGATAGACATCGCCCTCCCTCTTATAGACGAATCTCGATCCTGATAGGATCTTCTTCAGAGCTTCATCAATCGTAACTTCAGTTAGCTTGATATTGGCCAATCTATCCTGGACATTACCGAAAACGACTATATCCTTGCCGCTCTGCTCGCTGACTATCTGCAGAAGATCGGTAAGGTTTATGTTGGTCTCTTCTAGCGTAAGCTTCTCCTTGGGCGGACCACTGCGGCGGTAAATTCTTTGCTGTGCTCTGCCGGGATTAGGTATATCCTTATCCACAATGACGAGCCCGTTATCCTGTCTATAGAAGAGTCCATGCGCAGAGCAGATGGCTGTAAGAGCTTCTTCCAGAGATACGTCTTTAATCTTGAAGCATGTTTTACCGGTTATCTGGGCGGTAGGCACCACGTTGATTCCTGCTGCCGATCCGATACGGCGCAGAAGATCAGACAGATCGGAATCTTCAGCACGACAGAATATTCTGCCGTTTATTAATTCCACTTCGGCGGGACCGAAAATGGGATTACGGCTGACCATATAAACATTATCCATCTTTTTATAATTGAAGCCATTGAGAAAGAGAAGGCTCCTCAAGCCTTCCTCAAGGGTAACTTCATGCAAATCGACGGATACTTTGCCCTGAACGGTAGCATCGGCTATAATGTTGACCCCGGTCTGGGTGCTTATTAATGTCAGAATATTCCTGATATCTCCATCCTTGACGGAGAGAGCCTTTATCATATTGCCGTCAGCATATGTAATAGAGCAAAGCAAGAGTATAAAACCGGCAAATAAGAGGCTGAAACACCGGTAAAAAACCTTTTTGAGTAACCTGACGGCCGGAGCTTGGCCCTCTGCATCCTGTCTTAAAAGGCTTCCCCTATCCTCCATGCCTTTCAAAGCTTCAACTCCATTCTCTTACCTTCTTTATCTAGAATAACGCTTCTGGAGAAGATAGCAGCAACAATATACCCTTCCGAAAGAGAAGCACCGGCACTGACTACGTAAGCCTTTTCACCCTCGCTGATCAATGCTGTTTCCTTATCCTGGAAGCGCATCACGGCTTCCAGGCGATAAGGAGGCACTTTCTCCTTTGCCGGTACCGATATTTCAGCAGATTCATCGATAGATTTATCGATGTTAAAGAATTTGCTCTCTGCTTTCGGCGGAGCAGGGGCAATTGAAACGGCCTGAGAAGCAATCGGAGTTTTTTTCTGAAGGGATAACCCTTCCTGCCTGCCAGCTGATAAGAGAGGTTTAAGCGGTTTGAACGGATCAGAACGGCCCGTAGGCGGCATATCGATTATCTTTATCGTATTGCCGTACAATGGAACGGCCACGCTATTCCCGATAACAACCGGCTGATAATCCTCGGCCGGGGCTACGGTCTGCATGGCGC
>JAQUEL010000074.1 GCA_028685295.1 bacterium
AGCTCCTGTGCATAGGTATCCTTTTCTACAAGAATAGCTTTGTATCTACCTTGCAGCAACGGCCCTACCCTACTATGCCTGGTATTGAAGTATGAGGCATATGCTCCGTTGATATGCCTCATTATCTGAGATAGGTTGCCATGCGGTGTTTCCAGCAGCAGATGATAATGATTGGTCATCAGGCAGTAGGCATGAATTATTGCTCCATAACGCTCTGTAGCAGAAGAATAATGCGATAGCAAAGCCTGCCTGTCGCTGTCATCTGTGAATATCGGCTTACGGTCGTTGCCTCTGGCAGTGATATGATAAAAAGCGTTATTGTATTCTATGCGTAACGGTCTTGACATAACGCTTTCATGCTATACGAACAAGCGCTTTTTGTCAAGAATGTAGACCTGACCCCATAGTCTGAGAAAATTATACTCCCAGCAGCTCCTTAGCCTTATCAACAGCAGAGGCTGCATCGGAGGAATAACCGTCGGCGCCTATCTCATCGGCATAATTCTGCGTGACGGGAGCGCCACCGATCATTACCTTAACCTTATCGCGCAGACCGGCAGCTTCCAGAGCTTTAATAGTATCGGCCATAGAGGGCATAGTGGTCGTCAACAGAGCCGACATAGCTATCACCTCTGCACTTCCATCTTTGGCTGCTTCGACAAACTTATCGGCCGTTACATCGATGCCTAAATCGTTGACTTCAAACCCTGCGCCTTCCAGCATCATAGCCACCAGATTCTTACCAATATCGTGTAAATCTCCCTTTACAGTACCGATAGCGACTCTGCCGGTCGGCTCTATACCGCTGTCGGCTAACAAGGGTTTGACGATATCCAGGCCGGCATGCATGGCTCTGGCTGCAATCAACACTTCGGGTACATAGTATTCGTTGTTCTTGAATTTGGTGCCTACTACATTCATGCCGGGGATGAGCCCCTGCTGAATAATATCCTTGGGGCTGATTCCCTCACCTAGAGCTTTCTCGACGAGTTCCTTAACCTTGGCGGCGTTACCCACCAGCAGAGCTTCGCTTATTTCATTGATAACAGACAACTCCATCCCTCCCTAACCGGCTATTTAGCCTTTATACCTTACTTATTAAAACATCTGCCCTATGCATCGTCAATCACTATAGCAGATAAAACCGGTACTTTGCCATGCCTTTTTTGCTCTGCAAGGTAATATCTTGCGAACAAGCAGAATTCAGATACTTTCCCTGACTGTTGACATTCTCTTCCTATAAGGAATATCATATTCTCAGTAATCTTTTGGAGGATGAATATGAATATCGCTTCTGATGTTACGGCATTGATCGGAAAAACGCCGCTGTTGCATCTTAATCATATCTCTCAAGGCTGCTGCGGTACCATAGCAGCCAAAGTCGAAGCCGCTAATCCCGGCGGCAGTGTCAAGGACCGGATAGCACTGGCTATGATAGAGGATGCCGAAGGCAAAGGGATCCTTCATCCGGGATCCCTGCTGGTAGAGCCTACCAGCGGCAACACCGGTATAGGTCTGGCCATGGTCTGCGCTGCCAGAGGCTACAGGCTCATCCTGACCATGCCGGACAGCATGAGCATTGAGCGCCGCAAGCTGTTGCAAGCCTACGGCGCTGAAATCATCCTGACACCCGGAGCAGAAGGCATGCGCGGTGCTCTGGATAGGGCCGAGGCCATTGTTAGAAAAGAGGGAGCCTATATGCCGCAGCAGTTCGCCAATCCGGCTAATCCTGAAGCACACCGCCGTACTACCGCTGAGGAGATATGGAAAGATACCGATGGTAAAATCGATATCTTTATAGCCGGGGTGGGTACAGGCGGCACTATTACCGGCACGGGCGGCAGGCTTAAAGAGATGAAGCCTTCTATTCGGATAATTGCAGCAGAGCCGGCGGCATCTCCCTTGCTAAGCTGCGGATATTCGGGTAGACATAAAATCCAGGGTATAGGTGCTAATTTCATTCCTCAGGTGCTCAACAGAGAGATTATAGATGAGGTCATAACCGTGGAAGATGAGGCTGCCATGGAAACCGCCAGGCGTATGCCCCGTGAGGAGGGCCTGCTGGTGGGTATCTCCTCGGGTGCCGCGATATGGGCTGCTCTGCAGGTCTGCAAGCGCCCAGGCAGCAGAAAAGATACGTTGGCCGTAGTCCTATTGCCAGATGGGGGAGAGCGCTATCTCAGCACTGATCTCTTCCCATAATACTCACTTCAAACAATAGCCGGTGAGGCCGGGAGGTTATTCCGGCCTCACCTTGATATCCGCCAGTTTATCCTCATCCTTAGCCTTCTCTACCATTAACGGCGTGATCACTTCGCCTTCACGAATGATAACCGTACCCTTCTTATTGCGAAGTTCAGTATCGGAAATTCTACCCACCAGAAAACGTCGTTGTGAGGCGGCAGCGCTGGCATGTTCACCCCTCTCACGGTAAGTGCTAACACTGTCTCGCACTGCTTCCCACCATGATCCGACCCCGGAGATACCGGCAGCGACCATTAAATCGCCGGTAGCACCAGCCTGTCGCGCTCGCTGTAGAGAATCGTAATCTATTCTGTCGCCCTCATTAACTATTATATTGCCTTCCCTGTCGGTGACATCCTGCCCGGCAATAGTGCCTATCAGCAGCTCTTCCTCAGCACGGCCGATTTGATCCGTAGCCGTTCTATTCAGCGCCTCATATTCTTCCTCAAAGCCGGAAACGCCGGCCGCCATAGCCAGTTGATGGACTTTGCCGTACCGTCTGGCTCTAGCAATGGCTTCATCATCTACCTGTCGATCTTTGCTTACTATGACCATACCGTCATCGGCAGCAACGTCGTAAGCGGCATTGCGGCCTCTAGCTCTTTCGATCTCCCGGGCCTCTATACGCTCTCTGGTTTTGGATACCGCATTTTCAACACGCTCTCTTATTTCGCCAAACTGCTGTTGTATGCGCCCTTTGCCCTCCTCGGCCAACCGTCCGGCACTCTCTTTAGTACGTTCATAGGCTCCCGCCAGCCCCCCGATGCTCTCTTCCATGCGTTGCTCGGTTTCATCAGGGACTACGATAGCATCCGGACCAGCAGTAAAATCATTCGTCATCGGTACTACAGACCGGCCACGACTGATATCCCTGGCTACTCCTCCGCTGATCTCATAGCCGCTGATAATTCCGCTATCAGTTTCTACCATAATATCGGAAACTGTTCCGAGCTCTTTGCCGCTTCTGGTCAAGATCTTCTTGCCATATACCGTATGGCCTTCAGCCAGTATCTTACTGATCTTCGGTTCTCTGTTTTCATCATGCAGCACGGCATGAGTTTTATCTTCCACCATTACTGCATCAGGACCTATATTCTTGATCTCATCCATAGGCAGAACCTTGTGTCCGGGGCCAAAAAGGCCTCCTGTATCCACTGTGAAGCCTTCTACCTTTCTACTATCTATATCCACCACTATATCCTTGATGCTGCCCAGCTTCTGTCCCTCGGAAGCATCGTAAACGGGTAATCCTGTTATTTCTTTACCACGCATCATAAATATCCCTCCCGCGATTAAAATCCGGCAACTAGCCGCCTATGACACGAGAGCTTCTCTTCCCAAGGAAGAGCATTTCCCAAATCAAAGCCAGCAACAGACCCCCGATAAATGCCGGTATCAGAAATACGCCGTAATACTCCGGTCCAAAAGGCACCAGCCTGAAACCGGCAATTGCTCCTATAATACCGACGATAAGCGTTCCAAGGGTTTCCAGAGCACTGGCACTACGCATTATCAGATGAGCCAGAATTCCCATAACCAGCCCTATGGCACCTCCGATAATCCATGAATAATTCGGCATTCTGCATCACCGCCTTTTATTGTTATCCAAATGTTAATACCCTGGAGATAGTGGGATAAAACATGTGGTGAAGGGTATATACTTTTATGGCTAAGTATAAAGAAAAGAGGATCGCTTTTTGGGATCATTCTCTAAAAGAACTGCTGGCCTGTCTGGAAACAACTTCTCAGGGGCTGACATCCGCTGAAGCAGAGCAAAGGCTTCAGCAGATCGGTCCCAACACTCTGAAAAAGAAATCCCGTCTTTCTATACCGGCCCAGTTGCTGCGGTTTTTCGGCAATCCTCTGATTCTGATATTGCTGATGGCCGGCACCATCTCTTTCTTTCTGGGGCAAACGGTCAATGCCGTTATCATTATCGTCATGGTATTGCTCAGCGTCGCCTTGAACTTTTATCAGGAATTTCAAGCAAACAAAGCTGTGGAGGCCCTGATGGCTAAAGTAGCTCTGCAAGCCTCCGTGATACGTGATGGCCGGGAACAGAAGATATCAACATCAAAGGTAGTTCCAGGGGATATTCTAATTCTCCATGCAGGAGATCTGGTACCGGCGGATTCCCGCCTGGTTGAAGCCAAAGATCTATATGTCCGAGAATCCGCTCTGACGGGGGAATCGCTGCCGTCCGAAAAGAATGCGGAAGATCTGTCTGCAGGAGAGCACGACCTCTCCGAAGCTCGAAACGCCGTCTTTCTGGGAACGGCGGTGCAGAGTGGGATAGCCAGGGCCGTGACCGTAGCTACGGGATCGGCCACGGCCTACGGCAAGATTGCCGCCCGCCTGACTGAACGCCCGCCTGAAACAGAATTCGATCACGGTATACGCCATTTCGGCCTGATGATCACCAGAATAATACTTCTGCTGATACTCTTTGTAACTCTCGTCAATATAATTTCTCGTCGCCCTGTCCTGGATTCCTTTCTCTTCGCCGTAGCTCTGGCTGTAGGATTGACCCCTGAATTGCTGCCGGTCATCATATCCGTCACTCTGGCCCAAGGTGCCAGGCGTATGTCAAAAAAGAAGGTCATCGTTAAGCAATTGGCCTCCATGGAGAATTTCGGCAGCATGGAGATACTGTGCAGCGACAAAACCGGCACCCTGACCGAGGGCACTATTATCCTGGACCAACATGTCAATATAGATAAAGAGAAAGACGAGCGTGTTTTAGAACTGGCTTATCTTAACAGTTACTTCGAGGCCGGTATAAAAAACCCTCTGGATGATGCTATCCTGAAGCATGAGCATCCGGAAATAAGCGCTTACACTAAGGTGGACGAAATACCGTTTGATTTCACCCGCCGCCGTCTCTCCGTAGTAGTTCGCCGTAATCACGAATCATGGATGATCGCCAAAGGAGCACCGGAAAATATTCTGGGAATATGCATCGGTGTTTATTCCGGAGAAAAGATCGTCTCTCTGGATAACGCACTAAAGGAAAAGGCTTTATCCACATACCGGGATCTGAGCCTGGAAGGCTATCGCCTGCTGGCAGTAGCCGTACGTCCGATCGATGTCAAGGAAGCCTACGGTATAGTCGATGAGACGGATATGACGCTGGCTGGCTTCACGGCCTTCCTCGATCCGCCGAAACCCGATGCCGGCGCCACTCTGCAAAGGCTCAGGGATGACGGCATAAGGGTTATCATCATGACCGGAGATAACGAATACGTTACCAAAAAGATCGCTGATGATGTCGGATTGAAATCCGAGACCATCATCAGCGGTTCCCAGGTTGACGATATGAACGATGCTGCACTGGCTTACCAGGCCGAAAACGGCGCCATCTTCGCCCGTGTCTCGCCTGAGCAGAAGAACAGAATCATAACCGCCCTAAAAAACTTCGGACGGGTAGTCGGCTTTCTGGGTGACGGCATAAATGATGCCCCTTCGCTGTACCGCGCCGATATAGGCATATCCGTGGTCAATGGAGTCGACGTAGCCAGGGATGCAGCCAATATAATCCTGCTGAAAAAGAGCCTGAGCGTTCTGCATGATGGTATCATCGAAGGCCGAAGCAGTTTTGCCAACGTCATGAAATATATCATCATGGGGACCAGTTCCAATTTCGGCAATATGTTCAGCATGGCGGCCGCTTCCATCTTTCTGCCCTTCTTGCCCATGCTGCCCACTCAAATACTTCTGAATAATTTTCTCTACGATATGTCGCAAATCAGCATACCTAACGACAACGTCGACAGATCTCTTCTGCAGCGCCCCAAACGCTGGCGCATAAGCTTCATCCGGCAGTTCATGATGATTATCGGGCCGATCAGTTCTATCTATGATTTCATGACATTCGCTATTTTACTGAGTTTCTTTCACGCCGATGAAAGGCTCTTCCATACCGGATGGTTCCTGGAATCACTGGCTACCCAGACACTGGTAATCTTTATCATCCGGACAGCCGGCAACCCTCTGCTCAGCCGCCCCGGCCGCCGGCTGACAGCCTCGGTTCTGGGGATAACAGCTCTTGGGGTCCTACTGCCGTATTCGCCTGTCGCAAGTTGGATGAATTTTGATCCTTTGCCGCTGCCACTGCTGGGGACCATCCTCTTTCTTACTATTACTTATCTCGGATTGGTACAGCTGGTCAAAACGTGGTTTTACAAGCGCCATGAACTGATATGATCATTTTCCAGTCTGTTTGGCTCGCTCTATGGCAGCATTGTGCGCTATATGCTCAAGGGTATCGTCCAGAGGTATCAGTTCCGCCCGACCGTAACGCCGCATCAGAGCAGCTTCAATAAGTCTATCGGCAAAGCGAGGATTTTTAGGCAGCAGTGAGCCGTGCAGATAAGTGCCGTAGGCATTAAGGTAGCGCCCGCCCTCCAGATTATCCTCCCCGTTGTTGCCGCCGCCTATAATTACCCGCCCTATGGGCTCTGTGCCCGGCCCCAAATAGGTACGGCCGCTATGATTCTCAAAGCCTACCAGCGTGCCGCCGTTATCTCCCATAAAACTCTCCACTACAACGTTCCCTATCAGCCTGTCCTTACCGGGAAAGGTACAGGCATCAAACACCCCTATGCCCGGCAGCTCCTTTCCGTCGGCTGTAGTGCAGGATTGTCCGAAAAGCTGATATCCTCCGCAAATAGTCAGCACAGTCACACCATCCTCGACTGCTTTTCTAATGCTTTCACCCTTTTTTTGCTGCAAATCAGCGGCTATGGTGTGTTGTTCACTATCCTGCCCGCCGCCCATGAAGATTATATCAAAGAGCCTGAACTCGGGTGTTTTACCCAGCGATATGGCTGTAATATCGGCCCTTATGCCTCGCCAGTAACAGCGCTGCATTACAGTCAGAACGTTGCCCCTATCGCCATAGAGATTCATGAGATCAGGATAAAGATGACATATCCTCAGCTTCATAGCACTCTAAGCCTCCCAATACCGGCTTAGATAACCGCGATGCTCCATGATGCTTCTTAAGCTAAGCATAGCCGTATAGGTGCACATAATGCAAACAGGCGCCCCCTCCGGCGCAGCAGAGATTATGGCCTCCATTGCTTTAGCTATATCCTTTTCTACTACCATACTGCCGCAGTCCACACCCGCGTACTTGAGCCTCAGCGCCATATCCTCGGCCCTTATGCCGGAGACAAGGACCTTCCTGCCTGCATCGCTTTTATGTTTCAGCATCTCAAAGCCTCCATCCCACAGCCAGGAGATATCGCGTCCATCGGAAAAATTATCATTTACAGCTATCATTATATAACCTGCCAGGCCGGCCTCAACAACTGTATGCAAGGCTTCATTAAGGCTTACCGGATTCTTTACCAGAACAATAAAGACCTGCCGGCTCTTTATATACACCTGTTCCATTCTACCGAAAGCGCTGGTAGAGCTGCTCAGCCTATCCCTGATAAAACCTAAATCCGCTCCATAAGTAGCGGCACAGGCAGCGGCAGCTAATGCATTGTAAATATTATAGAACCCTGGTAGTTTAAGATCTATCTCTACCTTGCCACGAGGTGCAATCAGCCTGAGGGTGTATCCTTCAACCCCTTTGACCCGCAATCCGGCGACGGTAAAATCTATATCGGGACGTTTAAAGCCACACCGTGAACAGAAGTAATCTCCCAAATGGCTGTAATAGGTTTTTTTATACGTAAGATATCCGCCGCAGCCACGACAGTAGCGAGACTCCGTTATTTTGAACTCCTTATTGCTATCTTCATAATCGCAGCTCATGCCGAAGTATACGACCCGAGCTTTTACAGCTTTGCCGAGCGCAGCCACATAAGGATCATCGGCATTGAGAAAGGCGTAATCATCTCTTTCCAGTTGTGCCAGCCCTCTGCCTATGAGAGCGGCCGTATTATTCAGTTCCCCGTAGCGATCAAGTTGATCTTTAAAAATATTGGTAACAATTATTGCATGAGGCCTGATATCTGATGACAATCTGGGAACACTGGCTTCATCTGCTTCCAGCAGGGCCAGATCAGAGCTTATTCGGCCGGTCAGACCGGCATCCCTGACCATGGCCGCAGTTACCCCAGCCAACAGATTTGCACCGGTAAAGTTACTGCTGATCTTCCAACCCAATCCGGAGAGAATATGTGCCAGCATTTTTGCGGCCGTGGTCTTGCCGTTGGTGCCTGTCACCATTATGCTTCCCAGACGAAATTCCCGGCTCAGCCGGGATAGCATCTTCGGATAAATAGCCAAAGAAATCTTTCCCGGCCAGTTTGTGCCGCCGCCGGCTCTCAGAATGCGACACAATCCAGCGGCACCCTTGCCTGCGGCAATACCTGCACACAAGCGCATCCTGTCCGTCAACGGCATTTGAGCTCTCCTCGAATCTTTGCTTAACTAAAATTGCATATAAAGCTTTACTGACACCGATGCTTTCCTTGCTGTTTATATGCAGGCTTGTCTACATAAAGCTTGCCGATTGTTTTAATTGCCTGCGGCGGTTCTTTGATGTGAAAAGCGCCTAAATTTGCAAAATGTTTAAGGCTGGGGCCAGAAGAACATAATACTAGAAAGCAATGTAAATTGCTACCATAATCTTCGGAGGATTGATATGTATCCTTAGCTAATGCATTTACAAGCCGAATAATTGCCGAATAATTATTGGAGGAAGCGATGTAATGGCCGTTTGGCGGCGCTGGGATGAAGCTGTTCATCTTCAGATATCTTTATGAATAACCGGAAAGCGAACCTGCTATGAATATGTCGCGGACTAAAAAAAATTGGCTTACCCTGATTGTGGCGATGATAATCCTTGTCACCCTCACACATTACTACTTTGCCCTAGGATTACAGCTGCACCTGGAGATAATACGCACTCTGTATTTCATACCGGTCGTGCTGGCAGCCATCATTTTTGGCCTTAGCGGAGGCCTGCTGACTTCTCTCAGTATAACGCTGCTTTACCTGCCGTATACTCTTCTGGTTCAGGAAACACTTAGCCTTCGGGTGGAGCAATACGTAGGAGTTCTGGAGCTCAATCTTCTAGGTTTGATCGTTGGCAGAGTTATCGATCA
>JAQUEL010000008.1 GCA_028685295.1 bacterium
CTTGGCGTTCACTGGGAGTAAGACAAACATGATATTTGATTTTCGGCATGGTACACCTCCGCTTTATTAAGCAAAGTATACCATGAAATCTTGCTTTATTATAGTATTAGTGTTGACAATATACTAGCTATACAGTTAATTATAGCCTCTGTTTTGACAATATTCCTATCGATGGGGATGGCATCAGGATTATGATATCCGGTAGCAATATATCGGCAGCTTCTTTCAAGAGTCATACGAATTTGCAAGCAATTGTTATGGAAAAAAGTAAAGGTTTGAGCTTTATAGAGTCTTTAAGTAAGAACATCTATGGTATCAAAACGGATATGGGTATAATGAGAGAACAAGAGTGCACAATTAAATATATAAATCTGGTTTATACGCAGAAAGCTGATCAAGACATCAATAAGAATGGTAATACGAGAATGCAGTTAGCATGGAAGTGTTATATTGAACCATCTAGAGATAATAGGAAAATGAAAGCTAAATTTGTGTATATCGACGCTGTTACAGGCAAATACCTCTTTTCAAAAGGAGCAAATGCATAATGCCAAAGCGTATGCAATACAATATTATATCTATTGGACTGCTTCTTTTATTCACTTTGAGTTGTCACGCCATATCAAGATGGCAATGGGAGATTCGAAAAGTATATATAGGTACGAAAAGCGAAGGCACGACAGGAGTGTTATATTTTGGAAATAAAGCTGTTCCGCCTACTCTAACCGAGATTTACACCCCTATAGGTTATTTTCAGTATATTGATAGGGTATGTCTTTGGTCTAATAACGGGGGATGGCGCAAAGCTGGTAGTTTTACATTGGTCACTGATGAAAAGCCATTTTTAGAGAAGTATCAGGATGATGGATTTTATTATTCAAAGAAGCGTTTTAAAGGTACGCCAAATAATTGGGTTTTCTATCCACAAATGAATCTTTGGCTGGATCCAGAACGACAAACAACCGTTTTTAGTATGTCTTTTTCCAATGTTAAGTGGGCTTATTCTGGCTGTATAAATGCACAAGAGAAAGTGCAGAAGGTTAAAGAAGATGCTGGTTTGTCAATTGTGTAGACCTGACCCCATAACCGCTTTCCCTTAAGGGGATTATTTGGAAAGGTGGGATCGGAATGAATAGACCGTTGCTTATAATGCCAGCCTTCCTTATGGTATGTTTCTTTGCTTTTTGCAGCGCTATCGCCTCGGCCGATGTATATAACGTAAAAGATTATGGTGCTGTCGGTGATGGCATAACCGATGATACTTCTGCATTGCAAACGGCTTTAAATGCCGTGCCTGAAAATGGTACTCTGTACATTCCCTACGGCATATATCTTACCGGCGCTTTAACCCGAAGCGGGGGCATAAAAATCATGGGCGATCATATGGGAAGGCCCTTGGCGCCAACTCCGCTCGGCACCGTTCTTAAATTTAACGCTGTTGACGGAACTATGCTTAACTTTTACAATCAACTTAACTTTGTTCTTGAAAACCTTATTCTCGCCGGCAATAATGCTGCTACCACTCTGGTATTATGCGGTGGTGACAGTTTTAACAATCGTACGCGCCATTGTCTGATAGATCATTGCGAGTTCCGCGATGCAACGAACGGCCTTGTTTTGGGCGATGTGAAGAGTCTTGCTTATGCCGGTGATGAATTCGTAATAAACAATAGCTTTTTCTATAATTTAACCGGGGTGGGTATTGATAGCGGAGGGGGATGTGCTAACGGTGAGCGCATAATTGGCAGCAAATTTTCAAACTGTGATACCGATATAATGCTAAGAGACCATTGCCATTATTCTATCACCGGATGTACTTTTACTGGATCAGGATCGGCTCATCTTGATATGGATGTCGGCCAAATTTATATCAATGACGGCAATAATTACACTCGTTATACTGCTTGGGTCGATTGTGTTAACAGTTGGTTTGAGGGAAGTAAACCTATTTTGCAAAACACCGGTATCAACAGGGCAAAGGCGTTTATCTGTTTAACGGATTGTGTGATGATGTCGGCTGCTCAGACGACGCTGTTCAATTTCAGCAATCAGAGCGAATCTACTTTCAATATCAAAGGCGGTATTATATGGGGCGGTCCATATAACGTCCAGATGCCGGTAAGTGGGGATACATATGTAGCAATCCGGATTCAGGCCGGGAGAGCCGGTATAGCGCTTACCCCTGTTTACAGCACCAGGATAGCAAAAGGGCTCAGCGAAGCGACCCACTCATTCCTGTATTCATATACCGGAGTTACCGGTAATGCCGGCATATCCTATACTACATTACCCTATAGCAATAAAAAGTGGTATTTCAATCCTCGGGACTCATTCATAGCCGACGCTGTGCTGAGGGTAGATTGGGATCCTGTTACTACGAACGGTGGCATACAGCTATACAATAATGCTACCGGTTCATTGATAGGCAATCCCAGTGTTCCTGGCGTCACTGGAAGAAGGGTCACAGAGATTGACCTGACATCGGCCATGAGCCGGCTTGCAGTGAAAAATATGGATGATTTGTGTATACAAACTAAAGGTGATGGTTCGATAGCGCCAATAGTTTATTCCATATCTATAGAATATCAATATTAGAAGATCATTGAGCAAACTGTAAGGTTTTCTTGCAAGGTATTGACAAGTAGCTTTACGGGTGTATACTTAGGCTAAGAACATGCGTGACGTCACACATCTATTATCGGCCCGAAAGGATCATAGGCAAGTGGCTACAAGTATAAGAGAAATTGCTATGGAATTGGGAGTATCCAGAACTACGGTTTGGAGAGCTTTAAATGATTTGCCTCGGGTTGACGAAGATACCAAGGCCAGAGTGCTTCAACTCGCTAAAGAGAAAGGTTATAACAGCGGAGAAGCTACCAGGAAGTTTATTGCTCGTAGAGTAAGTAATATCCAGTTTCTGGTATATGATTACAAGAGGCTGACGTATCCTTTTTTCTATGAGACGTTAAGGGGCGTGCAGGAAGTATTGTGGCAGTACAACTGTAATATCCAGGTTACCAGCGCCAATACGGTTTCTACAGTATCCGGCAGTTGCTTGCCTGATGTCTGCAGCATGAAAAAGAACTTTATCAAGGGCTTGATTGTTTTTGGTGTGGATTTGAAGCATGAAGATCTGAAAAGATTAAAAAAATTGCATATTCCATTTATGCTTCTGAATTCCGTACCGAAAGACCTGGACGATGACATTTGCTATTTGTATACTGATTATGAAGCTGGTATGTATGCGGCAACTCACCATCTTATACAAATCGGCCATAGGAAAATTGCCTTTATTAATGGTTCGATGGAACTTCTTGTGGATTATGAGAAGCTCAAGGGATATAGGCGGGCGCTGTATGAAGCAGGGCTGGTTTTTGATAAAGATTATGTAATCAAAGGTAATTATTCCTGGGAAGATGCATTAAAGATTGCCAGGCAAACTATTGATCGTAATGATCGTCCCACAGCCATAATATGTGCTGATGATACCATGGCTTTAGGAGCAATTGCTGCTATAGAGGATGCCGGATTGCGCGTTCCTAAAGATGTCGCTGTCGTAGGGTTCAATGATCTTCAATTTGCTGCTATAAGCCGGCCGCCGCTAACCAGCGTTTCCATTTCTGCGTATAATATGGGGCAACTTGCTGCCAAAATGTTCATGAGTTTGATGGCAGGAAAGAAAACCGAGCCTTGTCATACTATTCTTGAGCCTAAATTGGTTGTCCGGGCATCTTGCGGTGCGAAATGCCGGAAAGATAATCTTGCTAATAATAGAAAGATACTTTAAAAGGGAATTTTATCGCAGTTAAATGTTGAAGGAGGGTGATGAAATGTATCGTTCGCAAGAGGGCCAAGAGGCAGATGTTATTCCAGTATGCGGAAATCGGCTGGGACGGGATCGGCTTAGCTCGGATTGTAAATGTGGCTTTACTCTAATTGAACTTTTAGTTGTAATATCAATTATAGCATTACTGGCAGCCATATTATTTCCTGTCTTCGGCAGGGCCAGAGAGAAGGCCAGGCAAGCTGCCTGTATGAGCAATCTCAAGCAACTTGGCAGTGCGTTTCTAATGTATGCCCAAGATTTTGACGAGATGTTTCCGATACCCAGCAATACGACGGGAGTGCAAGGGATCAGCTATTACTGGCAGGATCTTATAGCCGGGTATTGCGGCGCCAAAGGTAAATACAATGCTTCTGCTAACCCAAGATATGTCAATACGGTGTATGATTGCCCGTCATTGGATCCCTTTACCGGTACCGGCGGAGAGAGAGTGATCGGTGATTACGGTGTATGTCAACTTTTTTGGCCCTTGTTCCCTAATCCCAGCAGTGGCTTGATCGACACCCGGAATATCACTAATCCGGCCTCAGCCGGCCTCCTGACCGAGGCCAGAGCCACCTTTAATTACACCACCGCAAAAGTCGGCGTAACAGGTGAGGATTGGCAGAATAACAGGTTTTTACGCAGCTCACATTCGGATGGTTTAAATATTCTCTATTGTGATGGACATGTGAATTGGAAGCGAGCGGTAGTTGGCGACAATCTCAGCAGCATATTCAGGTATGATGCCAAATGAGCACGATTATTCAGGCCGCTGAGCGGTCGTCTTACGGTAAGCATATTAATTCTATAGATATATTCAGGGGTCTGACTATATTCATTATGATCTTTGTCAATGATGTTGCTCGTATTGACAGAGTACCGTGGTGGATGAAGCATATGCCCGGCAATGTGAACGGTATGACGTTTGTCGATGTGGTTTTTCCTGCTTTTCTGTTCATCGTCGGCATGGTTATCCCTATAGTAATTGATAAGCGTTTGGCAGGAGAGCTTCCACGTATTGTGATATGGAATAGGATACTCACTCGAAGCTTTAGTCTGCTGATCGTTGGTGTGTATATGATGAATGCATCCGCTATACAGCCTGCAGCAACGGGCATGAGCAGCAATGTCTGGAAGCTTCTCCTGTTTAGCGGTGTTATGTTGCTTTGGAACCAATATCCGCGTAGCCGGGATAAAGCATGGCTTATTACGTTATCTCATCTGGCAGGAATAGGAATACTGGTTTTCCTGGCGGTAATTTACAGGGGTGGTGTGGACGGGAATATCGTTTGGCTGAGAACAGCTTGGTGGGGTATTCTAGGATTGATCGGATGGGCATACCTTTTTACATGCACCGTCTATCTGTTGTGCAAAAGACTGAAAGAAAAACAAGTTCTTGCTATGATCGGCATGTTAGGGCTTTTTATCCTGATCAAGGTATATGAACAACGCGGCATGATCCCCAGGTTGGATATTATTCCGGGAGCGGTTTACATTTATCTTGGGCGTCATATAGCTGCCCCGGCGACAGTTTCCATTGCCGGTGCTATCGTTTCCATGATTATGTTCGGCAAATCATCTATAGGGAGTATTAAAAACAGGATCTCAGCGGTCTTGCTCTTTGCTGTGGGATTGTTCACAGTAGGAATCTTTCTGCAGCCTTACGGTATATCTAAAACCGACTCTACACCCACATGGCTTTTGTACAGCACGGCGATCTGCTGTGCGATCTTTGTCCTTTTATTCTTGCTGGAAATAAAGATGCCGGCAAGAAATTGGAAGCTGATTCTATCGGTTGGGAAGAACCCTATGCTGGCATATATCTTACCTCCGTTATGCATACAACCCTTGTTTGCAATGCTCGGTATCGGCAGCTATCCTGGCGGAGTGTTGACAGGGATTTTTATGTCCTTTGTGTTTACTATGGCAGTAACATTTCTAACCGGATTGCTCTATGAACGTGGTGTAAGCTTACGTCTTTAGGCCGGCTTGTAACAGGAAGGGTATTGTTTTATGCAGGTGATTGCAGGGATAGCGAAAAATACAAATGTAATACCAAAGAAGGGGTGATTAAAGGTGATTAAAACTGATAGCACTCACTATAAGATGCTGATGGGCATATTGTTTACGGGCATTATTTTGGCGGTATTCAGCTCCATCGGCAGATGTCAGAGCCTTGATAAGGATATTATCGGCTGGTGGGCATTTGACGAGGGGCAAGGAAGTATCATTGCCGATAAGTCACCTTATGGGAATAATGGTAAGGTACTGGACGGCACCTGGACTAAAGGTTGTTTTGGGCAGACAATAAAGTTCGAGGGAGACATGGGTGTTAGAGTGGAAAGCTCTGAAAGCCTGAACTCCCTTACGGATGCTATGAGCCTGGAAGTTTGGTTCTCTCCCTCTGCTACTATCGGAAGGGATCTTCAGGGTTTTCAGCACCTGGTTAACAGATTCGCCAATAATTCAGGCTATGCGTTTAATTTTAGAGAGAAGACCGGTAGACTAGCTTTACTAGCGGGAGATTCTCGGACATATTCATGTGTTACTTCTAAAACCAATCTTTGGGAAGGCGGTAAATGGTACTATGCTGTCTTTACCTGGGATGGTAAGAGCGGAAAAGTCTACATTAATGGGCAACTGGAAGTAGAGAGCGGGCTGGCCAGAATTGCTAACTGGTCGGGAGCAATGTTTATCGGCAGAAAGTTTTACGGCAGTATCGGCGATGTGAAATTATGGAGAAGAGCTCTGATGCCGGAAGAGATTACGAAAAATTACAACGATAATAAGAAACTGCTGGCCGGTGGAACGGCTATGGAAAGCAAGAGCGGGAAGAGCAGCGACGGGAGTTGCTCATATGCAAACGTCAAGTTTTCAGACGTGGATTTCGGTATATCGAAGAGTAGCGGTGCTATACGCTATTACCGGGTTAATGGTAAAGATCCTCTGATCGAGTATATAAGTCTTAATGAGGGTGATAAGTCTCAGGTCCGATCAGGGGGAAAGTGGACATATGATTGGAGTGATGGCTCCTTATCGATATTACAAGGCATAAAACAGGAAGATCCTATCATTGGTACACCGGGGAAAACAAGTATTCCGCTAGCTTTGCCGTTGACGACATTACAGCCGCAGGATGGAGCAATAAAGCTGGCTGCCTCCGGTAAGCTGGACAGTTTATGGCGAAAAGATGTAGAGATAAATCAGGGGAAGACAGAGAATATTACCAGGATCAGCTATGAAAGATTGACCTCGAAAGGTACATCAGGGAAACCCGTTTCTGTATCGTTTAAGTTGATGCGCTGGCTTGAGGATGAGGATACTCCGATATATATTGAGAATAAAGACGGCCGAAGACAGAAACTGATTGGCGGAAGCAGCGTTGAAGATGGAAACGTGCTTATCCCATTCTGGAAGCAGGGTCGCATGCTGATGCTCTCGATTGAGCCGTGTGCCAGGATTGACCTCAGTAGAGTGCAACCGCTGACAGGCGGCAGGATATTGACTTTTTTACCCGGTACGGCTGACCGGTTTACACTTACCATCAGGGATATCAATAACTCCGATATGCTGAAAGCCGGGTGCTTTGCTTTAAGGGTTAATCAGCATAACGCCGCTGTTCATCTTGAATTAGGGAATACGCCTTTGTTTTCTATTGAAGGCTTTGAAGGTAAATACTATCAGTCCTATACAGGCTATGAAAATGATACCTGGTTGTTACAAGCAACACCGGATAATAATGGTTTTAAGGTTTCCGGTAAGGGCAAACTCTTTTCACCATGGGCTGCGCAAATACGGGGAGAGAGCAGCAGGGTAGAGTTTGGATGGGAAAATTTGGGCAAGAGCGACGAGCCTGGCGGCGTACATATATCTGTGCCGTATAAGCTTGTAGGCAGCCGTATGGAAATAATATATCCTGATGGAAAAAGCATTAACCGGATGGGGAAGATACCGTTACGTCTAGGTATGGAACAGCACTTGGGCACTCTTAGATCCGGCACTAAGTTGGTTTTTTACCCTACCAGTACGGAGAAAATTACATTATCCTTACGGGGAGATTTCAGTGCATCCTCATACCGTAAAAGCATTAAGGTTTATCATGAACCTTTCGATCTGAGCTATGAGCCGGTGTTTTATCGCGATGTTGATCAAAAAGGAGTGATCTACTCTTTTCCGCCTGCTGGCTTGCTGTTGGTAACACAAAATACCGGGCCATTTGGAATTACTGCATCATATGAGAGGGCATTTTCGACTGCAAAAGCCGCAGTTGAAAAAAGCGCTTCCTATAAGGAGTTGCCTGCCAGTGGTATCAAGATAGTTGAGACCCGGGGCGGCTTTGAGGTCTGTAGCCCATTTTGGAAGGTGCAGCATGAGAAAATATCGGGCGGCGGCATTACCGGCATCAGTTTTCCATATGCATCCGGCAAGAATATCCTCGTTGCCCCGGAAAACATATATATTCAAATCAACGGCGTAACTTATTCCAACACAGAAGAGAAGAAGCCTCTTATTGAAGCCGGAAAAGAGCATATACGGGTAAAGGGCTTGTTGAAATCCGATAAGGGTGAATCTTCCGGTGTGGGTTACGAAGCGGTATATACGTATAAGCCGTGGTGCATTGAGCGTGAAGTCTTTTTTCACTTTACTGATGAAAAAACGGTTGAAAAAGTCGGAGTACTCAAACTTGATTTCGACAGTTTATTGGATCGATGCGGCTATAAACCCGTAGTTGCCATTTTCAAGCGCGCCGTCTTCCCCGGTGCACCGATAACGGAGGGCAAGACATTGGGATACGGTTTTATATCTCTGTTTGCTCAGGGAGGAGAAGGCATTGATTTTGTACCCGGTGACGATACATACGGATGGCGGTATCAGATATCTGCCAACAATAATGACGGTTACTGGGCTGTGATAGGCAACGAGGCAGGCGGGCCGTCATTGCTGGTAGAGCCTTATTGCAGAAAGGATAAGCCTGTAGCTGTAAAGGGTACCAAGCATTACTCGCATTATCTGGGTCTGCCTATGACAGGTAAATACCTGCCGCCACAACATTTCCCTGTAATGTCGACATACAAATGGCTCAATGAAAAAGCTTTCAAGGAGTTGGCGGATAACGGTGTTGATATAATTCACCATGGAGGCTATTCGAAAAGCGCTGTGGGAGGAGTCCCTCCACAGCCGGAAGAAGTGCCTTCCAAAGATAGAGAATATTTTCAAACGACAAAGCAATGGCCGGTTTGGGGTGACAAATACGGCCTGAAGATTGTGCCTTTTTATGCTAAAGGCCTGCTGAGCTCGACGGTACCGGCGTATAAGGAGCATGTCGAGGAATGGGCGCGTATGAGACAGAGCAAACAGTTGCCGGTTAAACCTGACCCCTATGGTGATTATATGTGCCATAGTGCTAAGGGTTTCAATGACTACTGGCAGCAGACGGTGCTGAACTGGAATCATCTTTTCGGCTGGCAGGGTGTCTATTATGACTTTGTCTATCCGAGTGGGCCATGCTGGAATCCGCGACATGCTGCACATGAACATCTTGATGTCAGCGGCGTCCTGGAATTCATGGAATGGACCCGTAAGAAATTTGACCTTGTCTGGGCTCATACAGGGTATTACCCCACCATTATGCTGGAGAACCTGGCAGATA
The DNA here is from genome assembly GCA_028685295.1 of bacterium. Taxonomy (GTDB): domain Bacteria; phylum UBP13; class UBA5359; order UBA5359; family UBA5359; genus UBA5359. The sequence goes on from JAQUEL010000008.1 coordinate 9,477, forward strand.
TGCTGTGGGTGGGAGAGGAGCTCAATTTCTGGTACAGTAATGACGGCAGGGTCTCTGATTTGGATCAAATGGCCGAGAGTTTCTTACATACGCTTCATACACAGCGGGCTATCGATATACATACGGTGTTTTCATGGCAGGTGTTGCCTCAGGAGGGCTTCAAGGCTGACGCCGGGGCTTTCCCCCGCAAGATGAGAATACGCTGTAAAAGCGAAGATGTCGATGCCTTTATTTGCAGGCTGTCTCTAAATGGCTTATTCCCTATCATTAGAACGGAAGATATAGGGGCGTTCAATCTTGAGGACAAAATGGCAAGGTTGCATCCCTGGCTGAAGTTATTTCGTTCATTCAAGGGTATCGATTTCAGCCGGCTTCATTTTGATGATTGGAAAAAACAGGGAGCTATCGTGACCGATAATCCATCCATCAGAGCAGCGGTGTATTGGAATGATACGGAGGCCTTGCTGGTATTGGCTAATTCTGAGAGCGCTTTGCCGCAGCGCACAACGTTTAAGGTGAATACGGAAGCTTTGGGGTGGGAAGGCAAAACTCCTTTGAATCTTCTTGAAAGATTGTCCGGTAAGAAGTTATCCGTAAATGGAAGCTTGCTTCGAAATCAGGGTGTGGTCTTGGAGCTGCCGGGATACGGCTATAAAGTGTACCAATTGAAGCTGGAAACAGGACGAAAATAATGTTTGTTAACAAGGAGGGGGGCGCAAAGGTGGACGGAAACATCGCGTTGGAAAATGAAAAGCTGAAGCTGGAAGTAGACGGCAGAGGCATAATTGTTACTCTGAAAAACAAGGTTACGGGAAACGATTACATCAAAGCGCTTCCCGGAGGAGGCTGGAAGCTGATTTTTTGCGATGGCGACTGCTTGGAGAACCCGGTATACGCCGACAGGCAGCAAGGAATGACAGAGCTTCTTTCTGACAATCTGTTGAAGGTTGAGTACCCATCAATAACGGCTGATAAAGGAAGGCTGGATATTTCTCTTTGCTATACCATCGAATTGCAGAATGATGAGGCGCTATTCACATTTGATCTTTTTAATGGCGAGGATGTAGAGATCACGGAAGTATGGTTCCCGTGGATTAAGGGGATTATCGCTCTGGGAAACAACCCGGCGGATGATGCGTTGCTTCTGCCCGAGGCCTGTGGTCGGCGCCTGAATAATCCGTTGTGCGGCATAAGGGATTATCATTCTGAATATCTGGGCCCGGATGAGAACGGAACAGCCTATTCGATTATTTATCCGGGTGAAGCCTCCATGCAATGGCTCAGCCTGTCCAACAACAGGGAAGGTCTCTATATGGCTTCCTATGACGATTCCTTTCAAAACACCTGTATAAGCGCAATAGTACACCCGGAAAGCGAATTAAATCTCTCACTGGCTTTTACCAAGTATCCCTTTATCAAAAAAGGAGAGAGCTGGAAAAGCGCTCAATTTGTGCTTTCACTGTTATCCGACAGCTGGCATGCAGGCGCCAGAAAATATAGAGCCTGGGCTGAGAAGACCTGGTGGAAGTGCCCGCAACCATTGGATTGGGTCCGGGATATGAGCGGATGGCAACGAACATTTCTCAAGCACCAGTATGGGGAAGAATTACATCGTTATTCCGATATCCCGGAGATTCATCAGGCAGCCTGCAGCGGTGATATAGATGCACTGATGCTTCTGGGCTGGTGGTCGGGAGGGTTTGATAACCGCTATCCGGAGTATGAAATCGAGCCGGCGGCAGCGGCGGAATTACGCTCTTACATAGATGGGGTACATGAACAGGGCGGCAAAGTAATTCTTTATACCAATGGACGCCTGATCGATATAGCCACGGATTTTTATCGTCGTATCGGACACAGGATCAGTCTTAAGGATATCGATGGTAATGAATACAGGGAGCACTATAAGTTTTGGGGAGCCGGCACACTCTTAAAGGCGTTCGGATATAAATCTTTTGCTATAGCCTGTCCTGAAGCGGCTGAGTGGCTTCAGGTTCTCAAAGAACAGGGTGAGCAATGTATAGCATTGGGAAGCGATGCCGTCTTCTATGATCAATTGGGCGGCGCCGTCTTCCCCTATCCCTGCTTTGACGACTCACATCGGCACAGCAATCCTAATGCCGTCGCTGGATCCGGAGGGGCTGCTATATTGAAAGAACTCTCAGCCTATTTCAAAGATAAGTATCCTCATATAGCCTTGGGAGTAGAGCTTGTTACCGATGTCTTTGGGCAATATGCCGATTTTATTCATGGTTGCGGCCGCAGCTTTTTCTATGAACCCATGGCTTTTCCGGAGATGTTTCGCTATACCTTCCCTGAATATATTATGTCCAATCGGGGATGGCGGGATGAGATGCAGTATATCAAACATGCCAATTATGCATTTATAAATGGTTTCAGGTTTGATGTTGAGATTTATCGCTGTCGAGCTACGTTGAAGGAGATGCCTGATTATTCCGCTTACCTGACAAAATTGAATGCTGTCAGAAGAAGATATGCGGATACTCTGCTGCACGGCAGGTTTACTGATAAAGACGGGTTGGATCTTAGTTGCATTGCTGCTGATAAAGTTGCTGTCAGAACGTACAGAAATGCAGGTAAAATGGCTTTGATCGCCTGGAACAGATCTGATTGCCCGGTACGGATGGACTGGTTGGAGAGAATCGCTCCGGGCTTTGGAATAAAGGAAATCATGGTTATCGATCATTCGGCATGCGAGAAGGCGGACATAAATATTAATAATATGGATCTAAATGCAGATCAGATGGTGGTATGTATATATGATGAACAGAGGTAAACCCGTATGCGGCCTGCTGACGCTGGGCAGTCGCAGGTTCATAAAGCATGAAGTGGGCAAGGAAACGCCGCGAGGCACCTATCTTCACCGTATTGAAGATGCGGCCGATGAAATGAAGCGGAAGCTCTCTGCGGAGCTGAAAATAGTGGATGCCGGAATGATCACTGAGACGGAGGATGTAACAAAGGCGCTCAAATTGTTTGTTAACGAAGATGTAGACTTTGTACTGACTACTTTCATGTCCTGGTCTGAGGATTTTACCTGGGTAAGATTTTTGCGTGATGTGCCTGATTTGCCGCTGGTATTTTATTTGCCGGTGGAAGAAAAGGGCTTTGAAAATGCCGTGTCCGAGGATGACTTTGCTCAGTTTCTGGTCGCCGGCGGCCTGGTAGGTATGCTGGAAGGGTCCGGTTCACTGAAGAGATTAGCCAAAAGGGCAAGAACGATTGTTGGAAGCGGAGAGGAGGCTTTGGAACGTATAAGAGCCTTTGCTCGTGCCGCAAAGGCCAGAGGTGTTCTCAAGCGAGCCAGATTCGGCCTCTTACAGAGCTTCAATGAAGTTATGTGGTCTACCTATGTGGATCCTTATCAATTCTTCAATCGCGTAGGTCCGGAACTGATGTTTATCTCCTTTGATATCCTGAACGAGCACATCGATGCCGTAGACGACGGGGACGTCAAGTCTTATATTGAACGACTCAAGGCATGCTACAAGGTTGACGAAGAGATTGACCGGCTGAAGTTCTTTGCAGCGGCAAAAGCTTCCATAGGTATAGCAGCTCTGGCAAAGGATATGGATCTTGATGCGCTGGTCCTCAATGACATAGATTCGCAACTGCACAAGAAAGTAGGCTTAAGGCCCGGTTTTTACCATGAGAGTTTTAACGAGAGGGGCTCCGTCCTGGTGCCGGAAGGTGATGTGGGAACGGCGCTTGCCTGCCTGGCTTTGAAGATCATGACCGGGAAGCATATAGGCTTTATAGAGCCGTTTTATATAGACGCGCCGCATAATCGTTTTTGTGCCGGCCATGCCGGCCCTTTTGATCATACGGATGAACGCTTCAGAGAAAATGTTGTGATTGCACCGGATGCCAGATATGAAAAGGCGCCGTATAAGTTTGCCGGAGCTCCCTTTGCTTGGCACAGAATACCCCCCGGTCCTATGACTATGGCTCATTTTTCGGAATGCAAGGGTGACTATAAAGTCATTTGTACAATCGTTGATTCTTTGCCCGGCCGGCACATTATTAAAGGCTATTCGCATTCAGTATTTGAGCCTAGAGTGAAGGTGGAAAAGCTCTTCGAGGATATTATTGAAGCTGGTGCCCATCAACATTTTGCCCTTGTCGAAGGTGATGCCCTGTCCGAACTGAAGGAATGGGCTTATATCAATAATTTTGATTATCATTACATTGCAGAGGAGAAGTAAAATGAGTTTTATGACTAATCCACACCCTTTTGAAGACAGAAAGGCGATAAATCATCCGAAGCTTTCCGATGAAGCCGTCAATGCTCTTGTCAGCGGAGAGAACGATGTTCTGTCCTTCATCAAAGAACTGGTGCGAAAAAATATTTCTTCCACTATGCCGGTCTTCAGGCTGGCTCTGGACGGCTACATCGGCATTGACTGGGAAGTGATAATCTCCAAGCTAAGGGAAGCGCTGGAGGAAGACGGCTACAGGGTTCTGCTTCTCGATGCCGCTGCGCTTTATAAGGCTCCTTCTGAGATGGAGATTACAGTCAACTCGTTATTGCCGGTGGACCCCGTTCGTGATCCTGTATCTTTGTTCGGCAGATTGTATACCGGGCAATTAGAGGATCTTCTCGATGATGCAGCCGTTGCCAGGGCTAAAAACGCATTGTCGGTTTGCGAGCAGGCGGATGGCAAGGTAAAGGAGGTCATCATCTGTTACGGATGCGGCAGCGCCAATGATTATTTGGTATCAAGCTATGATACCGTAGTCTATCTTGACCTTACCCGCAAGGAGATCAGTCACAGAGTAAACAATGGATGCGTAAAAAATCTTGGAGACAATGAATCCTCTCGCGAAAAAAGTTATATTTTCAGGCGGTTGTATTATATCGATTATCAGGTGCTTGATAATCTGCGAAAAAGATTGCTTGAAGAGGGGAACATAGATTTTTATGTGGATGCCAATATCCCCGAGAAGCCAAAGCTATTGTCGCGGAAAATGCTTAAAGGGATTATGGAAGCGCTGGTAAGATATCCGGTCAGGGCAAAGCCCGTTTACATACCAGGAGTCTGGGGAGGGCAATGGATTAAGAAGTTACGCTGTCTGCCGGAAGAAATGGTGAATTGTGCCTGGAGCTTTGAAATGATACCGCCTGAAGTGAGTGTTCAGGTGGCCGTTGGCGGAAACTTCATCGATATTCCGTTTAACTTGTTTGCGGCGGCTGAAGCTGTAAATCTCATGGGTGAAGAGTGTGTCAGGGAATTCAAGGGAACCTTTCCCATACGTTTTAATTATGATGATACGATGGGTGGTGGGCATATGTCCATACAGGTGCACCCTCATGCTTCATATATTATAGAGAATTTTGGCGAACAATTTCAGCAGGATGAGAGCTATTACGTAGTGACAACAACGGAAGATGGGTCGGCCAGAACCCATATGGGGTTGCGAAACGACGCGGATAAGAATGAATTTTTCAAGGAGGCCCGGCAATCGGAAAGAGAAATGACGCCGGTGGAGTATGAAAAATACATCAACTACATACCGAGTCGTGTGGGAGATCAGTTCCTTATTCCGGCGGGTACGGTACATAGTTCCGGACGCAATCAGGTAGTGCTTGAAATAGGTAGTTGCACCGTAGGCTCTTATACGTTCAAGCTTTATGACTATTTGCGAAGTGACTTGAACGGCAAGCTTCGCCCCATTCATACTTGGCACGGCGAGCGAGTTCTTCAGGAAAATCGTCGAGGGGATTGGGTTGCCCGGAACTTGCGCCAGGATCCCCGGCTTGTCAGGGAGGGAGACGGCTGGGCGGAGTTTATCATAGGTGAGCGTGAAGATATATTCTTCACACTGCACCGCCTGGAATTGGAAAGGAGCATAGAGGATGCAACCGCGGGAAAGTTTCACGTCCTCTGTCTGGTAGAGGGAGATAGTGTGCTGATAAGCTCCAAGGAACATAGCGAGCGCAACTTCCGCCTGGATTTCAGCGAAGTGGTTGTTATACCTGCATGCTTCGGCAAATACCTGATTGAGAATTTGGGAAATCAACCTTGCAAGTTGACCAAGACCCTTCTGAAGTGAGGTATCGTATGCCTTCTAATACCAGAAACAGGCGGCAAGGCAGGCATAATTATGCTGTGGTGCTGGATGTAGGCGGCACCTTCGTTAAATCGGCTGTGGTTGCCTCGAACGGCACTCTATTACCGGAAACCTATCTAAAATTACCAAGTATCTCCGATGGAACAGCAGACGAGATTATGGGATGCCTTGCGGAAACGATACGAATGGCTTTGTATCGGGCAGATATTCAGAAGCTGCCTGTCTGCGGCATAGGCTTATGTATACCCGGACCGTTCGATTACAATGCCGGAATCAGTTTCATGCGCCATAAGTTCAAGGCTATTCGGGGATTAAAGCTCAGGCAGGCGCTGGCAGAGCGATTATGTATAAGCAAAGAGACAAGTATATGCTTTGAGAGCGATGCACATGCATTTCTGTTGGGAGAGGTATGGAAGGGTAATGCTCAGGGAGCAAAACGAATAACAGCTGTTACGCTTGGAACGGGATTAGGGGCAGCTTTCGTGAGTGACGGAAAGATACTGCGCCGTGACTCCCGGACACCACTTCACAGCATATGGAGTTTGCCATATGAAGAGGGCATAGTTGAAGATAGGATCTCCAGAGAAGGTATCATTGCCAGGTATAAAGAACTGCGCGGAGAAGCCTCATGTAAGCAAATAGACGTTAAAGATATAGCCCATTTGGCAGCAAAAGAAAAAGATATGGCAGGCTTGCAGGTGTTCGAAGAGATCGGTTGTATTCTGGGAGATGTTCTGGCACCGCTTCTTGAAGACTTCCAAGCGGAATGCCTGATACTGGGCGGTCAGATTTCAAAGGCCTTCCCGCTGTTTTCGTCACCCTTGCAGGCAAAACTTGAGAAGATAGATACTTTAAAAGTTATTACCCGTGGTAAGGCGATAGATGGCAGCCCCCTTTACGGCATGGCTAAGCTGGTTTTTGATAATATGCTATGAAAATAAGGAAATTTATGAGGTGAACCGTATGCGTAAATTACTATGGACAATTACATTGCTTGTTCTGGGTTTATCGGTAGGGTGCGGCTCTAAATCCGAAAAAATTATAGTCAAGTATGAAAATTGGGAGAGTCTTCCCTCTCAAATTGCTTTACACCAGGCGGTGGTCGATGCCTTTAATGCCGGACAGGAAGAAATTTATGTAAAGCTTGTGCCGGTGCAGGGGGGGCCGGACAAGATCAAAGTGGAAATTGCCGGGGGCCTCGCACCGGATGTATTTTACTGGGGAGATAATATGCTGCCGCCGCTGGCTGAAAAGGGAGCGGTATTTGATATCTCTGGTTTTATCAAAGAGAGCAAGCTGGATCTTACTCAGTATTATCGTCCTTTGCTGGAAAGTCTCAGCTATGGCAAAGCTGTTTATGGGTTACCCATATATTTCGGCACAACCGCTCTGGTATATAACAAAAATTTATTCGATGCTGCGAGCTTGTCGTATCCCCATGCCGGTTGGACATGGGATGATTTCAGAGTGACTGCCAGGAAGCTAACTAAGCATGAAAAGGGCAAAGCGTCGCAATTTGGTGCTCTGCTACCCAGTCCCCTGGATGTTGTGTACAGCTTTGGAGGCAGCCTTTTTGATACCGAAGGCAAAAATTGCCTTGCAAACAGCAAGGAAACTATCTCTGCACTAAAGTTTTTACAGGCTTTGCAAAACACGGATAAATCACTGCCCTCGCGATCTCAGCTCGAAGGAGAAGATAAATATAAAAGTGCATTACAGATGTTTATGACCGGAAGGGTGGCCATGCTTTTAGCCCCTTCTTTTCTGCTGTCGCCTCTGAGTGATATAAAATCGTTCTCCTGGGATGTGGCTCCGTTGCCATTAAACTCTGACAGAAAAAGGATAACTACTTTTTCGACTGGTACATTGCATATATCCTCACAAAGCAAAGTAAAAAGAGCTGCCTTTAAATTTATGAAATTTGCCTGCGGACCGGAAGGCACGACTATCCTCGGAAAAGGGAGAAATTGCATTCCGCCTATCCCTGAAGTGGCCGACAAGACTTTTAAAATGCCTCCACCCGAGCATATAGGTATTTATGCCGATGCTTTGCATACTGCCAGACCTGTTCCTAAGATCGCCTGGTTCAATGAGTATATCACCTCTGTGTATAAACCGGAGATGGATCTGTTTTTACTGGGAAAACAGAGCGCAAAGCAAACCGCGGATAATTTAAAAAGAGAAGGGATGCATTTTATCGAAAAGAGGTAATATGAATTATGAACGACAATATTATTGCACCTAGGCAAAAGAGTGTTGCCATACCCTGGGAGGAGCGGCCGCAGGGGTGCTCCGATATCATGTGGCGTTCAGAACGTAATCCGGTAATTCCCCGAGACCTTATACCAGTCTCCAACAGCATCTTCAACAGTGCCGTTGTTCCTTTTAGGGATGGGTATGCAGGAGTCTTTCGCTGTGACGATAAGAAGCGCGACATGCGATTGCATTTCGGCAGAAGCAGAGATGGTATAGCCTGGGAGATAGAACCACAGCCTATAGTTTTTGAATCTGAAGACGAAGAAATAGGAAAATTTCAATATGCGTATGATCCAAGGGTTTGCCGGCTGGAAGATCGCTACTATATAACATGGTGCAACGGATATCACGGGCCAACCATAGCCATAGGCTATACTTATGATTTCAAGCGCTGTCGTCTGCTGGAGAATGCCTTTCTGCCCTATAACAGGAATGGAGTTCTGTTTCCACGCAAGATCAAAGGCAAGTTTGCCATGCTGAGCCGCCCCAGCGATACGGGGCATACCCGTTTCGGGGATATCTTCTACAGCGAAAGCCCCGATATGATTTACTGGGGGCGACACCGTTTTGTCATGGGTCCCGTAGGAGAGGGGTGGCAAAGCACCAAAATAGGAGCCGGTCCCGTGCCTATAGAGACGGAAGAGGGCTGGCTGCTGATATATCATGGAGTTTTGAATTCTTGTAACGGCTTTGTATATAGTACCGGGGCTGCTTTGCTGGATTTGGAAGAGCCATGGAAGCTTATTCATAGAACGGCTCCGTATATCTTATCACCACAGACACTCTATGAGTGCGTAGGCGATGTGCCCAATGTCGTCTTCCCCTGCGCTGCGCTCCATGATAAAGCAACCGGGCGGATAGCCGTCTACTATGGAGCAGCCGATACGGTTACCTGCCTGGCATATACCAGGATTGACTGGCTGCTGGAGTTTGTAAAATCCAACAGCATTATCTGATATTTACTCGAATGTCGGGAGCTTAGGGGCCAGGTTTTGCGATTTGAAGCAAGGCATAGCAGAATAGCCGTATGGCCAAACCTGGGCTGGACGAGCTGTTTAAAGAAACGACAAGGAATACAAGGAATAGGGGGCGGAACTGTTATTTTGCAAATTGAGCCTCTTTTGTCATCTTTGGGGTATAGAGGTATAATCTCTTGTATTGACCGGCAATGATGCTAAAGCGGAGATCGAACCGATGCGATATAGAGCCCATATTATTCTAACGGCTGCAATAATGATAGAGTTACTTAGCGGTGCTGCATGGAGGTGGGGTGTCTTATATCTTTTGGGCGTTATCATATATACGGGGGTTTCATATCGACGGGAAATAAATATAAGAATGGTGGTAACTGCTCTGGCTGTTGCAGGCACGATCCTATCTACAGCAGCTGCCGGTTTTTCCGAGCCTGAGCGTATGATAAGAATCGGATTAGGCAAGAATTTGTCGAGCGTAACATTATCCGCTTCAGATTGGCGTCTTTATGACAGTATCAATCAGGATCCTGTGCTGAGTGGCAGGGGAGAGATCACTTTTCAGGCTGTAATGGCGACAGAGGCTTCAGCAGATGCAAATGCAGAAGGCGGCATAAGCACCGAAGGAGCAATTATCAAGAGTGTATCCGCAGCCGGAATCTGCAGCAGGAGCGGTCCCTTTCGTCTGCTTCCGGGCGGTCCTAACCAGGTAATGGTTTATGCCGGCAAGCGCTATCGTGGTTTGGCGGAGGTCCGGTTGAACGGAAAGGGACAGTTGGCTATTATAAATGTACTGCCGTTGGAGCAGTATCTTTATGGTGTCATCAACTGCGAGATGCCGGCAGGCTGGAGTGCTGAGGCCCTCAAAGCCCAGGCGGTGGTGGCCCGCACCTATGCCTTGAAGAATGCCGGCAAGCATCAGGTGGAGGGCTTCAATCTTTGCAGCGACGTACATTGCCAGGTTTATGGTGGGCTGGACCGTGAACACCCCAATGGTATCAGGGCTGTGCGTGAAACAGCGGGAGAGATCCTGGCCTGGAACGGGCAGCCGATAGATAGTGTCTTCCACGCTTCCTGTGGCGGCTATACGGAGGATGCCGCCAACGTCTGGGCAGGGGAAGTGCCCTATCTTAAAGCGGTTCCCTGCAGTACCGACGATCCGGCTTCTTTAAAATTTCCTCTCGATTCCCTTTATCGTGAATTCGTTCTTATCGGGCCCTGGCTCTCAGATTACCCGCAGGCTCTCTGTCGTCGTTCCAGAGTTTACCGCTGGCGTCAGGTTCTGACTATGCCCCAAGCGGAGAAGCTGCTGAGAGATAAGGTGCCGCTGTTATCAGGGCGTAACGGAACGGGAAAACTGATGGATATCCGGGTAACGGAACGCAGTCCGGCCGGAAGGGCTACCGCTGTGGAGGTAGTCTGCAATAACGGTAATTATAAGGTGGAGCGTGACCGGATACGGTCCTTTTTAGGAGGACTTAAGAGCACCCTCTTTATTATTAGAACTGTATATGATAAGGAAGGTCGCGCCCGTGCTTTCGGCTTTGAAGGCGGCGGCTGGGGACATGGCGTGGGCCTTTGTCAGACTGGAGCTGATGGATTGGCGCGTGCCGGCTGGAAGTACGATGCTATACTGAAGCATTACTATCAAGGCGTTTCTTTGGTGAAGCCTGATGCAGGAGGCGAAGAGTGTCCGGTATTCCCCAAGTCTTAGCTTTTGGCGGCACAGACAGCAGTGGCGGCAGCGGATTATCAGCAGATCAACGAGCGGTTAGAGATGGTGGCGGGTATCTGTTCGGTATAGTGACGGCGGTAACGGCTCAGGGGCCGGCAGGCGTGGCCTCGGTAATTCCTATATCTGCAGAAGGCGTACGGGATCAGGCTGAAGCTATTCTTAAGGAGGGCTTGCGTCCCGATGCAATAAAGTGCGGTATGCTGGTGAATGCTGCTGTTGTATCGACTGTGGCCGATATCATTGCCGAATACTCTTTATCAAATCTGGTGTTGGATCCGGTGATTTTATCGACTTCCGGACGATGCTTGCTGGACGGCGAGGGTATAAAGATGCTCAAACAAAGGCTTTTGCCTCTAACGACGCTGGTTACTCCCAACATACCTGAGGCTGAATGGCTGACTGGAGTGCAGATCAGGAAAGAGGATGATATGCATCAGGTTATCTCCATTTTGATGAAGCACGGAGTGCAGGCAGTATTGCTCAAAGGCGGACATGCAACCGGCGACGAGGTAATGGATATTCTCTATGACGGCACCGGTTTTCAGCGCTATCTTCATCGGCGTCTGCCCGGCAATCCCCGAGGCACCGGCTGTACTCTGGCTTCAGCTGTGAGTGTCCGTCTGGCAGGGGGTATGGAGATGGCGACAGCGGTATTCCAAAGCTTGGACTATATGCAGCAGGTTATATCCACTGCAGCAGATATAGGGGGAGTAACGGTTCTAACGTAACGGCGGGTACGTATTATGCAAAGAACGACTCTCATGTATAATTCGGCAGGATAAGAGAGTCTTTTGTTGAAATCTATCTTATAAAGGTAAAGGAGAAAGTTTTAGTGAGAGCAATGATATTGGCCGCCGGCATCGGATCACGCCTGGATCCCCTGACCAGCGGCCTTCCCAAACCTATGGTTCCTATCGCCAATCGGCCGGTTATGGAGCATATTCTGAATCTTCTATCTGATCAGGGTGTGGACGAAGTTATAATAAACCTTCACTATCTGCAGGATAGTATTGAGGAGTATTTCGGAGATGGTTCTTCTCTGGGGATGAAGCTGATTTATTCTCGGGAAAAAAAGTTGATGGGCACGGCCGGCGGCTTGCGCCGGGTGGGAGATTTCTTTAACGATACCTTTATAGTCATAGGCGGCGATGATCTGACTGCCATGCCCGTATCAAAGGTAGTGGAGCATCATCGACAAAACGGGGCTCTGGCTACTATCGCCCTGTCGGAAGTGGAGGACCCTTCCAATTTCGGTATTGTGGTTATCGATGACGATGGGCGCATTGAGCGTTTTCAGGAGAAACCGGAACCGGAGGAGGCTTTCAGCCGTCTGGCCAATACGGGAATTTACGTTTTTGAACCGGAGATAATGGATTATATTCCGGAGAACGAGTTTTATGATTTTGGACGTCAGGTCTTTCCTGATCTATTGAAGCAAGGTGCGCCGTTTTACGGATTGGCGCTTAAGGATTATTGGTGTGATGTCGGCACGCTCAGGCAGTACAGAGACGCCAATTACGATGTCCTGGGGGGCAGGTGCCCGGTAAATGGCTATGAAGGTATCTCTGGAAAGACTAAAGTCGCCGAAGGAGCCATTATTTCGGAACCGGTGATTTTGGGACCGGGAACAGTAGTGGAAACTGGAGCATTCATAGGTCCCGATACGGTTATAGGTGCCGGCTGTCGGATAGCTTCCGGCGCCGTAATCAGCGCTTCCGTACTCTGGGAGAATTGCAATATTGAGGCGGAGGCCAGGCTTGACGGGTGTGTTCTGGGCCGGAACTGCACTGTAGGCCGGAGAGCCGTTATAGGCTCAATGGCTGTTTTGGGAGACGACTGCCTGGTAAATGCAGGAAACAGAGTGGGACCGGAATCCAGGGTGGCTGCCGGAACCGTAGTCAAATAGCTTTTTAGGCTGAAGGAGGGTATTGAGGATTGCAATCATTCAGGCCGGTTTAAAAAGGTGGTAGTATGATATAATATATCCTGTTATTGAATAATTTACTCCTAAGGCAAGTAGATAGAGAGAGGCTTAAGGCATGTAGCCATGGCACAGGGTAGTAGTGCTTGAGCGTAAATTTCGTCAATCTTTAGCCTTCAGATTTATTTACGTGAGGTTGTTATGTCGCTCCTGGTTATAGGCTCAATTGCTCTGGATACGGTACGGACACCATTCGGCATAGTAGAGGATGCCCTGGGAGGTGCCGCAGTGTATGCCTCCTGCGCCGCTTCTTTCTTTACCGATGTGGCTATCGTTGGTGTGGCCGGAAGGGATTTCCCCTCTCAGCATACGGAATTTCTTTTCTCTAGAAATATAGACCTTTCCGGTCTGGAGATAGCCGACGGGCAGACCTTTCGCTGGTCGGGACGCTATGATTTCGATTTGAACCTGGCTCATACGCTGCAGACACAGCTTAACGTGTTTGCCGATTTCAGGCCCATACTGGGGCAGGAACAGCGTCAGGCCCCCTATGTGTTCCTGGCTAATATGGACCCGGAAATTCAGCTGCATATTCTGGATCAGTTGGAGAACCCGGAACTGATAGCCTGCGATACCATGAATTTCTGGATAGACGGCAAACCGGAGGCTCTCAGGCAGGTTGTTTCAAGATCGGATATTCTGTTTATCAATGATGCCGAGGCTCGTCAGCTGTGTAATACTCCTTCTTTGATCAAAGCTGCCAGAGAATTGCATAATATGGGCCTGCGGGCAGTGGTAATTAAAAAGGGCGAGCACGGCTCGATGATGTTATGCGATGAAGGCTTCTTTGCTGCGCCCTCCTACCCTCTGGAGGAAGTCAGAGATCCCACCGGCGCCGGTGACAGCTTTGCCGGCGGGTTTATGGGATATATTGCTTCCGAGCATGATTACGGCACAGATTCCCTGCGTTGTGCCGTTATTTGCGGCAGCGTAGTGGCCGCTTACAATGTCGAGGAATTCAGCCTGGATAGAATAAAGCGGCTGGATTGTAATGATATAGCCGTCCGTTTCAATGAGTTTAAGCACCTTTCCACCTTCGAATCTCCCGGTGCGCTGCTATCTGTTAGTCTGGAGTAAGCCGGACCAGGAAGTTTTTTATATAGGAGAAGTACGATGGATTACCATATCAAGGATATAGAACTGGCTGCAGAGGGCAAGCGCCGTATAGAATGGGCAGATTCACAGATGCCGGTACTGCAGCTGATCAGGCAGGAGTTCAAAGCCGCTCTGCCGCTGAAAGATATGCGGCTGGCAGCCTGTTTACATGTTACTTCGGAGACAGCCAACCTTATGCGCACACTCAAGGCAGGCGGAGCGGAGGTTTGGCTTTGCGCCTCTAATCCCCTGAGCACGCAGGATGAGGTGGCTGCGTCACTGGTGGCGGACTACGGTATTCCTTCCTTTGCGATCAAGGGAGAGGATAACGAGACTTATTATAGCCATATCGAGGCGATTCTGGATGTCGAGCCTCAAATGACCATGGATGACGGGGCTGATCTGGTTTCCACGCTGCACGCTCACAGGAGCGAACTTTTGAAGAGTATTATCGGCGGTACTGAAGAGACTACCACCGGCGTCATACGTCTGCGCAGCATGGCTAAAAGCGGAGTGTTGAAATATCCGATAATCGCCGTCAACGACGCCATGACCAAGCACTTTTTCGATAACCGCTACGGCACTGGCCAGAGCACTGTGGACGGCATTCTGCGAGCCACTAACTATCTGCTGGCAGGCAGCAACTTTGTGGTGGCCGGCTATGGTTGGTGCGGCCGGGGCCTGGCCGGGCGTGCCTCCGGTATGGGAGCCAGAGTCATAGTAACGGAGATAGATCCTCTCAAGGCGCTGGAAGCGGTTATGGATGGCTATCAGGTTATGCCGATGATCGAAGCCGCCGCCATCGGCGACGTTTTCGTTACCGTTACCGGTGATCTCAATGTTATACGTGAGGAGCATTTCGCCGTTATGAAAAGCGGAGCCATAGTGGCTAACTCCGGTCATTTCAATGCTGAAATAGATATTCCTGCTCTGCAGGCCATGGCCGTGTCGCGACGCGAGATACGGCCGCTGATGGAGCAGTATGTTATGGAAGACGGTAGGAAGATCAATCTCCTGGCCGAGGGACGCCTGGTAAATCTATCTACGGCCGAGGGACATCCGGCCAGCGTTATGGATATGAGCTTTGCCAATCAGGCTCTGGCCGCCGCCTATATGGTCAGCAATGGGAACAAGCTGGAACCGGGAGTCTATATTGTTCCTGAGAAGATCGACCGTCGCATAGCAGAGCTGAAGCTGGCGGCCATGGGCATAAAAATTGATACTCTGACAGAAGAACAGGTTGCCTATCTGGCAGCCTGGGAAATGGGAACATAATCAACAGAACCGGAACACCTAAACAGGAGGCTTAAAGCAAATGGATATATCATCTAAAGGTTGTTATCTCTTTACTTCCGAATCAGTAACGGAGGGCCATCCGGATAAAATGGCCGATCAGATATCGGATACTGTTTTGGATGCAATTATAGCTAAGGATCCCTTGGCCAGAGTGGCCTGTGAGACCTTGCTGACCACCGGATTGGTAATGGTTGCCGGGGAAATTACCACCGGTTGCTATGTGGATATACCCGAGATTGTTCGGCGTACCATCGGCGAGATAGGCTATACCAGAGCCAAATATGGCTTTGATAATGAAACCTGTGGAGTTCTGGTATCCATCAAGGAGCAATCCACCGATATTGCCATGGGTGTAGATAAATCTTTTGAAGCCAAGGGCGGCGAGGTGGTGCATGAAGATCTGGAAGCTCTGGGGGCCGGGGATCAGGGGTTGATGTTCGGCTATGCCACCAATGAAACAGAAGAGCTGATGCCCATGCCCATCAGCCTGGCGCATAAGCTGGCTCAACGCCTGGCAGAGGTGCGTAAAGACGGCACTATGCCCTACTTGCGCCCGGACGGCAAATCCCAAATTACTATTCGTTATGAGAACCATCGTCCGGTAGAGATCGATTCCGTGCTCATAGCCGCTCAGCACTGTCCTAAGGAGAGCTGGGAGAAAATCCGGGATGACGTTATAGAGAACGTCATTAATCCAGTACTGCCGAAGGAAATGATCTCAAAGAGCATCAAATACTATATCAATCCTACAGGACGCTTTGTTATCGGCGGCCCGCAGGGCGATACCGGCCTGACCGGGCGAAAGATTATCATTGATACTTATGGCGGTATGGCCCGACACGGCGGCGGAGCCTTCTCCGGCAAGGACCCCACCAAGGTAGATCGTTCAGCCGGATATGCCGCCCGCTGGGCTGCCAAGAATGTGGTGGCTGCCAGGCTGGCAGAACGCTGTGAAGTTCAACTGGCCTATGCCATCGGTATAGCCAGGCCTCTTTCCATCATGGTAGATACCTTCGGCACCGGGGCCATAGATGATTCCCACATTGCCGCCCTGATAGAGAGCAACTTTGATTTGCGGCCGGGAATGATTATCAAAGAGCTGGACTTGAGACGCCCGATTTACAGGCAAACGGCAGCCTATGGGCACTTCGGCCGTCCCGACCTGGACCTGCCCTGGGAGCGTACCGACAGAGCCGCCGAATTGAGGCGACAGGCAGGGTTGTGAGCCTTGCGGAAATAATTGCCACACTATGGGGAGGGATTCTATCCCTCCTCTTCCCTTCCGTGTGCCTTTTATGCGGGCGAGCTGGAGAGACATTATGCCGCAGTTGTTTGATGAAGCTGCCTCGGCTGGAAGGGATGCCCTGTCCCGGCTGCGGCTTGCCTGGCGACGGCACACTCTGTCCACATTGCCGGAAAGATAATCCGCCCTATTCTTCGGCATTGGCAGCGGCTCCTTACGCAGAACGCTGGCGGGAGCTTATTCATAAATTTAAATACTGCAAGCATCCGGAGCTGGCCGGCCCGCTGGGACGCTATCTGGCTGAGTTTCTGGAAGATTATCTATCAGAAGCAAAGATCGATCTGGTTACCTCCGTGCCGTTGCACGCAGAACGTTTGCAAGAGCGCGGTTACAATCAGGCCGAACTACTGGCCCAAGCCCTCTGTACTATCAGTGGCAAGCTGCCGTATAAGCGTACTCTGACCAGAGTAAAGCCGTCCCTGCCGCAACATACCCTGAACAGGAAGGAACGGCACGCCAACCTCAGGCAGGCCTTCAGTCCATTGCCGGAAGCATTGCAAGGCGGGGAAAGGGTTTTATTGGTAGACGACGTCATGACCACCGGCGCTACCATTCATGAGTGCTCCGCATGTCTGCTCAAGGCCGGGGCATCCGCAGTCTACGCGGCAACTCTGGCCAGGAAGTTATGAGATATCGTATATATCGTTAAGCTAGTGGCATGTTTTCTCAATCCGCCTTATTTTTGCCATGCGCGTATCCGACGTTCCATATTGCCGTCATCGGCCCCTTACCGCTGAGCCGTATAATTGCTTGACGGTCGGCAGGAATGTGTTATAATGTTCGTTATGAACATAAACAATACATCGAACAACAAGGCAGTTAATAATGGTTTGCGTGATTTCAAGCAATTACGCCAGGATAAGATATTAGCTCTTCTCGATGAAATGGGGAAGGTGCATGTTAAAGCCCTGGCTGTAGAATTCAGCGTTGATCCTATCACTATCAGGCGAGATCTGGAAGAATTAGCGCTACAGAACCTGCTTATCAGGACACACGGCGGTGCTGTCAAGACACGTTTGATAGATAGAGAGTTCAGCTATATAGAGAAAGAACAGAAGGATGTCGATCTTAAGACAAAGGTAGCAAAGAAGGCTGCAGCTTTGATAGAGAACGGTGATTCTGTTTTTTTTGATACAGGTACTACTGCCAGAGCTGCCTTTTTGGAATTACCCGCCGAAATATCGTTGACTATAGTTACTAATAATTTGGTGATAGTCATGGATAGCCTGTACCGGGATAATTACAGAATTATTGTTCCGGGAGGGGAATTGAACACTGTTTCACCCGATCTCTACGGAGCTTTAACATTGAGCAATCTCAAGGATATTTATGTGAACAAGGCCTTTTTCGGTTGTGATGCCTTCGATAACGATAGTTTCTACACTGCAGATCATAAATCGGCTGAAACAATCAAGGTGATGCATAAAAATTCATCTCAAAGTTTTCTTCTGGCCGACAGTGCAAAATACGGCAGCAAGGGGCTGGTCAGAGTTATGAGCATGAAAGAGGTCTGCCTGATAACGGATGATATAAAGCTAAATAAACATTGTTAACCGATAGATTTAATTATTGATGGAGGTCATCTCATGCTGTTACGCTATGATCATGATAAAGCTGCCTTCATTCTTGAAAAAGGCGGGGTATCGCTGTTCCAATGGCAAGTATCGCTTGAAGCCGATGGGGTGGAACGGTTTGGAAGGCACAGTGTGACGGAAACAAAGAAGGGCTTTCTCTGCCGGATAGATTTGGTAGAGGCCGGCCTTGAATGGGTGATTGATTTCGATACCAGTCCTGATAATGGGATTGGTATCACTTCGGTAATCCGTAATAGCGGCGCTAAGCCGGCCAGCCTGGGCAGAGTCAATATATGCAAAGCGGCGGATATCGTAAACTTCGGCAAGCCCGAAGAGGATATCGTGCAATTGATGTTACCTTCAGGACAACACCTTCGAGACGTACAACTAATAAAATCTTCGGATGCTGATCGCGAAAGCAACATAAAAATGCTTCTTTTCAATCGCAGTCGTCAGCAAGCTATGTTGATAGGTTTTATATCATTCCAAAGTATGGCAACGAAAGTCATTTATGACTATGACAATCTGGCGGGGATAAGAAATCTGACTGCGTACTGTGACCTGGCAGGTTTCCACCTGATTCCTGGAGAGAGGATCGAAACGGAGAAGTTCAATCTTGCCTTCAGCACTGATCCTTATCAATTGCTCGAAGATTGGGCTGATAATGTAGCTGACGTATACCATCCCAAATTTATAAGTAAGCCTGTACTCGGCTGGATCGGAGGGGCCTGGGTCCGTGGTAATGCGAAAGAGAGTACGGAAGCGATTGCCATTGGAAATGTTGATGCTGTCAATAAACGTCTTAAGGGTTTCGGATTTGAATACTGCTGGATAAGCATTGCCAATCTGGAGGGAGGAAATCCCGGTGATTGGCTGGCCTGGAATAGGAATAATTTACCATCTGGTAGCGAGCAGCTAATCAAAGAACTTCGCCGCAGAAATTTTAAACTCGGTCTTTGGTGTGGTCCGTTTTACATAAGTTCGGCTTTGAAGCGGTTGATAAAAGAGCTTAAGGCTAAGGGAGCACTGCTTAAAGGCTCTGACGGAGAGCTGATAGTGGCTTATCACAGGTGGGCGCATGGTGATGCCGGCAAGCTTCCTTTGGAGAAGCGCCCTGAGCTTTATGCCCTGGATCCAAGTCACCCGGATAACCTGAAGTTTATCCGTAAGGTTTTCGAGACATATCGGAAATGGGGAGTACGTTACTATATGCTGGATTTCCTTGAGGCGGGAGCAGGTAATATCAGCCGCTTTCCCTATTCAAAGCATTGCGATGAATTGAAGATTGCCGGACCGGAGATCTACACTGCTTTTATGCAGGAGATCCGCCAAGCTGCCGGAGAGGAGACCTTTATCCTGGGCAGCACAGGGCCGACGATTCATAATGCCGGACTGTTGGATGCCGTTAGAACCGGCAATGATTTTGGAGAAGGCCGGCAGATCAGACCAAACTCTTTTTTTTACCCTGCCAGTTATGTAATCAATAATATGGAGTTCTGGACCGGGCCGCAGTGGGCTCTGACCAATCAGGCATCCTCTTATTACACCCATGGAAAGCTGTATCAGAACGATGCCGGTAATGTGCTGACGGTAGACAAGCCGATTCCTTTGTCGCATGCCCGAATCAACGCCACTATTCATGCCTTTACAGGCAGTTCCAGTATGCTCGGCGACGATATTCGTCATATTTCAGAAGGACGGCTTGAACTGATTAAGAAGACGCTGCCGAGAAGCCCTATAGCGGCTTTCCCAGTGGATCTTTTCGATCGTTGCAATAATACCTGTCCATCTATTTTCCATCGTAAGATAGAGAAGCCCTGGGGCACTTATGATGTAGTAGCCTGTTATAACTTCAGTCAAAAGTATAAAGAGGTGGAATTGGATTTGCATAGATTGAAGCTTGATTCGGCAAAGCAGTATCTGCTTTGGGAATTCTGGAACGAAGAGTATATGGGGCGAATTTCCGAAACATTGCACCTTTCCCTTCCTCCTCTTACGGTAGGGGTATATCGATTGGCCGAGTATATAGACCGTCCTGTAATTTTAGCCACGGACATGCACTTGTTAATGGGTGAGATGGAACTGGCGCAAGTAGATTGGAACGAGAAGAATATGGTTCTGAGCGGCCGGGCCATCCGGCCTGCTGGAGAAGAGGGTAGTCTTTATATTCATGTGCCCGATAACCTGTGTGTCAAAAATATAGAGGACTGCTACATCAGTAAGGATGCTCGGGATAATTCGCTGGTGGTTCGCATAAAACTTAATTTTACAGATGAGAGCAGAGAATGGCGGATTGAATTTGAGCAACTATCTGAAGTTTTGGATATGAATAAACTTAATTTGGCATGAGACGACGGTTATAGCCGTCCTTATCTCCTAGATGAACTGAAGGAAGGGCGAGATTATGCAAACTCCACCGATACGAGTCTGCTTCGTCGGCTTCGGCGAGATCAATACGCCGCGCGATATCATCGAAGAAAAGTGTCTGTCAGCTGAAAAACGTTTGGCCGGACTGGGTTTGGAAGTAGTGCGCACCGACCCGGTCAGCGATGACCCAGCCGGCCGGGAGGTGGAGCGGGCTAGGCTGGATTTGGCAGGCCAGGAGTTTGATCTATTGATAATCTGCATTGCCGGCTGGATACCGTCACATACGGTGATGCGCTTGATAGATGGCTGGTCGCACAAACCTATGCTGCTTTGGGGCCTGAGCGGCTGGCAGCAGGGAGAACGCTTTGTGACCACAGCTGCACAGGCAGGCACAACCGCTTTGCGTCGGACTATGCAGGATATGGGGATTCGGTTTAAATACGTCGTAGATTATATGGACCGGGAGCCGGACGATCGGCCTATTCTCTCCTTCGCCCGGGCGGCTCAGGCCGCTGCCCGCCTGCGTCATGCCCGAGTGGGTACGATGGGTTGCCGGGATATGAATCTTTACGCCACGTTGCATGATGGCATTAGTTTACGTCGAAGTATCGGACCGGAGATAGAGAGCTTTGAAATGCTGGAGATGGTGCAAAGAGGACAGAGCCTGGACGTCGCCGATGTAAAGGCAACGGTGCAACGTATGAAAGAGAGCTGGCAGTTTGTTCAGCCGGCAGATGAAGCTAGCCTGATCAAAGCTGCAGAGCTCTATCTGGCTGTCAAAAGCAAAGCTGCCGAGCGTGGTTATGAAGCCCTTTCGCTGATAGACGTTGACGGCGTTAAAAAGCTACTCGGCTTTCCACCTGCTCCGGTCTTTATGCTGCTGAGCGAGGACGGGTTGTACACCATACCGGAGAACGATGTTCCAGGGGCCATTACTCAGTTGATGACTGGATACGTTACCGGCCAGATTGCTGCTTACATGGAGATCTATGAATTCAGTCGTCGAGGCGTGCTGATCGGCGTGCCGGATTATATCCCAGCTGAGATAACTGACGGCCCGATCAGGGTATTGCCTACCGCTTTCGGTCATCTGGGTCAGGGCTTGTTGAACATCTCTCAGGTGCGTACCGGACGAGTTACCCTAGCCCGCCTGCTTTGTACAAATGGCGCCTACAGTTTACATCTGGCCACAGGCATTGCAAAGCGGCCGCAATCCTGGGAGGAGGCCGGTTGGGCGCCTCCGGCACCACAATTACCCAGTTTACAGGTAGAACTGGACAGCGCCGTTGAGGAGTTTGTTCAGCAGGTTGCAGGGCAACATTATATCCTTTCTTATGGTGACAACTGTAGAGAACTGACAGATCTTTGCCGCTTACTTAACGTTGAGGTGCTGTGATGAAAACTAGCGACGGCCTGGTAAATATGGCAAACGCTATTCTTCCCGAAAAGCTTATATCTTATGACGTTACGGTGGCCGGCTATATCAGTGTTGATCTGACGCCGGCTTGGCATGAGCGGCTTTGCTTTTCCTCCTTCAGTGAGCTGCTGCAGCCAGGACACCTTATTGAAATGGCTGAAATGGAGATAACGCCGGGAGGTGCTGTAGCCAATACCGGCCTGGCTCTGCAGCGCTTCAGGCGTGTCGTTTACTTGAATGGTTTGGTAGGCTATGACCTATTAGGAGATTTTATCATCCGGCATTTACAACGACAAGGCGTTGCCGAAGGTATTAGGCAGACTGACCGGGCTGCCACTGCCTACGGAGTAGTTATAGCCCCTCCCGGGCTGGATAGGATCTTTCTTGAACACGTTGGCTGTAACGCTGTCTTCGGCACTGAAGATATTGATTGGCTGGCTGTAGAGAAAAGCCGTATCTTCCACTTCGGTTATCCACCGCTGATGCCGTGCTTATATTCCGATGGCGGAATCGAACTGAGCTCTATCTTCCGGCGGGTGCAGGAGGTAGAAACGATTGTCTCTCTGGATATGACTCTGCCGGATGCCGGCAGCCCGGCCGGACGGATTGACTGGCCTGCATTTATGGAACAGGTGTTGCCGGCCGTGGATATCTTCGTGCCGAGCATCGAAGAACTTCTTTATACCATGAGGCCGGACCGTTACGCGCAATTACAGGCTGATTACGGCAGCCACGATATTCTGGAAGCCATACCCTTAAGCTGGTATAGCGAATTAGGAGATAAGATTATCGGCTTGGGGGTAAAAGTGCTGATGATAACAGCTGGATCGCGAGGGGCCTATCTGCAAACAGGAGATATAGATAATTGGAAGGCCGCTGCCAAACTGAAACTAAAAAGCGGCAACTGGAGCCGGCGACGCCTGTGGGCATCGGCCATGCCGGTAGATCTGCGCCGCCAAATCAACGCCACTGGAGCCGGAGACTGTGCCGTAGCCGGGCTGCTGGCCGGACTGCTTGAAGGGATGCGGATAGAAGAAGCTGCTGGCTGTGCCATGCTGGCTGGTCGGGATAATCTCTATGGACTCGACGCTCTTAGCGGTCTGCCGGACTGGCCGGGAATAATCGCTGAATTAGAGGCTGTCAAAGGTATTTTTGTATTCGAAACAGAGAAAGATTTCGGGAAGGAAGAGTACTAATTATGTCGAAAAGATTGCCATGGTGGAAAGAGGGATATGATTTCTCACAACTGCCGAAGATGAAAACGGGAAGTCCCGGGCCGGAGTCACGGCGCTTGCACGCCAGGGCTGCTGGTATCATCAAGGGGCTATCGTCGCAGGTTAAATTACATCCGGTATGCTTCAAAGAAGGCTTCGGCGTCGTTCTGACCGACGTGGACGGCAATCGTTATATTGATTTTTCTTCCGGCATATATGTAACTACGCTGGGACATTGCCATCCCAAAATTTCCGAAGCGGTGGCGCGGGCGGCTCGAACTATGATGAATTGTCACGACTTTACTACTCCGGTGAAGGTTGAATTACTGGAAAAGATGGTGCGAATTCTGCCGGAAGGCATCAACGGTATCCAGCTTTATGATTCCGGCGCTACCGCTGTGGAAGCGGCGTTACGGGCTGCCAGGGCTTATACCGGCAAGCATGAATTTCTTGGCTTTATGATGGATTTTCATGGCAAAACCGGGCATGCCGTCAGTTTGGCTAAAATGAACAGCGCCAATGGGGCAGGTAGAGCGCAAGGCTTTTACATGGTACCCAAGCCTTATCCTTATCGCCCGCTATTCAAGAGAACGGATGGCAGCATAGATACAGATGCTTACATTGATTACTATGAATATTTTCTGGCCAATGCCACTACAGGGCAGGTGGCAGCTTTTATTGCCGAACCCATTCAGGGATGGGGCGGTTCGGTGATTCCACCGGATGACTTTTATTCTAAGCTTAAAAAGTTCTGTCAAAAGCATGATATGTTGCTTATAGCTGATGAAGTACTCACTGGTATGGGTCGTACCGGCAAGTATCTAGCCATGGAACATTGGGATGTGACGGCTGATATCAGCACCTTGGGTAAGGGCTTTGGCAACGGTTTTCCGGTAACGGCCATGGTAGCCGATGAGAGGATTAAGGATGCCTTCGAGAAGATCTCCGCCTCTACCAGCTATGGCGGCAACCCCATGGCTTGTGCCGCTGCCCTGGCTTCCATTGAGGTGATAGAAGAAGAGTGCCTGTTGGAGAACGCCCTCAGGCTGGAGGATTACTTTATCAAGCGAATGGAGAAGATGAAGAGAGAACATAAGATAATAGGCGATGTCAGAGCCAAAGGATGTCTGCTGGGCATAGAGATGGTCAGAGATCAGCAGAGCAAAGAGCCCTTTGATGAAGCGGGAAAGATGGTCTATGCCAAAGCCTTTAGAAAAGGACTGGCCTGGGTGCCGGCCGGGCATATCCTGAGGCTGTCGCCGTCAATCATTATGGATAAAGAGGTTGCCGCCAAAGGTATGGATATAGTGGAAGAAGCCATCTATGAAACAGAGAAGGAATTAGGCTATTAATATGAAGATATATAATGTTGGCCTGATAGGAGCCGGATTCATGGGACGTACTCATGCCTGGTGCTGGAATTCATTGCCCTACTTCTATGCCGGACGTGACTACAAATGCTGTCTTAAGGGCATCTGCACCTCAAGTCTGGAAGCAGCCCGGAATGCCCGGGAAGAACTAGGCTTTATGCGAGCCTACGCCGATTTTCAGACTATGATAGACGACCCAGGGATCGATATTATTGACATTGCCTTGCCCAACAACGTACATAAAGAGGCTCTCCAAGCTGCTGCTAAAGCCGGCAAAGTTGTCTATTGTGACAAACCGCTGACCGGGAATCTGGAAGAAGCCATACAACTGGAGAAAGAATTGAAAGACCCTGACAGCCTAGGCCAGATGGCGTTGCAGTATCGCTTTTATCCGGCTACTATGCGTGCCAGGCAACTGGTAGAGGCTGACGAGATAGGCAAGATAATCAGCTTTAGGGCCGCCTATCTTCACTCCGGCAATGTAGCCGAGGGCAAGCCGATGCACTGGAAAGATACCAGGGCCGCCGGCGGAGGCGTGCTCTGCGATATGGGCACTCATATTATCGATCTTCTGACTTGGCTGTGCAATGCTCCATTATCCCGGATATATGCTCTACAGAAGACCCTGTATGCCAATCGTCCTTCCCATAGAGATCCAGCGGTTATGGCTCGGCAGGATACCGATGACATGACTCTTATGGCTGTCATGCTGGATGGCGGCGCTATTGGGAGCATCGAAGCTTCCAAGATAGCTACCGGCTGTCAGGACGAACTTCGTTTTGAGATCCACGGCAGCCGGGGAGCACTGCGCTTCAATCTGATGGAACCAAACTATCTCGATTTCTTCAGTTCTTCCGACCCAGAGGCTCCGCTGGGAGGGCTTTCCGGCTTCAAGAGGATACATTGCGTGCAAAGATATGAATCTCCAGCTCTCTTTCCCGGCTCCAAATTCTCCATCGGCTGGCTACGGGGCCATTTGCATTGCCTCTATAGCTTTATCTCTGCCCATCATGTTGAGCAACCCTTCCAGCCATCCATTAAGCGCGGTATAGAACTGGAGAAGATGATAGCTGCAGTGGAGAAGAGCGTTGCTGATAACAAAGAAGGAATTTAATAGCTGAAAGGAGGAAGGATATGCATGAAAATAGATTGTTGATTGGATGGGGCAGAGCGGATATAACGCCGGATAAGCCTGTATTGATCTCCGGGCAGTTTCATGCTCGGGTTTCCGAGGGAGTAGCCGATGCTATTACTGCAACCGTGTTGGTTTTGCAGTTGGAGAGAGAACATTTGGTGATGGTGAGCTGTGATTGCGTCTGTATCCCTGATGTTCTGCGTGATGATGTTCGCTTGCGTCTAGCTGCGATCCACCCTGATATAGATCCGATGAAGGTTGTTCTTCATGCTACACATACGCATACCGGCCCTGAGTTTCGCGTTGAATGTCCCTTTAGCGAAACCGGTATCGATCTCGACGTTATGCCGATTGAGGAATATGTTCACTTTGCTACTGAACGCATTGTTGAAGCGGCGGCTAAAGCCTGGGAAACCCGGGTGCCGGGTAAGATCGCCTTTGGGCAGGGCTATGCCGTCATCGGGCATAACCGCCGCTGGGTGGATGTTGATGGCAACTCCACAATGTATGGCAATACCGATACCTCTCTATTCAGCCATATCGAGGGTTACGAAGATCATAGCATCGGCGTTTTGGCCACGCGCAACCTCAAAGGTGTGTTGACCGGACTGGTAATTAATGTTCCTTGTCCATCTCAGGTAAGCGAGGAAGAGTATCTTTTAAGTGCCGATTACTGGTGCGAGACCCGGGCGGAACTGCGACACCGCTTCGGGGAGGACTTATTTATTCTGGCCCAATGCAGCGCGGCCGGTGATCAGTCGCCTCATATTATTTTCAACAGGCTGGCAGAAGAACGCATGCTTAGGCTGAAAAAATGTACCCTTCGTCAAGAGATCGCTCTTCGCATTGCTGATGCTGTTACAACTGTGCTAAATTGTTTAGAGACCGAGTTTGACGATGCTCCCGTTTTGATGCACCATGTAGAAATGGTGGACCTGGCATTAAATGTATTGACTAAAAGCGACGCTGAATTTGCCAGAATGGAGGCCGATAAGTTTAGTAAACAATATCGGAAAGCGAAGAAGGAATTAGAGATCAATCCTGAAATACGAGAAAAGCCGCGCTGGTATTTTGCCGTTACCTACGCTTATAGGCGTATGAAATGGTATCAGGGTGTAGTTGAAAGGTTCGAAGCACAGAAGCGCCAAAAAAAGCTACCGGTGGAGATCCATGTTATTCGATTAGGGGAGGTTGTTTTTACAACAACTCCTTTTGAATATTATCTTGATTTCGGCATCTATATCAAGGCTCGTAGCCAAGCAGTTCAGACATTTCTTATACAGCTTGCCGGTCAAGGTACGTATGTTCCCAGCCAGCGTTCGGTATTGGGTGGTGGCTATGGGTCTGTTCCGGCCAGCAATCATGTCGGACCGGAGGGAGGAAGACAGCTTGCACAGACAATTGCGATGGTTATTAGAAACCTTTGGTCGGACAATAAAGATTATAGTGTACCCCAAAATTCGGACAGTGAGTCAAGGTGATGTAGAGGTCCATAATATATTGGACTGTTGTAATTCCAAGCCGGCAGAAGCAAGCAGATAGCGCAGTGGAGGCTGCTTGTCCGGCAAGCCCCGATGGGGCTTCTCCGTATTATACCACAGCAGGTAATCCATCAGGCCGTAGT